>NZ_AEVS01000076.1 GCF_000189255.1 Vibrio brasiliensis LMG 20546 | reverse complement strand
CATCCGGCTGGTTTTTTATACCTACAGCTTATCACCTGCTCAAGTGTCCATTTTTATCCTTAACGTATAAGTAAGCCGTAAACGCAAGTGTATTCACTCCTTAGAACTAAAGCATTGCTAAATCTGACTGACGATTGCACTATGAGCTTGCGTGAAGTTTGGTGGTTAAGGAGAGGCCGTGGAAACGTCGCTAGAAACTCGGCACAATATAATAATTCAGCAAGTCGATACACAGCAGGTGTTGCCTGTTAGACAACAAGTATTATGGCCAGATAAGCCGATGTCATTTTGTCTGGTTGAGGGTGACGAGATAGCCAGCCATTATGGTGCATTCGTTGCTGATCAGTTAGTTTGTGTAGCGTCAATCTACATCAATGGAAACCAAGCGCGATTACGTAAGTTCGCCACTGTAGAGCAGTATCAGGGGCAGGGAATTGGCACTAAGGTCATTCAACATGTACTAGATAGTCTCAGGAACCGTGACGTCGATTATTTCTGGTGTGATGCGCGAACTACTGCGATTAGTTTTTATCATCGATTTGGTCTGCGGACCGAAGGTGATGAATTTCATAAATCTAATGTCGGTTACTTTAAAATGTCGCTTAGTTTGACTTAACAGACGCGTGCATCAAGTAAAGGAAAGAGCAGCTACATGGAAGAAGACCAGATTTGGAACCAGTATTACCAAAGAGCATTGTCACGCCCTCATGCAAAGCGGACTGAATTTGCCGTCAGACTAAATCAGTCCGCCAGTAAAACTGCTATTGATTGTGGCTGTGGAACGGGAAGCGATATTGAGTTCCTTTCGTCACAGGGGTATCAGGTGTATGGCTTTGATATCAATCCGGACGCTATGAGCATCTGTCGAGACAGATTCGCTGGTAACCCGTTGATTGAGCTATCTCAAGCTAGTTTCGAGACGTATGACTACCCGAGTGCGGGTGTGATCATTGCCAACTCAAGCCTGTTTTTTGCTCAACCGAATGAGTTCGAAAACACCTGGTTGCGGATTGAATCGGCATTGGAAGTCGGAGGCGTGTTTGCTGGAGACTTTATGGGATATAAAGACAGCTGGGCAGACAATTATCGCAGTCCCACGTCACCTATCACGGAGCAAGCACTGCGTAAGTTACTGGCTAACTTCGAAATTGTACGATTTTACGAGCGTGATGAACGAGCGCCAACAACTCTGGGTAAGCTCAAACAGTGGCACACTTACTCGGTTGTAGCGGTTAAGGTAGGGTGATTAAGCCGAACATGGACTGACCTGAGTCGTCATTTCTCGCTGGCGCATTGGCATGTCATCAATGACGTGTTTAATAAGCTCCCAGTCAGTCTTTTTGCCCCAGCGAAGTTTTTCCCCACCATCTTTACCGATTAAAATTGCTGTGTGGCTATCGGGTTCAACTTCGTAAGCAGTAAACAGAGATTTTAAGTCAAACTCATGTTTCATCCACTTAGGCGAGGTGAAACCATCGGCTGTTATCACCAGTGTCACCAGATCTCTGTCTTCCAATTCACACTCATTAATTAGCGTTTCAAGTATAAATTGTTTTACGTGAGCATCGTTGGTCGGCGCAAAATAGATCAGGCTGCGGTGAGGCAAAGGGTGGGAGAATGAAGGGTAGGTCCAGCTGGCGGGTGCCGCTAGAAGAGTGATGACTAATACAAATAAAACACGCATGACTTCGCATCTCCGCCGTTACCTGACATCAACTTATTGTTGTTATATGTTCTACGTTAATTGTAGGTGTTAAGCTCAACCTTGGACGTAAATCGACAGGAATTTTTCTATGCAACCTCTCACCACAGAGCGGCTAACACTAAGGATGCTGGGTATGGATGACGCGGCGTTTATTGAACAGTTATACAACAGCGAGGATTTCCTCAGGTTTGTGGGCGATAAGAATATTCGCTCTGTCGCAGACGCTGCTGAATATATTGAAGAGAAGATTCTGGCGATGCACCGAGAATATGGTGTCTGTTTGTTGTTGGTTGAACATACACAGAGCAAGGAAAAACTTGGTGTTTGCGGCCTGATCAAACGACCAGAGTTAAGTGCATACGATATCGGCTATGGTTTTATCCCTTCAGCTTATGGGCAGGGTTATGGATATGAAGCAGGCAAAGCGGTACTTGAATATGCCGAGAATAATGAACGTATTGAGCAGCTTGTTGCGATCACAAGTGACGACAACCAGGGCAGTCGGGCATTACTAACTAAGCTTGGTTTTACCTATGTCAAAGTTCAGCAGGCTATAAGTGATAAAGTAGATTTACTTTTGTATCAGAAGAATTTTGTTTAACCGTCACAATGGCATTATCGAGCATTTTAACAGGTGAGTTGCTGACAGAGTTTAAAACCGTCAGCGCCATGGTCCACATATACTGTCGTGACCATCATAAATCAACGTCGGGCCTATGTGATGAGTGTCAGGACCTGCTCAGTTACGCGGAAACTAAGCTAGATCGTTGCCCTTACGGTCAAAATAAACCTACATGCAATAAGTGCCCGATTCACTGCTATAAGCCAGAACAGAAACAACAAATGAAGCTGGTTATGCGCTATGCCGGACCACGAATGTTGATTCCTCATCCATTGTTGTCGATTCGTCACTTGCTACATGAGCGCAAGACTGTACCTGACAAACCGCAGGCGAATGCTTCCAATCGTCATCAGCGAATGAAACGTTAAGCATACAAAAAGGGACACCAGTGGTGTCCCTTAATTGTTTCTAGACGGATTATTCGCCTGCCACAGCCTGGCGTTTGGTTTTAATACTTGCGATGAGCATATAAATACAAGTCGCAAGCAGAGTTGCAAACAGGTAGCCCATCAGGCCTTGCGCACCAGTCATAAACCAGTCAGCTGCTACCGGGCCAGCTACTGAGCCAATGCTGTAGCTGAATAGCATCACTTGAGTCGCTGACACAATGTAGTTTGCGTCGAGCTTGTCACAACCAAGGTTGATTGCAACAGGGTAAAGAGCGAAGGTTGCCATACCTAGCAGAAACAGGCCCATACCTAGCGCTTGCAAGCCACCGACCATAGTTGTGAAGCTAATTGCTGCGACACCGATAAAGCAGAACATAGCCATGAGTAATGTACGGCCAAAGTATTTAGACAGCCAAGGTACGATTGGCTGAACTGCCATACCACCCAGAATCACAACTGCCATCAGACTGCCAATATCGGTGTGGTTGATTCCACGTGTCTGTAACTCAACCGGCATTAGACCGTAAATTGCTCCCAGAGTAAGACCTGAAACGATGCAGCCAATAATAGCAGCATGGTTGAGCTTACTGATCTGCTTGAGTGACAGCGGAGTGCTATGCTCGCTCTCTGGCTGATCGCTCTCACCAAACAGCAGTACAACAACCGCAAGGATCAGTAGAGTTACAATTGTGATAAAAGGAACGCCACCAGTAACGCCAATCACACCAATACCAAGCTGACCTAAAGCGCTACCGCCGTATAGTGAGCCCATGTAAAGGCCAAGGCGTTTAGCACGCGCACTTTCATCACCATGAAGTAACCATGATTCGACAATCACAAACACACCAGCCACGGCAACGCCAGCCACGAAGCGAGCGATGATCCAGGCCGCCGCATATGGCAATAGTGGTAGTGCGATGATAGTGGCAATAAAAGTCACTAAGCACCAAACGAAAGCTGAGCGATGGCCAACTTTTTTAACTAATGGCTCTACACCTGCAGCGCCGATCAATAGACCTGCGTAAAATACACTTGCTAGCCAGCTTGCTAGTGAAGATTCTAAACCATACTCTGGCAACATCAGTGGAATTAAGCTCATTAAATAGCCTGAAGCGACCGCATATAGAGCAAGCGCAATTACAGGTACAGAAATGCGAGCTTTAGGAGCAGGAGCTAAGGTGTTTTCCAATGTCGTGGCCTCGAAGTATGAGTTAAATATGAACAGATTTCGGCGCGACTATGGGGGGAAATGGGGTTAAGGTAAAACGAAAGCTTTTGATCTTTACGATAAAATATATTTATCGAAATGAAGTGTGAATAATCACAATAAAAAAGCGACTAAATCTGCATTATTTAGTCGCTTTTTCGTAATTAATAATACCAGGCTATTTTAAAATAGCTTGGCTAAGCCACTGATTAAATTGACCCTTAGGAAGGGCGCCGTTAATCACATCGACTCTTTTGCCATTTTTGAAGACCATAACGGTTGGAATGCTTCGAATTTGATATTGCGCGGCAAGATTCTGTTGGCTTTCAGTATCCACTTTTACAAATCGAACGCTTTTTGCACGCTCGCTTGCTTCGTCAGCAAAGACAGGTGCGAAGCCAACGCATGGATTACACCAAGGAGCCCAAAAATCGACCACAACAGGTACGTCACTGTTTAAAATCGCAGCGAAGTTAACATCGGTTCCTTCAACAGGCGCACCATCCAATAGAGGGGCCTGACATTTACCACAGTTTGGGCTTTCAGCAACGCGTTCTGTTGGTACCCGATTGACACCTGAGCAAGATGGGCATCGTGGATTAAAGGTAGACATGATTTTTCTCTCGTTATTTTTTCAATTAGATGACAGTGAATGTCATCGCTAGTTATACTCTGAAATGATCGAGTGATACAAATAACAAATGCAAAGGCTCTGAATGAAAAATTTCTATGCAAAAATTACTGGTTGGGGAAAATGCCTACCACCAGCTACGCTCTCTAATGAAGATTTAAGTACTTTTCTTGATACATCAGATGAATGGATCCGTACACGTACGGGAATTGAGAATCGCCGTATTAGCCATGTGAACACCTCAGATATGGCAACAGTCGCTGCAAAACATGCTTTAGCGTGTGCAGGTAAAAGCGCTGATGAAATCGACCTGATTATTATTGCCACCTGTTCAGCAGACTCACTAATCCCGAATATTGCCTCTAAAGTAGCGCAAAACCTTGGTATTAAAGCAGCAACAGCGTTTGACCTGAATGCGGCTTGCACAGGCTTTGTCTATGGACTGGAAACAGCAACACGCCTTATCCAGGCGGGTAACTACCAAAACGCCCTCGTAGTGGGTGCTGAGCGCTTATCCTTCTTTATTGACTGGACGATGCGTGATACCGCTGTTCTGTTTGGTGATGGTGCGGGTGCGGTAATTCTTTCGAAAACCGAACAACAAGTTGGCCTACAACAAGCGCAGCTAGGCTGTGACTCAGCAGGTCGCGATATTCTTGCTGTACCTAAATTCGGTACATCTATGGATAGATTCGCCGCAGACAATGGCTACTGGGATTTCAACTTTGTCGGTAAAGAGATCTTTAAGCGTGCGGTTAAGGGCATGGGTGCAGCAGCGCAAAATGTCCTTGCTCGCAGTGAGTTATCGACTGATGACATCGATGTGGTTATTCCGCATCAGGCCAATATCCGTATTATCCAAACCTTGTGCGATCTATCAGGTATCAGTCAGGACAAAGCCTTTGTAAACATCCACAATTATGGCAACACGTCGGCGGCCACGGTGCCAATCGCGCTGTGCGAATCTCTGGAGCAAGGCTTTGTGAAACCAGGTGACAACTTACTACTGGCGGCATTTGGTGCCGGTCTGACTTGGGGCGCTGGCCATATTAAATGGGGTGAGCGCGTGACACCTCTTGGTGAAAGTGATGCGGCACTACCAGAGTGCGAACAGACGGCCTTAGAGCTTCTAAGCAGCGCGATTGAGCATTGTAAGAACCGCGCATAATTACCTTGTTTAACAAGTAAAAGTCGCACTTTAGGTGCGACTTTTTTATATCTATTTGACCCTCATTAATATTATTATATTGGCCTAACGATAAGAATCACGCTGGGCTTGCATGAAATTTCTCCACACATCTGACTGGCACTTAGGTCGCCAATTTCACAACGTTTCACTTCTTGAAGACCAAAAGGTCGTACTCGAACAGATTATTGACTATATCAAGGAAAACCCTGTCGATGCGTTAGTGATTGCCGGCGATATATATGACCGCTCAGTGCCTCCAACCGCTGCGATTGAAGTGCTGAATCAATTTGTCACTCGGGTATGTGGCGATATTCAATTACCGATAATCATTATTCCTGGTAACCACGATGGTGCAGAGAGACTCGGTTTTGGTGCTGAACAGATGAAGTCGTCAGGGCTACACATTGTTTCTAACTTTACTGACATGCTTCAGCCTGTAGTGATAGAGAGTGATATCGGTCCAGTCTCATTCTATGGTATGCCGTATAACGATCCTGAGTTGGTGCGTCACCACTATAAGCAAGCCGTTTCCACTTATGACCAGGCTCATGAGTTATTGTGTGAGCATATCAAGCAGTCCTTCAAGCCTGATTCAAAAAACGTTCTCCTCAGTCACTGCTTTGTTGATGGTGCGATAGAGTCTGAATCAGAGCGTCCATTATCGATCGGTGGTTCTGACCGCGTTAGCCATGAACATTTTGTCGACTTTGACTATGTCGCCTTAGGCCATCTGCATCAACCGCAGAAAAAAGGCCATGAGTATATTCGTTATTCAGGTTCGTTGATGAAATACAGCTTCTCTGAGCAACATCAGAAAAAGGGTATGACGCTGGTTGAACTTGACGCTGATGGCTTTAAATCTGCAACCCACATCGATTTAGTTGCCCCGCATCAAATGCGAATCATCGAAGGGGAACTTGAGCAAATCATCGCTAACGGTAAAAGCGATCCGCAAAGTGATGACTACTTGTTAGTCCGTCTGATGGATAAGCACGCCATTCTCAACCCAATGGAGAAGCTCAGAGCTGTTTACCCGAACGTACTGCATCTTGAGAAGCCTGGTATGCTGGTGGGAGTCGAACAACAGATGGCTGCCGCGAAGCTGGCACGCAGTGAAGTCGACATGTTCCGTGATTTTTTTGCGGAGGCTCAGGATAGTGAACTCTCTAGCCAGCAAGAGCAGGCAATCACCGATATCATCAAGCAGCTAAATCAGCAATAAGGGCCAATCATGAAACCGACTCTATTAACCATGCAAGCGTTCGGCCCTTTTGCTACACGTGAAGTGGTCGATTTTACAGCGCTTGGCAATAACCCACTATTCTTGATCAACGGACCAACCGGATCGGGTAAGACTTCAATCCTCGACGCCATCTGTTTTGCTTTATATGGCGAAACGACGGGGAACGAGCGTCAGGGTATGCAGATGCGTTGCGATCAGGCTGCCATTGACCTGCCTACGGAAGTAACCTTAGAGTTTTCCCTCAATAGCCGTGGTTACCGCGTCACTAGATCGCCCGAGCAAGAGGCGCCTAAAGCTCGTGGGGAAGGAACGACAACGCGTAAACATAGTGCAGCCTTGTACGATATAACCGATGGCGAAAACTTAATCACCAGCAAAACGGTGCAGGTTAAATCCGAAGTTGCCAACTTACTTGGTCTCAATGAAACTCAGTTCCGTCAGGTAATGGTGCTTCCTCAGGGTAAGTTTCGTGAGTTACTTCTGGCCAGCTCCAAAGATCGTGAAGCGATCTTTGGACAACTATTCCAAACCGACGTTTACAAGAAAATCGAGTTTGCACTTAAGGACAAAGCAAGTGCAATCAGTAAGGCAAAAGATGAGTTTGATAATCAGATTCGTGGTGCCTTGCAAGTCGCTGAGGTAACGACTGAGCAAGAGCTTGCTCAACGTCAGCTCGAATTAAGCGCTGAGTTAGAACAGGCGCAAAAGCTCGAATTGACAGAACAGGAAAAACTCAACCAGGCAAAGACAGAGCTGCATAAGGCACAGGCCCTTGAGCAGCAGTTCGTTAAACTTGACGCAACTAACGCTGCACTGGTGAGTCACGAAGTGAATAAAGTCAGCATCGTTCAACTTAGCAATCAGTTGGATTTAGCAGGGAAAGCGGCAAAGTTGGAGCTGCCATACGCTAATTTGCAGTCGATTAATAAACAGGTATCTGAGTTCGAACAAAAGCTATCCTTAATTCAAACTCAGCTCAACGAGACCCAAAATGCGCAAAAGCAACAGCAGGTTGAGTTAGAACAAGCGCAAAAAAATGCCGATGCTATTCCTAAGCTCAACGAAACGCAGTTTGAGCTTGAACAAACAAAGCTTAAATTAGCGGAAAAGGCGGCGCTAGATACTGAGTTAAAGCAACTGGACACGACAAGAGCCGAGTTGGCGCAAAAGCTGGTTCAGTACAACGCACACAAAGAGAAATTAGCCACAGAAGCTGAGGTTGCGGCTAAATCACTAGAGCAGGCACGTAAAGACGTCAGCGAAAGGGCGGCCCTTGAAACTGAGCTGGTAACTAAACAGCATTTGCTCACTAATCTGACTAAGTATCATGGTTTAAAAGCTGAATTAGAGCGTCTGGCAGCATTGTCAGATCAACATCTGTCGGCTGTAAGCAATGCAAAAGCGCTATTAGATGAGAGACAAAAGGCGGCCGATCAGCTAGAGCTAAGCTGGCATAATGCTCAGGCATCTATCCTTGCACAGAAACTGGAAAAGGATCAGCCTTGTCCGGTGTGTGGTAGTTGCCAGCATCCCGCGCCAGCGACACTCAACAGTGATAGTGTGTCCAAAGAGCAAGTACAGAGCGCCAGACAGCAAGAGCGTCACGCATTGGAGCAGTTCAATTTAGCGAGTAATGCCCAGCAACAGCATCTCAACTCGATTGAGCAGCAAAATAAGTTAGTGGCGGAAGCCGTAAACGAATTAGCAGACAAAGTGACCATCGACCCGGCACTACTTGGCCAGGAGATTCAGGGGATGACTCAACGACTGACACAGTTATCCGCTATTGATCTGGTCAAGATGGAACATGCCGTTGGCGAACTGAATCAACGTTGTGTCGTTGGTGACTCCAAGATTCACCAGCTTAAAACAGAGATTTCAGCTAACGACTCGGCGTTGAAGATGCAACAGCAGCAAGTGGATAAAGTCAGCAACCTGATTGATCCTAAATACACCAGTGTCGATATTGTTGAGCAACAATATCAGGTCAATCAACAGACCATTACGCAGCTTAAGCAGGCGTTAGAGGCCGCTCAAGCCGCTTCTCAACAAGTTAATATGCGTTTGGTCGAGCTGCAAAGCCAGAGCGAAACCAATAAACAACTTAAAGTTGATGCAAGCCAACAGCAGGAATTGACGCTCAAAACATGGCATACCGAGTTACTGTCATCGGGCTTTGAGTCGGAGCAGAGCTTTGTAGCAAGCCGGGCTGACGAACAGCAAGTCAAGCAGTGGCAGGCAAGTATCAGCGAATATGAGCAGACAAAAGTTAAGCTACAACAGACTATTTCTGATCTAAAACAACAACTCGCAGATACAGATAAGCCAGACTTAGCGCTCAAACAAACTTTGCTATCTGAAGTCGAAGGGCGCTACCAGCAACTACGTGCCAGCCTGGATGGAATTCGTTCCGTTTATCAGCGTATTGAGAAGGTACAGCAGGACATTGCCATTCTGCATGACAAAAACAGTCAGCTTGAAGCTGAATATAAAGTTTTCGGCACACTTTACGATGTCGCTAGTGGTAAAACTGGCAGTAGGGTAAGCCTTCACCGCTTTGTTCTGGGTGTCTTGCTCGACGATGTTTTGATTCAGGCATCGCAACGCTTGAATATTATGAGTAAAGGGCGCTATCAACTTGTTCGTAAGACAGAAGGTTTTAAAGGTGCTGCAGGTCGAGGTCTGGACCTGAGTGTTGAAGATGGTTATACAGGCAAGACTCGTGATGTTGCTACGTTGTCTGGCGGGGAGTCCTTTATGGCGGCGTTAGCGCTCGCTCTTGGTCTTTCGGACGTGGTGCAGTCCTACAGCGGTGGTATTCGTCTTGATACACTGTTCATTGACGAAGGCTTTGGCAGTTTAGATCCAGAGTCACTTGACCTTGCCATCCAGACTCTGGTTGATTTGCAACAGGCTGGTCGCATGATTGGGCTTATATCGCACGTTAGTGAGTTAAAAGAGCAGATAGCTCAAAGAATTGATGTCGTAGCAAGTCGAGTCGGAAGCTCGATCAGTCTCGTGGTCACATAAGTTTGTTAGTTTTATGCGACTAATTGGTTAGCTAGCGTTATGTGTGCTAAGAATTAGTAAGGTACAACAATAATAAACCTTTGACTTATTGAGCAGTTAGGTGGCATTAGGGTAATAGATGGTCGCTATTTCGGAATCGATTCGTAAAGTTTACCAATATGCGGAACCCAATCTAACGTTAGTTGGTTGGATGGGGCTGCTTGGTTTTCCGACATACTACTATGTGTGGAGCTACCTTTTCCCTCAACCATACGAAACATTATTGTTACGCAGTGCCTGTTCGGCGTTATTCGCTGTTCTGGCTTTGCGTAGCTTGATTCCTAAATATCTTCAGCGCTATCTCCCTTATTATTACTTCCTGGCGATAGGCATATGCTTGCCTTATTTCTTTAGCTACATGATGTTTATGAACCACTGGTCGACGATATGGGCGATGTCTTTCATGGCGTCAATCTTCCTCCATGTTCTGCTCGTGCATCAAACAAGCTTAATGCTAGCGCAGGCTGCTTTGGCCATGGCGTTTGCCTATCTGAGCGCTTATGGGCTGGATACTCAGGTGGTTCAACAAGAGATCGTTTGGGCCTACCTGCCGATATTCTTATTCACTTATGTGTTTGGCAATCTGTTCTACTTCAGAAACCAAGTCTCTCATGAGAGTAAAGTTTCACTGGCTAAGTCATTTGGTGCAGGTATGGCACATGAGATGCGAAACCCATTAAGTGCCCTTAAAGCATCGTTAGATGTACTCAATTCAATACTTCCAGAAGAAAGTAAGCGTCAGGGATCGGGTTATAAGTTATCAGCACAGGAAGTGGCACTTGCACGAGACGTAATTACTGATGCGGACGAAGTGATACGTACGGGTAACGAAACGATTGACTTGCTGCTAACTTCTATTGACGAAAACAGGGTCTCACGCACGACTTTCAAAAAACATTCAATACGAGAAATTACCGAGAACTCCTTGAACAGCTTTGCCTACAAAAGTCTTAAAGATAAGCAGGCTGTCAGCTTGCTTGCAGGTGAAGACTTCGAGTTTTTTGGTAGTGACGCACTGATTAAGTATGCGCTTTATAACTTGCTCAAAAACGCCTTCTACTATCAGAATGGTGATAAATTTGAGGTAGTCATCGAGGCTCGCAGTTACGAATGGCATAACGAACTCACTTTCACAGATAACGGCGTCGGCATTGACCCAAAAGTGATAGGGCAAATCTTCAACGATTTTTACACCTTTGGTAAGACAGGGAGCTATGGCTTAGGCTTACCTTTCTGTCGTAAGGTGATGAAAGCACTGGGTGGTAATGTATCCTGTCGTTCAAAGTTAGGCGAGTGGACTGAGTTCACCTTAATGTTCCCTAAATATGATTCGCCTGAAGTAAGAAATATCAAACAAGACTTAATGAAATCGAAATCTGTCCTGTTTGTTGGTGAGGAGAGTTCACTGCTTCGACATGTCAACGAAGTCGCTTTCTATAAAGACTTTCGTATCAATTACTTGCAGCTTGATGCAGCAAGCAAGCGAGAAGAGTATGAGTTCGAATACGATCTGATAATGGTTGATTTAGATAGCGCACTCTCTGAACCTCAGGCATTCACGCAACTAGAAAGTAAATTGCACTTTACTGAAGGCAGGATTGTATTCCTTTTTGATAAGAACAGCCGATACCACAATGATATTGAACGTCATCTGACGGTATATCCGATCGAAAAACATCGTTTGATGTTGGAAGCGGGCAACATTTTTGATGAGCTGTTTTTTGAAGATAGTGAACCTAACCGCAACCTGTTACCAAGAAAGCAATTTGATTCAGGCAAGACTATCGTAGTTGCTGATGATAACCAGTCGCTGAGATTTTACACTTCGATCTTACTTGAGCAGCAAGGGTTCACCGTATTACAGGCCAGCAATGGGAAACAAGTTTTAGAAGAGTTGCAACACAAAGCTGTCGACCTGATTCTGATGGATCTTGAAATGCCCCAGCTTAACGGACTGGAAACAACCAGTGCAATCCGCAAATCTCAACAGCAATATGCTGAAGTGCCTATTCTGGGCCATACCGGTGATTCAAGTGAAAGTGTCATAGCCAAAATAGAGCAAGTCGGAATGAATGACTACATTATAAAACCGGCGGCAACTGAAAAATTACTGGATAAAATCGCTAACTGGATTTAATTCAGGCCCGGTAACGGGCCTGACTTTTATAGTATGTACATATCCGCTCTATTCTGAGCTTGGCGACAAACGTCTATAATTTTATCAAGCTGCTGTTCGCTAACCGAACTATTTAATGAGAAACGAATAAGATTTTTATTTCTCGCCGTGGCGGGTCTACAAAATACCGCGCCAAATACGCCATTTTGCTCCAGAAAGTCGCGAACTTTTTCGGTGTTTCTTTCATCTCCGGTTTCCAAAGATATAATCTGAGAATTGCTTCGAACGGTTATATTTACCTTGGTTAATTCTTGTTTTAAATATTGACTAACCGCGAACAGCCTGGCGCGTAAATCGTCACTTTCTTTAATCACCTTGAGTGTCATATCAATTCGTTCGACTTCATAGGGCAACATAGCCGAGCTGAATATAGCTGGATAAGCGACGAAGGGGATGCACTCGTTTGCTTGATTGTTACACCAGATTGCACCGGCACGATAGGCAAATGTTTTAGCGAGACTCGCGGTCATGAAATCGACCAGATGGGTTACGCCGAGCTGATGAAGCAAGCCTTCGCCATGATTACCGTAAATGCCAAGTGAATGTGACTCGTCTACAACGATTGCACAACCATGCTGTTTAGCGATGGAAATGATGTCGCCGATTGGAGCTATGGTACCAATTGTGCTGTAAATCGAGTCAATGATCACCACACCTGCGCCATGACGTTTGATAAGCTTTTCTAAATGACGTTCGTTGTTGTGCATAAAGGGATGAACATCACAGCCGGCAATTCTGGCTCCTTCCCATAACGACATATGAGCAAAGAAGTCGATATATACCTGAGTACCAGTGTCGCAAATGGTTTGCAGTAAAGCGATATTCGCTTCCCAGCCGGACTGAGATAGTAGACAGGATTTGAAGCCAGTGAATGAAGCGAGTTGATGCTCGATACTAGGTTTGAGTTGCTCGCTTTGAAGGAATATACCGGACATCAGCGGACTATTTTGACATTTCGAGATTGAATCAATGTGGTGTCGAATAATATCCTCATGGTTGGCCAGGCTTAAATAGTCGTTGCTCTGTAGCACGATATCACCATATTTAGGGGTTAACCCGAGAACAAGGTGACGAGAGTTATTGTTACTGTGAATTAAATCGTCAATGTGATGATTAAGTTTCTGATTAATAAATTGTGGCAAGGTTGATTGGTTATGTAGTGTATTCATGATTGAATATCCTTTTTATTAAGAGCCAACGCCAGCTGACAAAGGATATATGAATCAAATTATGAATTATTACGAGTGGGGTGTTTAATGTTTGAGCGACTGGTTACAAATATAAATATCAGCTATATTTAGAAGTGCTCTTCTCATATAGGCTTATGCCATAATATTAGTAAGAAAAATAACCAGTATTTATGTTTTATCAGCGCGATGTGGTGTTTTATTGTCGGTGAATACTTCTGGCCAGTACATCTTGAAATATCCAACGGTCACCCAAACCACTAAACCCGTCGCAACAGACAACTCAAATAAACCAAACTGATGTAACCAATACCAGTTAGGGTGGTTTTCGGCGAAAAATGTGGTTAAGCGGTGCATAGCGATAGCACTAATAACCGAAGGGAAAGTCACTGCTGCAATCGATGGCTGGAATTTAAGTCGCATCAGGCGAATGTAGCAAAGATAGATTAACAGCGTCATGGTAATGGCAATCCCTGCCAAAGCACCGGTTAAGATAGGATCTGGGCTGGGAAAGTTAACCAAATAGGAAGCCAGTGTCAGGTTAATTGGAGCCGCCATAATCGCCAGAGTCGGCTTAGCACGTTTAGGAAGTGTCCCTTCAAATACCAGTCGATAGAGAACGAGCGGCAGCATAAAGAAGTAAATACCTATACAAACCATAACCAAAGATTCGGAGAAGACATCATGACCGAATTTTGTCCCGGCAAGTGAACTGCTAATAAGACCTACAGGGTAGAGAAACCAACTTGGCACTATGTTACACATTTTGAAATTGAGCAGTTGGAAGCTAAAGAACATGATCATCATAGTGAGGTGCAGTAACAGTGCCGCAAACCAGATAGGGTAGGCGATAATTGGCGAGATCAACGCCAGGTAATCACAAAGAATCAGCAACGCCATACTCATTGGCGCCATAAGACTACCGCTCAAGGGGTGGCGGATGTCATTCATAAACGTCGAATAGCTAGTCAGATACTTGACCAGAACAGGAAACAACAACAGCGCGCCAAAGGCTGCGAGATAAGGGCGTATCAGGTCGCCAACTTCAGGGATGTACAGAGCCCAGGCATGACCAAGTCCAATCATACCTAGTGCTAATGCTGCTTGTGATGGCGGGACACTCTGGAAGTGAGTAAAACGTCTCCAGTTCAAAAACTATCATCCTTAAAGCTGAGTAATCGGCGCGGTAAGCAAAGCTATCTTTCTAACCAGACAATCCTTTGCCTTGCCATTATCTGCGGCGATGATAGCAAGCCAAACGGTTGCGAGGCAAATCTCATTCCGCGTTTGTTGGAAGATCTTTCTGTCTCAACTTCTCATTTTTAAGAGTTCGATGGAGCAGTTGGCTATAGATTGGCTGACCGCCAAGCATCTGAGCAAATATCACCGCACCTAAGCTGGTGATGATTAGAGGTAGAATCAAATAATAATTGTTGGTCATTTCAATCACCAGCAGAATCCCTGTGATTGGTGCGCGTACAGTAGCCGCGAATAGAGCGCCCATACCAGCAATAGCAAACATACCCGGAGTAATAGGTAAGTCAGGAAACAGCCCTTGAGCAATGAGGCCAAACGCGTAGCCAAACAGTGTACCGAGTGCCAACATAGGAGCAAAGATGCCGCCAGGGGCGCCAGAGCCAAAACAGATCATGGTTGTAGCGATACGTGCAACAAACAACAGCAGCAGTATTCCAGCGCTATAGCCGCCGTTAGTAATTGTCGGTATCAGTCCGATGCCACCACCGGTTACTTCTGGGAAATAAAGCAGCATAATTCCAAAACAGCCGCCAATGAGTGAACCAGTAAGTAAATAGCGCTTACGGTCATTTTTGTGTAATTTGACAAACAGATCTTGTGACAAGGTAACTAGTTGATTAAAGACCACGCCAAACATACCGAACAGGGCGCCAAGCAAAAGAAACAACCATAGAGTGGTCAGTTCCGGAGCTTGATATTGTGGCATAGTAATAACGGCATCTTGTCCATTAATGTATCGAAATACAATGTTGGCCGAGATCGCAGAGATAATGACCGCACGAATCGAGATTAATGAGTAACGGAACTGCGGACGCATCTCTTCAACCACAAACATAATGCCGGCAAGAGGAGCATTGAATGCGGCAGCTAAGCCACCTGCTGCGCCTGAGGCAAGCAATGAGTGTTTAGTATCGTCATCCTTAACTTTAAAGATGTCTGTCACCATGCGACCAATAGCTCCACCCATTTGAACGGTTGGGCCTTCACGTCCCAGAACCATACCTGAACCTAGTGCGCCCATACCGCCAAAGAATTTAACCGGAATGACTCTCCACCAGCGAACAGGGCGAATACCATCCATCGCTCCTTCGATTTCAGGGATACCGGAACCTGCTGCTTCAGGGGCGAATCTGTGGACCAGGAAGTAGCCAATAAATGCCAGTGCTGCACTGATAAGGAATGCTGCTAGCCATAATGGTAATACACTGCCAATTTCGCTTTTTAACCAATCAGTGCGAGTTTCGGAGACGAAATGAACAGCAAGTTCAAAGTAGGTTCCGACAAGGCCAGCAAGTACACCAACCAGTAGGGAAAGCAATAAGACCGATACGGGCGTTTTGTCCTTAGAGAGAAATTGATTAATGGCATCCTTAGGTACTTTAGCGAGAAAGGATTGCTTCAATTTTTCTCTTTTGGTCATGGACTTGAGGGCTCCGTAAGTAAGGGTGAGAGAGGCTATAGCACGAATTATACGCCTGTCTTAAACTAACTATAGCGACAAGATCGAAATATTGATTTTCATAATTGATACAAAGCGAAAGATAAGGTGGGCAAAAAGGTCTGAAATACTGGAGCAATCTCACAATTGCAACACATCGTAGCCCCCGTGATACTTGCAATTCTGCGGATTTGAACCATAGTTTAAGGGTAAGGCAATCTGAACCGACCCGCATGGAGGAAATTATCGCCTTACCTACAATTTGGATGGATTCAAAATACTACTTGAAAGCCTCGTATATTATCAGGTCGCAACTTATGACCTCCTGATTCGCAGACTCACGATTGAGTAACGAGGGATAGGGCGCACTTATTGGTGCGCCTCTTGTCGTTTAGGGGAGAGTGTTTAATCTAGGTTAGCGATTTGCTTTAAAACTGCTTCAAGTTGATCCCATGGCAGCAGTTGGCTGTCGATAACTTCCAAACGGCTTTCAAAACCTTCCAGCGACATTTCATTTACTGAAACGACACCATTGCTCACATTAAACGCGTAACAGCCGTTAGAGGTGTTCAAGACACCCTTGACTCGCTCTGCGGTAATGTCTGACAACATTGAAAACAGCAAGTCAAAATCGAAGATAACCTCGGCTCCAAACAACCAACCACAGCTGAAATAACCCTGACCTTTATTCTCCTTACGAACGTAAGTCTGGTCTGGAGCCAGAGCAAATTGTGGCTCTTGTTCTGCATGTTCGTGATGATGTTGAGCGACTTCAGATGACGGAGAGTTATCACGGCGCTGGCTGTCGAGCAGCTCAATAGGGAACTTGCCCTGTTTAACCAGTTGACTGTAGATTTTTGGTGGGGTCTGATCGGTTACCCAGTCATTAAACGCGTCGATATCGCTGACGTGGCATTGGTCGACCTTGTTACCAATGATGATGTCAGAAATGGCAAGTTGATCGATAAAGTTCTGATTCTCCGTGTACTTACTATTGCTTAAGTTGCGTGGGTCGACTAAACCAATGGTCGCACGCAGGTCGATGTAATCAGAGAATTGCGCTGAGGTTAGAGTCGCGAGCACTTTGTGGGCATGACCCAGCCCGGTAGGTTCTACAATCAGGCGATCGGGATTGGTACGCAGCAAAGCAGTAACAGCAACAGACATTGGTACTCCAGCGGCACAGCACATACAGCCACCCGGAACTTCTTTTATCAGAGCTCCCTGGTCTGTCATCATGGCACCATCAATACCAATCTCGCCGAACTCATTAACTAGCACAGCCCAACGTTCGTTATCAGGCTTCTCTTGTAGAAGGGAAAGGATAGCGGTCGTTTTACCAGTGCCTAGAAAGCCTGTAATGATGTTGGTTGGAATTCTCATCAATCATGTTCCTGTATTCATTTTGTTATACTATAACAAAAGTTTGCAGCTCTTGAGTACAAAAAAGGGCAGCCTGAATGCTGCCCTATAACAATAGATTAGCGTTTGTTTTTTAGATAACGCTTGCGACGCTCTTCTTTTTTCTTCGCTTTCTCTTCAGCCTTGCGAGCCGCTTCGATTTCTACTTCGATTAATTCCTGAGTAATCATCTCAGGACGTTCAAGAGTCACTTGACCTAAAGTACCGTTACGGAGTTCGTGCAGCAGGATTTCAGAACATTTATGCAGATCCACTCGACCACCGGCACGCAATGCCCCGCGGCGGCGACCAATTTCTTCCATCAGCTCAATATCGCTCTCTGGTAACTCATCAATTTGATAACGTTCCTGAAGGCGCTCTGGGTAAGCTTTGGCAAGGTACTCCACGGTGTAGAAGGCGACTTCGTCATACTCCATTGCCGTATCTTTTACCGCACCAGTCGCTGCTAAACGGAAACCACTGTGCGGGTTTTCGACTTTTGGCCAAAGAATTCCCGGAGTATCAGACAGGACGATACCGTTTTGCAGGTTGATGCGCTGTTGGCGGCGAGTCACTGCTGGCTGGTTACCGGTTACCGCAACGGTACGACCTGCCAGAGTGTTAATGATGGTGGATTTCCCGACGTTTGGAATACCCATAATCATGGTTCGAATGTTCTTACCAATCTCCTCGCGGTGTGGTGCAAGTTTACGGCATAGCTCAAGAATTTTATTCACTTCCTGAACATTGCTGGTGGTAATCGCCATCGCTTTTACGTTGTTCTCTTTCTCAAAATGGTCAATCCACAACTGAGTGAGCTCAGGGTCCGCAAGATCGCGCTTATTAAGTACCTTTACGACTGGTTTATCGCCGCGTATTTCAGAGATCATTGGATTTTCACTACTGAAAGGGATACGCGCATCTAGCACTTCGATGATGACATCAACCTGTGGGATTGCTTCTTCGATCTCTTTACGGGCTTTGTGCATGTGCCCTGGAAACCATTGGATAGACATAGGATTAACCTTGAAATTCAAACTTGCGACAATTGTAAAGAGAAATCATCCATAGTAAAGCGCTAAACGGGGGACAATTCGTGTTTAGGTGCGATCTTATAATTGTTTCTACCGGTATCTTTAACTTGATAGAGAGCACGATCCGCGAACTGGATAAGTGCTGAAAGCTGGTGATAACGTTCGATTTGTCCACTGGTCGCGCCAACACTTATCGTCACACACTCGGCGGTTGGCGACTGACTGTTCTCGATATTGAGTTGTTGAACTGAGGTAACCAAACTCGAGACATAAGGTTCGATCTCGATAGGAGAATCACAAGCTAACACGATACAAAACTCTTCTCCTCCATAACGAGCCACCAGATGTTCGTATTGGGTCGGAGCCTGTTTGAGTGTTTGTGCTATTTGGTTCAACGCTTTGTCACCGGCAATATGACCGTAACTATCGTTGTATAGTTTAAAGTGGTCGATATCGACGATAACGACACTAATGTATCTATAGCGTAGAGTTTCAATGTACTCTTTTGCACTGTCATAGAGATAGCGGCGGTTTGCAATACCAGTAAGAGGATCGATGGTAGACTGCTGCTTAAGCTGGGCTCGACTATCTTCTAGTTCTGCGATCAGACGATTGAGTTGGCGGGCAAAATCGCGCGCTTCTTTGGAAATAAAATTGTCTTCGCTTGGTAATTGTCCTCCTGATTGATGAAATTGTCTCAGCGCTCGCTGTGATTTAATAAAGGGCTTTATGAAGAAGTTCATAACCAGTAGGTTTACCACAAACATGATAACACTAAAGGCAGTGACTGCTGCGACGCCCTGCCAGGAGAAAAAATCAGGCATTTTCTCATTGTGGCTCACTTCAATTTTAATCATATTGTCAGACAAAATATCTTCGAAATTGAGCACATGAGTGTTTACAATCGGCGCGCTGGAATGGGAGCGTGGTAAGACTCGAATATCGACGCCTGTAGCAAGTTCAAGCTGCTGAATAAATTCATCTCGTATCTTTCTGACGAATACCAAATAGCCTTTGTCACAATGCTGAGCATCACTGAGGCAAATACGTGATGAAGCCACCATAGCAGCAGAATCTTTAATTCGAGCATATCTGACGAACGAGTTAATGTAATCAGACGGTGCCTGTTTTGCACTCGACAAAATATTCTCAACTACTTTAGGGTCGTTCAGGTCGACGATTGGGCGACTGATGACATGCTCTCCGTCGAAAGTCCCGTTCCAAATCAGTTCTCCACTAGGAGAGAAGATAATCGCGCTATCTATGAGAGCAGACACAAAGGCATGAGGGCCGATACTTTCTTGGATAAATTGCTCTGAAGGTACTTCGACATAATTCGCTAACGTTGTCCACGCCGCGTAATCTTCGATAGAAGCACGTAATTCTAATTCTTCCATTTGCAGCACAGTTTCCACACGTTCGACTTCGAACATCTGACGTTCAAACGATTGTTGGACATCCTGTTCGTGTTTCCAGAACACTTTGAACGAAAAATAACAGACGAGAAACAGGATTACGGTAATCGTAGAACCGATCATGGTCAGAGATCGTAAACTAAGATGCTTAAACTTTTGAGTGAGTTGCTCTATCAATACCACCACGCCTTTTTGTGACTTTGTACTAAAACTTAGCTCTATTTATTTAATTGTAGAACTATACCGAATGCATACCAGCGGAATGGCGCTGTTTAACGATTGCACTCACTTATGGTGCAACGCAGCGGCAAGAAAACTTGGAAGCTTATAGACGGGATTTGACTTTCTGTCTGTAGGGGAAAACGCATTATTCTAGTAAGTGAATTCTGTCAAAAAAACCGAATGCCGCTCCATTAATATTTTGTCATAAATTGAATATTTGTTTATATTCGGCACCAACTCATAATTAGAAAGTAGTATAAGATGTCAGCCCAATCCGATTCAGCACGTGAAACAGTACTAGAAAAAGATCAACAATTGGTTTCGACAACCGATTTAAACGGGGTTATTACCTACAGTAATGAAGCCTTCGCCAATGTTGCTGAGTTTACTGTCGATGAGTTAATCGGCCAGAACCACAACATAGTTCGCCATAGTGATATGCCTAAGGCAGCGTTTGCTGATATGTGGCATAACCTGAAACAGGGCAAAGCCTGGCGAGGTATCGTTAAAAACAGAACCAAGTCCAACGGTTATTACTGGGTTGATGCCTACGTTACACCTATTTACGAAGGGAATAGCGTTGTTGGCTATCAATCGGTGCGCGTAAGACCGAAAACGGAATGGGTGATCATTGCAGACAAAGCATACCGCGCCTTACTAAAGGCTGAAAAGTCTGGGCGTAGCTGGTCACTTAAACTGAGTGATACAGTTCGTTATGCAGTACTACTTGGTTCTCTGACTGCACCAATCATTGCTAATCTGGCTCAACTTGGTAGCAGTGTAAGTTTATTAGCAAGTCTACTTCCTATCTCCGCGATCGCGTTACTGTTCCGTCAGGAAATAGTTGATACTCCGCGTCAATTGAAAAAGTTGCAGAATGAGTACGATAGTGTCAGTCGCCTGGTCTTCTCTGGTAGTGACAAGTTTTCTGTCGCTGATTTTCATCTCAAACTGATGTCCGCTCGAATTCGTACCGTATTGGGTCGTATGAAAGATTCAGCTAAACCTTTACAGGATCTTTCAGATAACTTGAGTGCGACTTCTTATCAGGTGACTGAGGCGTTAGAGCAGCAAACCAAGGATATTCTTCAGGTACGCCATGCAACTGAGGAAGTAGAGAGCTCAGCCAATGATGTTTCTTCAAAAGCTCAGGAAGCTCATCAGATTGTCAATGTGACACTCAATACTTGCTCCGACGCACAGCAGAGTATCAGCCTGACACATAGCAATCTTGAAAACCTGAGCGTTCAGGCTGAAAAAGCGACGGCAACGACCTATCAGTTGAGTGAACAGGCGCAAAAAGTCAGTCAAATGATGGAAGAGATTGGTGGTATAGCAGAGCAGACTAACTTGCTCGCGCTTAACGCTGCGATTGAAGCGGCTCGAGCAGGTGAACAAGGGCGTGGTTTTGCTGTTGTTGCCGATGAAGTACGCGCACTGTCCGGCAGAACGTCAAACGCAACACTACAGATTAAAGACAGTATTGAAGCCATGCTTAACACCATTGAAGGGTGGCAAAAAGACATTCTGGCGAATCAGGAACAGACCAATGCTTGTGGTGATGTCGCTCAGGAGAGTGCTCAACGTCTGTCTGAGGTTGAATCCTTGATGAACTCCATGAATGAGCTGATGCAGGCAGTAGAAGACTCAGCAGGTCAACAGCGACAGCTGTCAGCAGACGTGAACATGCATATTCAGTCGATTGCTTCCACTGCCGAGCAGAACCTGGCAGCGACTCACTCAGTTAAGGAGAACTCTACCGAGCTGAAAGAGCAGGTGAGAGAGTTCTACAAACTCGCCAAACGATTTGAAGAGAAATAAAAAACAGCCCCGTATTATCGGGGCTGTTTCGTATTATGACTTAACGCTTCGATAGAGATACCGTTCACAAGTGTGCTCGCTGACTCCCCGTAACAACTGAGATATTACTGCCACCATTACCAGACTAAATAGCAATCGCCCCCAGAATATTGAGAAAAAGTCCGCACCTATAAGCAAGATTAAAATGGTGTCTTCGATCATGCTATGAGCTAAGTTAAGCAGCATTATCGCTGTAAAAACATCTCTGGCAGGAATGTGCCCTTGCTTAGCTTCATTAATCAGTAAGCCACCGCCAAAGGAGAGACCGAGGGTTATTCCAACAATGGTCATATTCGTTGCTTCACGACTGATACCTAATACCTTCAGGACAGGGCGAAGCGCAATTGCCATCAGCTTCTCAACCCCCATCAGCTTGAGTAGCTTTAGTGCCAGAAGCAGTGCAGAGATGATCACAAAGATAGCCGCCAGATTTTCTACCTGAACCCAGCCCCACTCGAGATAGCTCTGCTCGACAGCAGGCTCTGGTGACCATACAACTTGTGCTGCGTCCTGAAGTATTCCTCCGAACTGATAGGTTTGGTGCAATATCCAGGCGAATAACAGCCCGCCACCTAAACGAATCAATAACGTCATTGAAATACTCACTCCAGCCCTTTTGGCAATTGCCGCTTCAATTGGCAGTGAATGGGCGATCAACATGAGTGAGCCCAAAACAGAAACCTGAGCAATACTAAGCTCGGCGTCGGTATTCATAAATACCAGCAGACCTGCATAGATGTTGGTTAAAATCGTTGTCGCCCAGACCAGCCCCATTTCGTCAGGTAGTCCAACCGAACTCATTAGCGGACTCAGCCATTGGCTAAGCAATGCAATGCCACCAAACTCCTCAACGACTTTGATTATGATGATAATTGGCACCATCACTTTATAGAGTGTCCATGTGACGTCGAAAATCTCTTTTGCGAGTTCAGCGAAGAATTGCTTTACCTTTTGCATCGCTCGTTCCTTATTGATGTACTTGATGGTTTAAGATGTTATGCAATTGCTAAGAAATATGAGTAAACTAAAAGGCACATAATTAAGTGATAATTTCTTAGTTAGGAAATAATCGTGAAAAAATGTTGTAGAAGATTGCATTTGAGAAATATATGGAAATTGACCGACTTGACCGCAAGATCTTAGCCGTCCTGCAAACCAACAATCGTATCGCTAACGTGGATCTAGCGGAGGAGGTTGGGCTCTCTCCGCCAGCCTGTCTTAAACGAGTTAAACGACTCAGAGAGGGAAAGGTGATTGTCGGTGATGTTTCAATCATTAACCCTGTACTAGCAGGTAATAAAATGACTCTCATCGTTTCAATTGAAATGGAACGTGATCGGGGGGATATCTACAGTATTTTCAGACAATCCATTGAGAAGGCGCCGGAAGTCACTCAATGCTACCAAATTACGGGTGGCTATGACTTTATGCTCATTGTTTCTGTACCTGATATACAAGCTTATGAACGCTTTATTGAGCGAGTGTTACATCAGGATAGGAATATACGTAAGTTTCATACCTCAGTGTCGACAAAGACGGTTAAGTTTTCTACTCAGGTCAATCTTGACCAAATCAGCCACGAATAAACGAAAAAGCCCCGCTGATTGAGCGGGGCTTAGTTATTTAGGCTTTAACAGTAATTAAGCTAGAAGCTCTTTCGCTGTGTTCACAACATTTTCAGTAGTGAAACCGAACATCTTGAATAGTTCGCCTGCTGGTGCAGATTCACCGAATGTCGTCATACCGATGATCTTGCCACCGAAGCCAACGTACTTGTACCAGAAGTCAGCAATACCCGCTTCGATAGCGATACGAGCTGTTACGTCAGATGGTAGTACGGCTTCGCGGTAAGCTGCATCTTGTTTGTCGAATGCATCTGTAGATGGCATTGAAACAACGCGTACTTGCTTACCTTCAGCGGTTAGCTGAGCTGCTGCTTCTACCGCTAGTTCAACTTCAGAACCTGTTGCGATAAGGATAAGCTCAGGTTTGCCTGCGCAGTCTTTCAGGATGTAAGCACCTTTAGCGATGTTCGCTAGTTGCTCTGCATCACGCTCTTGCTGTGCAAGGTTCTGACGAGAGAAGATTAGCGACGTCGGACCGTCTTTACGTTCGATAGCCAGTTTCCAAGCCACTGCTGATTCAACCTGGTCACATGGACGCCATGTGCTCATGTTTGGCGTCAGACGTAGAGAAGCCATTTGCTCAACTGGTTGGTGAGTTGGGCCATCTTCGCCTAGACCGATAGAATCGTGAGTGTAAACCTGAATGTTCTGAACTTTCATCAGAGCAGCCATACGCATTGCGTTACGAGCGTATTCCATGAACATCAGGAAGGTTGCACCGTATGGTACGAAACCACCGTGTAGCGCAATACCGTTCATGATTGCTGTCATACCAAATTCACGCACACCGTAGTGGATGTAGTTACCTGATGCATCTTCAGCAGATACTGACTTAGAGCCAGACCACATTGTCAGGTTAGAAGGTGCCAGGTCAGCAGAGCCGCCCAGGAATTCTGGTAGCATTGCACCAAACGCTTCTAGAGCATTTTGAGACGCTTTACGTGATGCGATGTTTGCTGGGTTAGCCTGAAGGTCAGCAATGATTGCGTTCGCTTTCTCTTCCCACTCAGCTGGTAGGTCACCGTTTACGCGGCGTTTGAATTCTGCTGCAAGCTCTGGATATGCTGCTTCATAAGCTGCAAGTTTCTCGTTCCACGCTGCTTCCTTAGCTGCGCCTGCTTCTTTCGCGTCCCACTGCGCGTAGACATCTTGCGGAATTTCAAATGGACCGTGCTCCCAACCAAGTTCTTTACGTGTAGCTGCAATTTCTTCAGCGCCTAGTGGTGCACCGTGACAGTCGTGTGAACCAGATTTGTTTGGTGAACCGAAACCGATGATTGTTTTAGTACAAATCAGAGTTGGGCGTGGATCCGCTTTAGCTGCGATGATCGCTGCGTTGATCGCTTCAGGATCGTGACCGTCTACTGCAGGAATGACATGCCAGCCGTACGCTTCAAAACGCTTAGGTGTATCGTCAGAGAACCAGCCTTCAACGTGACCGTCGATAGAGATACCGTTGTCATCCCAGAATGCGATCAGTTTGCCCAGACCTAGCGTACCAGCCAGAGAACATGCTTCGTGAGAGATACCTTCCATCAGACAGCCATCACCCATGAATGCATAAGTGAAGTGGTCAACGATGTCGTGGCCTTCTTTGTTGAACTGTGCAGCAAGAGTCTTCTCAGCTAGCGCCATACCAACAGCGTTAGTGATACCTTGACCTAGAGGACCTGTAGTTGTTTCGATACCCGGTGCGTAACCGTACTCTGGGTGACCCGGAGTTTTTGAGTGTAGCTGACGGAAGTTTTTAAGGTCGTCGATAGACAGCTCGTAACCAGCAAGGTGTAGCAGCGAGTAAATCAGCATAGAGCCGTGGCCGTTTGATAGTACGAAACGGTCGCGGTCAGCCCATTCTGGGTTTGCAGGGTTGTGGTTTAGGTGTGAACGCCAAAGAACCTCAGCGATGTCAGCCATACCCATAGGTGCACCTGGGTGACCTGAGTTAGCTTGTTGTACACCGTCCATGCTTAGAGCACGGATTGCATTTGCTAGATGTTTACGATCCATAATAAATACCGATAAATAGATTGTTTCTTAAAAGGATGTGAAGAGGGGAACGCAAACGTTCCCCTCTAGAAATTCTGTTGATTAAAGCTTAGCTTCAATCATTGCTTCAAGTTTGCCTTGGTCAACTGCGAAGTTGCGGATACCTTCAGCTAGTTTCTCAACTGCCATTGGGTCTTGGTTGTGATCCCATAGGAACTCAGCGTGAGTCATTGCTGCAGGACGTGCAGCAGAACCTTTAGAGTCAACAAGTTTTTCAACAACTTCACCTTCTGCAGCTTCTAGTTCAGCAAGAAGAGCTGGAGCAATAGTCAGACGGTCACAGCCAGCAAGCTCAAGGATCTCGCCGATGTTACGGAAGCTTGCGCCCATTACTACTGTGTTGTAGCCGTACTCTTTGTAGTAGTTGTAGATCTTAGTTACTGATAGTACGCCTGGATCTTCCTGAGCTTCGAAGTCACGACCTTCTTTAGCTTTGTACCAGTCCATGATGCGACCAACGAATGGAGAAATCAGGAATACGCCAGCTTCCGCACATGCACGAGCCTGTGCAAAAGAGAATAGAAGAGTAAGGTTACAGTTGATGCCTTCTTTCTCTAGAATTTCAGCAGCACGGATACCTTCCCAGGTAGAAGCTAGTTTGATAAGGATGCGGTCGTTTGTGATACCTGCATCGTTGTACATTTTCACCAGCTGACGAGCTTTAGCTACGCTGCCTTCCATGTCGTAAGAAAGACGTGCGTCTACTTCAGTAGAGATACGACCTGGAATAGTCTTAAGGATTTCTTTACCGATGTTTACTGCTAGCATGTCACAAGTGTCTTGTACCTGCTGTGCTTTATCAGAGCTTTGCGCTTTAGCGTATTCGATAGAAGCGTCGATTAGAGGAGCATACTCTTCGATTTGAGCCGCTTTAAGAATCAGAGAAGGGTTAGTTGTAGCGTCTTCTGGCTGGTACTTTTTGATAGCATCAATTTCACCAGTGTCAGCGACTACAGTCGTGAGTTTACGAAGTTGCTCTAATTTGTTGCTCATTTCGATCATCCTATTTCATTGGGCTTCCACATCACTAAGGGATATGGGTGTGCAATTGCAAGCGAGTTAAGTAATAGTTGATATTTCCGCGGAGGACAACTTAGCTTACTCAACTTAAATAATTTTCAACGTATGAACAATTGTTGTGAACATTTGCTCGAACGCTGAGTAAATGATGGGTTCATAATTATCTCATACAGCCAGAAAGTCAATTGTTGAATGAGCTTTTAAGTGATGTTCATCAAGTATTTTTTCTGTTCCCTACGCTTGGTGAGGAAATTAAACGTTTGCCAAGGCAGCGTAAGGGCTACAGATAAACTCGTCAGGTGAAAATTTAGTCTGAGAAAATGTAATTCCAGTGAGCAAATGTTGCCATAAAAGGGTGTTGTGACATATGCTACGGCTGTGAGCACATGTTAGGTGCAATTCTTTAGCTGTGGAAGATAACCCAATGAGCAAATCACAAAACGACATTTCTGATGATAACGCTGATCTACTGACTGAAATCTCAGTCGCCTACTATCAGGATGGTGCGACTCAGGAAGAAATCTCTAAGAAGTTTTCTGTCTCGCGTGCCAAGGTAGGCCGCATGTTAAAGCAGGCCCGAGATGAGGGTATTGTTGAAATTACAGTGAAATATCACCCGGTGTTTAGCGCCAAGATAGAACAGCGCCTGATCGAACGGTTTGGTGTTAAACGTGCACTTATCGCATTAGACCAGCCAGTAGAAGAACAGCAACGTCAACAGGTTGCGGGATTGGTTTCGAAATATATGGCGAGCTCGATTCAGAATGGCTCGGTGGTCACTGTTGGGCAGGGGCGCAATGTTTCCGCTGTGGCTCATCACGTTGGCGTTATTCCACAGCGTGATGTCAAGTTTGTATGCGGCATCGGCGGTATCCACCCTCGTGGCGGCATGTTCAATGCTGATCATATTTGTCGTCAGTTCGCGAAGAGTTATGGTGGAACATCAGAAACCTTATACGCGCCAGCCTATGCAGAGAACCGCGAGCAGAAGCTGGCCTTTATGCAAAATGCCACCGTGAAGCAAACTCTGGATCTTGCACGAAAAGCCGATGTCGCTTTAGTTGGTATCGGTGATATGAGCGAGAACAGCTATATGGTTGATCTTGGCTGGTTCACCGCAGATGAAGTTGTTCAGTCGCGAATGCAGCAGGGAGTTGTGGGAGACTTTGCCGGCTACGACTTCTTCGACATTCACGGTGACTCAGCAACGACCGTGATGAGTGATCGTGTAATCGGCTTAAGTATCGACGAGTTTCGTCCGATTTCTGAGGTCATCGCAATTGCTGCGGAAAACAGTAAGCCGCTTGCTCTATTAGGTGCACTCAGAACAGGCGTGATCGACGTGATTGCCACCAGTGTAAGTAATGCTTTGACGGTACTTAACCTTGATGAGCAAATGAAATAGCCCATCACAGAATAATCATTAGTGGTAGGTGCTGCACTTGCCACTAATAATAATAAACCCTTATGGCCCCATTTTTAAATATTATAAGTTATTGATAGTATAAGGTTTATTTATCCATCCAGAACAAATCTTGATTGGTTGATATTCAACTGAATTGATAGAGTCACTCCTCTTTAACTAGCCATAGCGGATTGTTAATTTCTGCTAAGCACAATGGACTACAATTATGAGGATAAAACGACTCTGTCTTACGGCTGCGCTTGCTTGTGCATCCGTTTATGCACACTCAACCACGCTTCCCGCACCAATCTGGCATACCATGACCTTGTCAGATGGCAGCAGCAAAGAACTACGCCTTATGGGATGGGAGGATCTATTTTGGTATCAGGACCACGAAGGTTTCCTATATATTCAGGGGGATGACCTTGAGTGGTATTTCGCTGAATATGACTCCTCACAAGAGCAAGGCGTGATGAGCTCAACGGGAATATTGGCGACCAGCGATTCGATACCACCACAGCAGTCAAATATCGACAAGGTGAACATCAAACCAACCTATCAGTCACAATCGTCACATCAGCCGAGAGCAAACACCAAAAGCAAGTTAACCCCGCATGCTCAGGGAAGAAGCTTATCACCTGCGGCCTCGTCGGGGAGTGATGTCACTAACCAACCTCTGTTGGTAGTACAAGTGGGTTTCACAGACGTAAAAATAGAGAATGATTTTACCAATACGATTTTTGGTCAGAATCAGCAGAGTGTTCAGGACTATTTTCTAAAAAACAGTTATGGCAAGTACAAGGTTGTGCCAGCCAAAGAAAGTCAAGGTACTGCCAATGACGGTATCATTGATGTTGAATTAAATATTGCCCATCCCAATTGCCATTCCAAAACAGACAGCAGTTGCCAAAGCAAGCTAAACAACGTTTTTACTAGCGCTTATGCGGCACTAGACAGTAACTTCGACTTGTCACAGTACGATGATGACAATAATGGCAGTATCGAACCAAGTGAACTGTCAGTAATGTTCGTATTTGCCGGCAATGACAAATCAAGTGGTACCAATAAAACACCAACCATTTGGCCACATAAATATGCACACTCGACGGTGACGATTGATGGCAAACGAATCTCTTCTTATTGTTTATTCGCTGACTACCAGCATGATAACCAGTCAGCAATGGGAGTCATCGCTCATGAACTAGGTCATCTAATGCTTGGTCTACCTGATTTATACTCCTATAAACATGATGGCTCTATCGGTCATTGGGGGCTTATGGGAGGAGGTAGTTGGGGGCGTAAGCCCGGTGATACATACTCAGGCCAGACACCGGTAAATATGCTTGCCTGGAGTAAAGAAGCGGCTGGGTTTATTGAGCCACGCACATTGACTAACACCGGGTCAATAGATCTAAATACTAACCAAGGTGAGAGCGTCATTTACCTGGATCCTTACCTGAAGCAGTTTGGGCCGCGTCTTTACGTCGAGAATCGACGTAAGAACCACTATGATCGGGCGCTAAAAGGAGAAGGTCTACTAGTTACTGCGGTTAATATTGATAATCACTTTAACAGCACTGGACCTATGCAGGTACAAGTAATGCAGGCTGATGACCAGGGGCTACTCGAGAGTGGTCGCTCATCCGGTGATAATGGAGATGTTTTTCCTGGTAGTGACAATGTCACAACACTCAGCGACAGTTCGTCTCCGGCGTTAACCGATGTTACAGGGGGAAGAGCGACTGAAATCGAACTAGCCAGTATATCAAGTGATAACACAAGCGCGTCATTCAATCTAACCATTCCGGCTAGTGCAGATAAGTCGGCTTGGGTTACCTCTTTTGGCCGAACTTACCCAAGTTATCAGACAGGCAGTAATGTGCTTGGTTTTGCGGTTAATGTTACAGACAGCGATCAGCGCTTAGTTGGTTTTCAGTTCTATGCTAAGCCAACCACTGTAGCGATGCCGATGTTTTATCGGTTACTAAAATATCCATATACCACAAGGTTTGGCCGCGTAATTATCGACGAAAGTAGAGAGGTAGTATTAGGAAGAGGAGTGGCTCCTGAGAATGGCGGCCAGGTAATGCTGGATGCACCGTTTGCACTGTCACAAGGTAACCATCTTATTGTGTTAGAGCTGGAAAATGGCACACCTGAATACTCAACCCAATTTCTTGATGCCTATCTGGGAGACGGACAGCGTAAGACCCAATACTACGGAACGTTAGCGGATTATAAAACTCATGGTTTAAATAACGGTTTTAGTCGGAATTTTCCATTTGCGGCACTGTTTGAGGGTAACCAAACTACACAAGGTGTAGCGGTAGATGACTATGTTCGTACACAGGAAGATACACCGATAAGACTCGATCTTACAGCGAATGATACTGGCTTAGACGATAACGAACAGTACCAGATAGAAGTGACTCAACGGCCGAGTCTGGGTCGATTTGCAGGAGAGGTTTATTATCCGAATAAAGATATGAATGGTCGAGACAAGTTTAGCTATCGATTGGTAGGCGACAAGGGCACCATCACCAATGAAGCAGAGGTCAGTGTCGATATACTCGCTGTTAATGATGCGCCAAGTTTTAAGGTTAAATCAAATTCTGCACGCTATATCTCTGGTACTGATGTCACTCTTTCTATTGTTGATTTGGTGGATGTTGATTCTTCCAGACTCTCTATCCGTTGGTCGCAGGTTAAAGGCACACGATTGACCGTCTCGGGCACGAGAGAGCGAGCGTTAAGATTTAGGTTGCCGGAGGATACCGCTGCGGGAAGTCGTTTTGAATTTGTTGCACAGGTGACTGATAACTTGGGGGCAACAAGCCAACAAAGATTTCAATTTACCACTAAAAGTAAGTTAAGAACGCCGATACAAAACAACGTAAAGGTGGCTTATGAAGGCAACATAAAGGTTGCGCCAAATCTTGATTCGCGCTTAGTGAGGATAGAATTGTTATCAGATCCGGATCACGGCGTAGCGAAAATCGTTGGTCAATCTATTGTGTATACCGCGCCAAGTAAACGAACGATGAGCATTTATGATCAGGTATCTTACAAAGCATGGTTAGAAGATGGTAGTGAGGTCATCGGTAGCTATGAAATTGAAGTCGTTGCGACAAGCGGTGGCAGTGACCTTAGCTCACAACCTACTGTCACAGATGAATCTTCAGGAGGGGGAATCTCGATTCTATTCATCACAGCTTTGATGCTGCTTGTAAGAGTGCGTAAGAACTAAATAACCATCATGATCATCGGGCAACCACTGTGTTGCCCATTTTTTCATTGTTTTGGAAACAAAGCTCACATTTTGGTGTCAATAGTGTATCAAGCCTGAAACAAAATGTTGCATAGGTCACATTAATGAGTTTTTTAGAAATGTGACAATTCGTAATGGATTGCGATACTTGCTTACAATTTGTAAACATTTCACGCTATTTTTCCTGATTGTCCCGCTTTTGAGACGATTGCTCATCGGTAGCAAAAGTATCTACAAAGAGCGCTTTTGGCAGCAAAAAAACTAAGTAAGAACTGGTCTAGAGCCAAAATTCTAACTTCGACAGTTCTAATCCCTGTATCGTTCGGTTTGCATTTATTTTACAAGATGCTGTTAGCAATAATGTTGCTGAGTGCTTTGTTGTATAAAACATGTTTATAGCATCATAAATATTGCTGTTTGTATCTATATGACACAATTGTTATTTTCAGCTCAATTATTTAGATAATTAAAAAAATAACAATAAACCGCAGCATCGAGGTAGTTTCGACTATGAAAACCGTCAATAGAAGTATCGACGTCAAATACCTAAGAACTTTTTCGCAGGTTGCCAAACATAAGAGTTTTACTGCAGCGGCTGAGTCGCTGTTTATGACACAACCTGCGGTTTCACAACATATTAAAAAGATCGAAAGTACAATAGGGGCAAGTATTTTTGATAGAAAAGACGGCTTTGTGCTGACAAAACACGGCCAAGTTCTTCTTGAGTATGTCGATCAAACCATGTCTATGTATGAGAAGTTATTTCACGACCTGGAAAGTGTGGAATTACGTGACCAGTTTAAGATTGCAATCGCTGAATCTTTTTGTCCTGATATGGTTGAAAAGATCATCAATGAATTCAGAGCACTGAACAATATTGACTTAACAATCACCAGTTTTTCTAACTGTGCGTATCTGGATATCGAAAAGTATGATCTTATTTTTTCGGTTAATAGGCTTCCATACAGTAATGGTCGTTCATACCAACTCAACACGGTTAATTACGCTATTGCTCATTCGCATATGCTCGATCCTCAGGAGTGCTATCCGCAGCGTATTGTTTACTGTGATACGTTAAATCGCTCGGATGTTCAAGATATCCTGAAACATCATGGGGTTGACTCTTGTTTTGTATCCAGTTGGGTGTCAACCAACTCATTGCGTCTGATTAAGAATGAACTTGAAACCAATGGCACAGTATTGATTTTCCCAGAATGGTCAGTAAGGAACCTGAATTGTCGCAAAGTGATCATCAATCAGAAGGTCAATATGTATGTATGGTGTAGTGAAGATGTTACTCATGAGCTTGAAGAGTTAGGGGTAAAAGACAAGATTCAAGAGCTGTTTGAATTACGTGAAGAAGCATGCATGCGCAGAGAAGAAACCAAAGTAAACTGTGGTTATATGCCAGTATTTACCAGCTAAACAAAGAGAGTGCAGTAAACGCTACGCCACTAATTGAGATAGGTATTCCATAGGGAATACCTTTTTCAAATATATTTGTCTTAGTCATCAAGCCAATAAGAAACATAACTACTAATTGCAAACCACCTATCAATCCCACCAAAACTAAGCAGGCGAGAGTGAGTTCGGGCTTTATTCCTACCGAAAATGCGCACAATAGCTTGATGTCGCCTGCGCCGAAAGCGCCGATTAGCCAGATAATAATTAAAATAAAGAATATGACAGAAGTAATGGTGACTGATTGGATACCATATCCATAGTAAAACGCAGCAATAGTGTTTGTAATAATTAATAATTTGCAAATTCGATTGGATATTGTTCGATGTTGATGATCACTGATACAAGAATGAAATGCACAGGCGATATTAATAATTACTATCGTAACGGCAATGATGTTGTCTAAGTTCATCTTAGAATAATAGCGTGATAGTAAATATATTTAAAGCTAATACATATAAAGTTTATTTATGCAGTCATAAGGAACTTCTTCCTTTAGTGTGATAATGAAAAATTATAATCGTATAAAAACTTATAATTTGTTGCGATGGGTTTTGGATGATTTAATTCCAACTGAAATATACACGGGCCAAGGCCAACATTTTAGAGGAACATTATGTACTACAAAACTTTAGCAAAGCTTGCAGAGCTTAAAATGAAATTTGAAGATGACGTTCGCGGTGTAACTGCTGTGGAATACGCAATTATTGCGGTTGTAATGTCAGCGCTTGTATTAGCAGCATTTCAAACTGATGCACTTAGAGATGCAATTACTGGTGCCCTAACTGCAGTAACTGATGACCTAACTACTGCAACAACAGGTAGTTAATACACTGCTTTACTTCTAGGGGCGAATGCCCCTATTTAGTTACCACATAGACTCATTATGAATAGAACAATTATTCTTGTACTTGTTACTCTCGTTATTTTTTCTACCTTTGTTTTTATCAACAATACCTATCTTTCTTCAAGTGGCGAACAGCAAGAACAAGTTATCAAATCAGAACCAAAAGTGGCTGTATTAGTCGTTAGTGGCGCAGCGAAAAAAGGTCAAATAATAAAGTCATCCATACACAAGACGGAGTTGGTTAACTTATCACAAGTTGAAGGTGTAGATTACACTCCCAAGGATGAAATTCACATTGAACCAGGCGCGTTATTTAAACGAGATTTAAATCCGGGTGAGCTTATATCCCAAGAGGATATTTCAAACCCAGGTGATAGGGATTATATGTTTTTGTCTGTTAATAAGGGAGAGTTACCTTACTTTTACCACGTAACGGGTCTTGGAATTGTCCAAACATTATCGCTTTATCCGGGAGACAAAGTCAGTTTTGTTTCTACCACCTCTTCCGACACGAACTTGTTAGAGGATGGCTACGGTGATGTTGGAGGTTTAGTTAGCCGCGTAATTATCAGTGGAGCCAGGGTTCTTCAGGTGATTAAAGGCGAAGAAGACGAAGATGCTCAGGATGCCGAAGATAAACAATATAGCATCGTCGTGGCATTAAGAATGCGTGATGTACTAAAGCTTGAAATGGCGCAAAAAGTGGGTGACGTCAATATTGTTCCGGCGGAGATCGAAAACCGCTATTTATCCATTCGTAGCAGTGACTTACTAGAGACACAATTTGGTGTCCGAGAGTTAAGAGGCCAAGACTAAATGATAGCAAATAAAACTAAGTCAGCAGCTCTGATAGCTCTTATTCTTGCGTTACCTTCTTATGCTTCACAATTGATGAGTTTAGATCAAGGGGCGGCTAAAACCATTAATCTAAAACGTCAGATTGCCACTGTTTTTGTCGCAAACCAACAGATCGCTGATTATAAAATCATCGATGAAAACAAGGTCGTCGTATACGGCGTTGGCCAAGGTAGCACGTCGGTTATTGTCTATGACCGCGGTGGTAACGAAATCTACAACGCTGAGCTAGTGGTAAATCAAAGCTTGAGACTGTTGAAGCAGACTATTATTGCCCGCTTTCCAGATGAAAACGTGGTTGTTTCAAATGTTGGTGATCAAGTCGTGCTAGACGGCATAGTCAGTAGCGAAGAGGTCAAACAAAAAGTGTATCGCCTGGTGGGTGAGATGCTGAAGAAAGAGCGCCGCAGGCACACTTATGAGCTTAGGGACGCGGACGGAGAGGAGTATGATGAATTAGACTATACCTCCCGTTTTACTTACGATCAGGTGATCAATAATCTTAAAGTTCTAACCACAGAACAGATCAATGTAAAGCTGACCGTCGCAGAAGTATCGAGTTCATTTTTAACTGAACTGGGCGTTACCTACAGTGATAGCGGTGAACCAGGAAAATTCGTCAATAAACTGCTTGATTTCACAGCGCAAGATATTGTGTCGGTTATCTCTGCCAGTGGTGACGACAAGATTGGTCAGGTGCTCGCTGAACCTAACTTATCAGTGATTTCCGGAGAGCAAGCGAGCTTTCTTGCGGGTGGCGAAATACCTATCGCTGTACGTGATGAAGATGGGATAAGCATCAGTTACAAAGAGTATGGCGTTAAGTTGGCCATGGTGGCGAAAGTGACAGATTCGGAAAACATCCGTCTTACTCTGATACCTGAAGTCAGTTCGATTGATGAATCAAACAAAACATCAACTGGCTTAATCTCTGTCCCTACATTACGAACTCGTCGAGCGCAGACAACTGTCCACCTTAAAGACGGACAAAGTTTCGTACTCGCAGGCCTTTTGACTTCGGAAGAGCGGGAAGCCTTAACCAAAATTCCATTCTTGGGCGACATTCCAATTTTAGGCGCGTTGTTTAGCCATACGACTACCAACCGTTCAAAAACGGAGCTGATTATCGTCGCAACGGTAAACCTCGTTGATCCTGTTGAGTCAGAACAGGTCAAGTTACCAAGCTTTAAGCGCACCAGCGATATCGAACGTTTGTTGCGTATCGACCTATCAGAACTTAATGAGCCCGAACTCGAAGGAACCATAGAACAGGGAGGCTTCAACTAATGCGTTGGATAGTCATTTCCATGCTGGCGTTACTTAGCGTTGCATGTAGCCAAGTAGATACAACAAACTCAAGCGTTATTGAACAACTGGAAGAGCGATTGGAGTTTGATACCACCCAAGGTGACGACTCAATGGGACGAGCGGTAGCGTTCATTCGTGACGTCAAGAGACGTCAGCCGAAAGCCCGATTTCTTGTCGAATACAAAACTGGCTCAAGTGAGTTTGTTGCAACGCTACACGGTAAGTTCAAAACAGAGGGTGTGGCAAAGGATAGATATAAAGTTGCGTTAGCCGATGCGAATCAAGCCAAAAACATTTTAATTACGGCTAAGTACGTGCGAATTCAAAGTAGCGATTGTGGCGTAATGACGTTCAGCAAGAGAGAAGCTTACCGATTTGGCTGCAGCGTTGAACATAATCGAAATATCAGCTTAGTTAATCCAATCACACGAGTTCAGTAAGCATGGATCTAGATATCTTATTTAAAAACTCCTCTTCAAAAGTGAAGGAGAGTGTCTCAGCAAGAGATCTTGTTGTTTCTGATGATGCTGAGTTTATTGAGTCTGTTAATGACTTGTACGCGATTGAAGGGTATGCCAAACCCATTGAGGTGCCTGACATTGATAATGACAGTGCCTGGAATCACTCAGGGGTTAAGCTTAATCACGTTGTATTGGATTTGCGCGGTGCGAGCAACATTGTTGAGCAGACCTCGGAGATTGCAACACGACTAGATGTGACGATTTCATTGCTTGTTTTGTGTGATGTTGATTCGATTAAGCTACGTAATCAGGTTCATTCTCTTGGCGCCAATTATGTCCTATGGGACTCGGAGCTTGACGGGTTACTTGCGGCAATTAAGTCTAGCGATGAACAAGAATCCAGTGTTAAGCGCACCCGAGTTGCTAAGCGTATTTTAATCTTAGGAACAAAGGGCGGTGTCGGGGTTTCTAGTATCAGTTCACTACTGTGTCACTCTCTGGCGGGGCAGGCTAATCTGAAAACCTTGTTGGTCGACCATGATTCTGGCGCGATGAATAGTGATATCTATCTTGGTGTTAAAGGTCATAAGCCCAAACAAAACAGTATCGACTTAAACCAAATCGATATCGATGATGCGATCGCCAAGACGTATGTTCATTCCGTGGTCGACAAACTTGACTACCTGGTTTTAGAGAAGAACATCGCTTGTCTGTCCGACCACGCGACAACCTTATATAACTTGTCTAATCAACTGGTCGATCAATATAACTTCATTATCGATTCCGTACCGCTTTCTTGTTACGAAGAGATTCACGACCAAGAACTGAACGATAAATACCACCGTATCTTTGTTGTGTGTGACCCTTCAGTCGCGTCACTGCGTTCGTACAATCTGCTCAAGAAAAAGTTCGCCAAAGCAGAGCATGAGTTGGTGTTTAATCTTAATCGGCCTGCCAAAGACTTTATGGTCACCCTTACCAGTGCCAAAGAACGAATCCGCGCTAAGGATAGCATCGATTTTTGCTATGAGCCGGCATTGGAAAAACTGCTCATTCAGCAAGGTATCGGCCAGTTTATGAAGTCAAAATCGTCGGCGCCGGTAGCCAATATGGTCGCAACCTTAACGGGTAAGAAGATCAAAACCAAATCACGTTTTTCACTGTTTAGAAAATGAATCAAATAAAAGAAATATACATCCAACTTAGAGATGAAATCTTTGATGCATTGGATGCGGCAACGCTCGTTGAAATTAGCACTCAGGAGCTCGAAGAGCAGTTAAAAGAATCAGTCAACATACTGATTGATAAAAAGAAACTGCAGGTGAGCTCTCTCAAACGTGTAGAACTTGTTAAAGCGCTTCTTGATGAGCTTAAAGGTCTTGGGCCGTTACAAAAGCTGGTCGATAACGACGACATTTCGGACATCATGATTAATGGCCCATCCGACATCTTTATAGAGATTGGTGGCAAGGTTGAAAAGTCTCCAATCCAGTTTGTTAATGAGAAGCAACTTAACACGATTGCAAAACGGATCGCTTCAAATGTAGGCCGTCGTATTGACGAGTCTAAACCCTTGTGTGACGCCCGTTTGTTAGATGGAAGCCGTGTCAACATTGTCATACCACCATTGGCGATTGATGGCACTTCTATTTCAATTCGTAAGTTTAAAGAGCAAAAAATCAAGCTGGAGAATCTGGTTGAGTTTGGCGCTATGTCGGTAGAGATGGCAAAACTGTTGTCGATTGCCAGTCACTGTAAATGCAACATTCTCATATCGGGTGGTACGGGTTCTGGTAAAACCACGCTACTCAATGCGCTGTCGGGTTTTATCGGCGAAACAGAGCGTATTGTGACCATTGAAGATGCGGCAGAACTGCAGTTGCAAAAGCCACACATTGTTCGTCTCGAAACACGTCAGGCTAGTGTTGAAGGGACTGGTGAGGTTTCAGCACGCGAGCTGGTTATCAACGCACTGCGTATGCGCCCGGATCGAATAATCGTGGGTGAGTGTCGTGGCGGCGAAGCATTTGAGATGCTGCAGGCGATGAACACTGGCCATGATGGTTCTATGTCGACACTACACGCCAACACGCCCAGAGATGCTATCGCCCGTACCGAAAGCATGGTGATGATGGCGACGGCAAGTCTGCCAATTGCAGCGATTCGACGTACGATCGTAAGTGCAGTCGATTTGATCGTCCAGGTCAAGCGTTTGCACGATGGTAGCCGTAAAGTCATGTACATATCAGAGATTATTGGTATGGAAGGCGACAGTGTCGTAATGGAAGACATCTTTCGTTACGAAGCAAGCCCTGAGATGAAAGAAGGCAAGATCGACGGACAGTTCCGTACCCCGGGACTGTCGACCCGCTCAGTGATCTATGAACGAGCCAGGTTCTTTGGTCTTGAGCAGACGGTTAGGGAGATTTTCGCGTGACCTTATTATTAATACTTGCCTGGGGCGGTTTGGCGGTTTACTGGCTGATTGTACGTACCCGTCAAAATAACCAACTCAATAAGCTAATAGAGATGGAAGCTGAGTTTGAGGGCGTAAAAGGTGTACGTTCGGTTATCGATGCTCAGCAGTTTGAAAAAGATTTCAAAGCTCGCTTACGCCAACAATATAAAGCGATTGTAAAAGTGTTTCAGCCGCATATGCCGCTCAAACTGCTGGTGTTTTTCTCAGTTTCTTCAATCGCTATTTACACCATCAATGAGTTCTTTTTTCGCCAGGACTTCGTCACATGCTTAGTGATCTTAGAACCGATTTTGTTTGTGATGTTTTTTATCAAGCTCAAACAAAGGCAGGAAGAGAAGTTTAAAAACAACTTTCCTGATGCACTAAATATTCTTAGTGGGGCGATCTCATCCGGTCAAAGTATTGTCCACGCATTTGAATACGTGGGTAAACAACTCGATAACGAAGTCGGAAACGAGTTTAAGTTTATGGCCGAGCGATTACTCATCGGTGAAGACCCTGATGATGTGCTGGAAAGAAGCGCGACCACTTTTCCCTACTTGGAATACTTTTTCTTTGCTTCAACTATTCGCATCAACCTCAGTCGCGGCGGGCAACTTAAAGACGTTATCAACAGAATCAACCGACTCATGTTCGACTCCAGAGCGGTAGAGAAAAAGAAAAATGCCTTGACGTCAGAAGCGCGAGCATCGGCAAAGATCATTGCCTGCCTGCCGGTCATTTTTCTGGTGATTCTAAAGTTTACCAGCCCAGAAAATTATAGCTTTGTCATGTTTGAACCTGGTGGTCAGCCGATTTTTTACTACGTGTTGATCAGTGAGTTTATCGGCTTTGTTTGTATCTGGTTTATCTTGCGAGGTGTTGACTAATGAGTCTGGCAAACATCTTAGTTTGGGGCGTCGCTTTGCTATTCTCATTGCTCGTCGCCGCGGGCGTGCTTAAAGCGTGGGACAATGCGCGGGCCAACATAGCGACAAGAAAAATCATCGGCTCGACCAGAGAAGAACGTAAGCGGGTTGATCTGGTGAAAACCGCACTATCCCAGTTTAGCTTCAACAAAGAAGAGACACGCAAAAAGCTCGTTGCGGCAGGGTTTTATAGTGATTATCTGGCCGATGTGTACTACCTAATGAAAATCATTCCCTTCACTCTCTGTTTAGCTTTGATCGGTTTTGACTATTTTAAGGGCGAAACTGAGATCGCTTTTTCATTACTTTACCTATTAGGGGCTTTAGGTCTGTTCATTATTGGACCAGACGCGTTTGTTGCGAGCAGAGGTAAAGCGAACACCAAACATATCAGTTCCAGACTGCCGTTTCTGCTTGATTTGATGAATGTCTGTGTTCATACCGGTATGACAATAGAGTCAAGCTTAGACTACTTATCCAAAGAGCTGGTTACCGTTGATCGCAACCTGGCTTATGTCGTTCGTGTCACGGTCGATCGCTCGCGATTGGTAGGGTTAGAAAAAGCCTTAGAAGAGTTTTATGACTTGGTGCCGACCAGCGAATCACAAAGCTTTGTCATGACCATGGTTCAGAGTCTTCAATTCGGTTCCTCGATTGGTCCAGTGTTAGCGACGCTAGCAACGGATATTCGTGAATTAAACATGATGGATCTGGAAGAACGGATAGGAAAAATGGGGGCCAAAATGTCTATCCCACTGATTGCTTTCATCATGGTACCTATCGTTGTACTGATTGCCGCTCCAGGTATTTTAAGGATGTTGATGTGAAAAAAATAATTCTGAGTTCGCTACTGTTAACGGTTTTTTTAGCAGGATGTACAGCCGTGAATACCGAGCTGCAAACCAAAGAAAAATTACTGATTGGATCGGGTAATGACCAGCAACTGATTGAGTTCTACAAGGCAAATTTAAAGCTGGAACCGATATATAAAGCCAAGTTAGTCGATCTCTACTTGTCTCAAAAAGACATTAAGTCTGCAGAGTTGTACAGAAATACCTATACAGAAGACGATTTGGAAGAGCCGGAGTTTATCTTGACCAACGCTCGTCTTGATTATCAGAAAAAAAACTATTCCCAAGCGTTAGCAAATCTGGATTTGTATCTGGATGAAGGCGGTGAAATGGGTCAGTTCCATCTACTCAAGGGGAAAATACTCGCGCAGCAAAAACGATTCTCCCAGGCGATTGAACAGTTTGAAGAGAGCAGAAAGCAAGGCGCGTCTGATAGGGAAGCGGGCAACAATATCGCGGTGGTTAAGATGATGCAGGATGACTACCTTGGTGCGACAGACACTTTGTACGATTTGTACATAGCAAGCCCAAGCGATAAGAAGGTGCGTTCAAATCTGATTATTTCTTCGGTAAATGCACAACGTCCCGATATTGCGCTAGAGGTTCTTCGGCACACCAACAGTGATGAACAGGCGCGAAAGCAACTAGCGGCATTAATGCGCTCAGTCAAAAAGAACAAAAGGAGCAGTAGTTCAGTGAGTCAGCCAACAGCAAAAACGCCCGTTAAATCGTTAGGCTCGGGCGCAAGCTTTGTAGCACCAACGAATAAGGTGAGTCATCTGGTTAGTGCCGGTGAGTTTCAACAAGCGAAAAGTAGCACCGATGGTTCAGAGCTTGATCCAAATAAACTCAAACCGGGAGTTAGCCCGATTTATCGCGTCCAGGTGTTAGCGACCTATACTGCGATACCTTCCGACTTTCTTAATTACCTGAAGACCAACTATGGAACCGTCTATTCATACACTCACGGCTTATGGAAGCGTTATTGCATTGGAGAGTTCGATGATTTGAATGAGGCCAAGACTTTCCTTGCCAGCTTAGATATTAAAGGCGCGTTCGTGGTTGATTACACCAAGAAGAGGTACGTACGACTATGAAGCGCTTTAAGCAGAAAGGCTCTTTAACGATAGAAGCTGCAATGGGAATACCTCTGTTTCTTGCCATTATCTTTGGCTGGGTCGAGATTTGCATCCTGACGTTCAATATGAGTATTACAGATCACGCTTTAACCACAGCGGTGATGCGTACCAAAAAGGCAGGAGACTCAAGCAATAGTAACAAGGTTAACTACGGTCAAATGATCAAAGATGAACTCAATAAGGCTGGTGGAGCTTTATGGAGCAACGGGGTAAAGCCTGGCAGTGTTCAGATCCGGGTCGACTACTTTAAAGACTATGGAGGTTTCTTAAAGTGTACCGATGCTTACCAGTCATCTGAAGAGTGCCCTGATAAAAAAGATCAGCCGGAAGATATGGCGTTGGCGGTTTACAACCTTCAGTATACCTATGATCCCTTGGTGTCGATTTGGTTTCCAGACATGGTAATCAAACGAGAAGTAATCACCATTCAAGAGTACGAGCGCTGTTCGTTTAAAGTTGGAAAGGGGGCTGGTTGTGCGAGTTAAACAAACAGGTTCCTTTGCTGTAGAGCTGGCATTAGTGCTGGTATTCGCCTCGGGTTTATTCGTGGTTGTGGTGAATTATATGTTGGCGATCAACAAAAAAGGTCAGCTCGATAGAGCAGCGTATTCGCTGACAACAATTCTGGCAGAAAGAAAACAGTTGTTTAGTGCAGATCTTGATATCTGCGCCGGAGACTGCCGCAAAACGGAACATGAAACCTACTCCATCGCGTCAGCGTCTTTGAAGCGAATGATTCCAAATTTTGAAAAATCTAAATTGGGCATGCGCATTGATGAAGTCCGTCTTCAAGAGACCTTACTACCAAGTGGGAAGATTCAACACAAACGAATACAGAAAACCCTAACTAAAGGCGCAATCCATGGTTGTGATTTCCCGGATATGAGCGACATCACCAAAGACAAGGCGGTTGAGTTGCTGCCTGTGACTTCGAGAGGACGAAGACTGCCTTTGTATCAAGTCTCCTTGTGCTATGAAATTCCAGTAAATCTTATTGGGGTGGCTAATGGTGAGATGCTTCGTTTGATCAGTACTTCATATTCTTTTGCGAGGGTCTGATATGAGAACGATCAGGAAAAATCGAGGAGTGGCAGGAATACTATTTATCGGCCTGCTACCTATCATGGTCATTCTCATGGCCTTTTCGATGCAAATGTCACAACAGATGCTGGCACACGCTCGTGTTTTGGAGGCGGCAGAAGTCGCGAGTCTGGCTCTGATTGCGAGCCCTAAGGAATCGGAAGACGAGAATGTCAAATATGCGCGTCAGTTAGTTGATAGATATGTGGTCGATAATATCAACGATGTTGATGTTGAAGTCTACACGCGTAAATGTGAATACAAAGATGGTTGTGTACAGGAAAGCGGTGAGGTTGCCCCTTTTAGTGATTTTGTCGTAAGCGCGAAAGCCGAACATAAGTCGTGGATTGCGTATGAAAAAGTTGATCTAAAACCAGAGTTTGAAGTCGCAGGGAAGTCGGTGACGCGCAAATATCTTCCACAACCGGTTGATGTTTATTTTATTGGTGACTTCAGTGGTTCGATGAATGGTCACTGGAAAGGAGGAAAAACCAAACTGGATGTTGTTAAGCAAACCATCGAGCGTGTGGTAGAAGATATTGAAAACTTCAATACTGAAGAGAAAAGCCGGGTCGCGTTGCTGGGTTATAACCCTTTGCATGTCAAACAGACCGGAACAGTATACTTAAATTCGTACGGCTATCGCAGATCCTGGCCAAAAAAAGTCGCTTACGATTACGCTCGGGGGACCACTGCGCAAACTGTGGCGAAAATGTTTGATCCTCCAAGCGTCTATTCGCGTGTGCAAGAGTATGTTCGTGGAATGTCACGTCACGACGTCAAGAACCTTGTTGTGAATAACGACCGATTTGTCGACTACTACAAGTTTTACGACATTCCGCTCACAGAGGATTACACCAATTTTAAATCTCGACTGGCAAACGCCTCGCTAGGCGCAGAAGGGGGCACCTCGTCATGGAATGGAATCATCGCTGCCGCCCAAGAGGCAAATAGAGCAACCAACATTAACCCTGAACAAGTATTTATCGTCCTGTCAGATGGTGCTGATAACGATACTAACTATCTACAGCGACTGGTGAATCAGGGGCTGTGCACTAAGTTACGTTCAACCATATCCGCTAAAAGGAATCGGTTCCAAAGTAAAACGGGTAGCGCTGGTAAAACCAAGGTCACGATGGGCGTAATTGGTGTCGATTATCGAGTAAAAGAATCGGATGGGTTTGGAGATTGCTTCGGTCGTAAAAACATCTATCACGCCAAAGATGGTGATGACGTTTACAAATACATTTTAAACCTAATTAATGAAGAAACAGGAAGACTTAAGGATTAACATGAAATACCCAGTAATTATTACTTCACTTTTGCTATCACCGCTGGGTTATGCGAACTGCTTAGGTAGCGTTGATGAATACATAACATCAACTACCTTGGTCTCTTCTCATACTGTAAAAACTCAGGTTAGCGGGCATTTAACTCAGCGTGAAGCAAAATCCGAAAACACGCTGTTAAATAGTGGCCGGGATGTGGTGCACTCTGAGGCTGAAGACGACGTATGTTTCTACGATAAAGAAACACAGTCTTTGGTGCTCAACTACGGTATAGATATTTACAAACTGTCTCCTAATCATAAACAGGTATTGGAGCAATACTTAGGCTTGGTAAACAACACCGCTAAGATATACATCGAAGGGCATGCTGATAGTTTAGGCAGTGAAGGGTATAACAAAGCACTGTCTGCTCGTCGAGCTAATCAGGTCGCTAAGTATCTTAAAAGTGACTTAAAGCAAGGTAACCGAATCGTTGAACATGCCTACGGTGAAAGTTCGCCTATTTGTAACCTTACGCAAAACAGCGCGACCGGTTGCAATCGTCGTGTTGTTATCACCGTTAAGTCGTGATGCGCTGCTTAATATTTACTTGTTTTTGCATTTTGTGGGCGATTGCGATGAGTGGTGCCCTGTAAATGATTAAGAGCCAGCTTTGATAGCCGGCTCTTTTTAGATGGCTGCACTACCAGCAAAGACATTTTGAAGCACAAGATGGCTTATTTACTACTGATAGGTAGCTCGCTATTGGCACCCCATTCAGTCCATGAGCCATCATATACCGCGAGGTTAGTATATCCGCTCAGTTCGGCTGCCAGTAAAACGATACAGGCGGTAACACCTGAACCACAGCTAAACAGAGTTTGAGATGCGTCAGCAGAAAGTGAGTGTTTCAATATCGATTTAAGTTCGCTGACTGGCTTTAACTTGTGTTTGTCCATCAGTTCAGCGAAGGGCTGACAAACCGAATTTGGAATATGTCCGCTGCGCAGTCCGGGACGCGGTTCAGCCACTTCGCTATTAAAACGTGCTCTTGCACGAGCATCTACGGTTAAACTCTCGCTGCTTTCTATTTGCTCCACAACATACTTAGCATCGACAAAGTACTCAGGGTTTAGCTTACCTGAAAAATTACCAGCGACGCTCGCTACAGAATACTCTGTTGTGGTGTCAAACCCAGCTACCTTCCACTCTGTCAGGCCGCCATCAAGAATATACACTTCATTGTGTCCCATAGCGCGCAACATCCACCAGGCTCTTGGTGAAGCGAAAGTACCGCTGTTGTCATATACCACAATCACTGAATCGTTATTGAGTCCTAACTCTTGAGCAAGTGAGTTAAAACGTTCCTCGCTTGGCATCATATGAGGGAGGGAAGAATCTGGGTCGCAGAACACTTTGTCATAATCGAAGCGGCGTGACATTGGGATGAAGTTGGTTTTATCCTTTTCAACTTCGCCCGGGATCTGAAAATCAATGCTCGCATCTAAGATAACCAGATTTTCGTTATCCATTAACTTATGTAAATCGTTAGGGGTGATCAGAGCTGACATTGGTTATCCTTTTGTATTTTAAGACCTAAGGATAAAACTACACGGTTGCATGACGTCAAGCAACCGCGTTGTTTATTGTTTGTAGGCACTTATCCGTTAAGCGATTTTGAATCGTTTCATCTGCAAATCGAGATCCTGTGCAACTTCAGCGAGTTCATGAGCGGAGTCAGCGACATGCTTAACCGTTTCACTGTTCTCACGAGTGATGTTGTAGGTTGACTCGATGTTCTCGCTAACAGTGGCTGTTACCATACACTGCTCCTCAACCGCTGCGGCAATCTGGGTGTTGGTATCACCCAGTTCGTCAATCGTCGCATGAATGGCAGTGATGTTTTCAGAGGCAGATTTTGCCTGAGCGGCAGCTTTAGCGACCGTGGTATGGCTTGAATCAATCGATTGTCTTGCTGAATCCGCACCAGACTGGAGTGAGTGGATCATTGAATCGATCTGTCCAGTGGCTTCCTGTGTGCGTTTTGCGAGTGAGCGAACTTCATCGGCTACGACCGCGAACCCACGACCTTGATCGCCTGCTCGCGCGGCCTCGATAGCAGCATTAAGTGCGAGTAGGTTAGTCTGTTCTGCGACACCTTGTATCACCTCAAGAATAGTGCCGATATTCATCGACTCATCATAAAGATCGCCGACCTGTGATGAACCTACCTTCATCGCTTTCTCGGCATTTTCTATTGCTTCGAGTGTGCTATCGACTTCGTTAAGGCTGTTGTTGACATTGGTTGTCGCAGACAGAGTAAACGAAGCTGCATCAGCAGCACTTTGAGAAATCTCAGTGGTACTGGTAGATAGCTGTTGTACTGAGGATGAAATCTGTTCCATCTCTTGGCGCAACTGATCTGAAGATTGGTTAGTGGTATGGGTGATGGCGGACAGCTCTTCAGACATCTGTCCGACCTTAATACATGAATCATTAACCTTACCGACAATATCGCGCAGGGAAACTATAGTAGTGCGCATGTTTACCAGTAGTTCGGCTATCTCATCTTTGCCTTTGACTTCAACATCGTTGGACAAGTCACCATTAGCGAGCTGAGATGAGATAAGCTTGACTTTTTCGATGCCGATGCGGATAGAACGGGTAATCGCCAACGCTGTGACGACACCGACAATCAGAGCTAGGATAGCCAGAACGACAATCACTTCGATGGTTTCAGCCTTCGCTTTGAGTAGGGATTCGGAAAGCTGTTGTTGTTGTTCGGCTGACTCGAGTTTAATCAGTTCAAGCTCCTTGGAAATGTCCAAGCCCAGTTTGATCATCTCTTTTTCTGCTTTGTGTTGGGTATCCCTGAGTGTAACGACTTCCTCAAAACCCTTGGCATAGGCTTGACGTTGTACGAGATACTCCTCGAACAAGGCTTTATCTCGCGGGCTAGAAATGTAATTTGTAAACGTTGCTTCCAGTTTGGGAAGCTCGTTTTCAAAGTAGTTCCTTACCTCTTTAGCGACCTCCGCTTTTTCGTTATGTAAATAGTTAAGCACGGCTATATTGGCGAGCAAAAACTTCTCCATAATCAATGATGAGTAATACTCAATATCAGTATTGGATGCTTGGTGAGCTGCTTCTATCATCTGTTCAAGGTCGTAGACAGCTTTCTTCTCGAGCTCTACCATTTCGACATAAACTTTGTGTTCAACAGCTTCGGTTGACTGTTTAACGATAACGAATGAGTCAGCAAACAGGTTGACCTCTTTCAACACCGTTTCGAGATGTTTTTTCCTTAAGGGGTCGGTTGTCACTTTGAGATCATCTTCGACCATTTGTCTTAGCTTAACTAAACGCTGGTCATAGACAGCTAACTGTTGCTGGGAGAGGGTACTTGCATACTGTAATGCGCTGAGTCGCACTTTAAGGAAGTTGGCTTGAATCTCGCCAGCCAGAGTTGTTTCGGTGGACAGCTCTCCATAATGTTCAAAGTTATGTGCTGCGGAAACCATTCCCTTATAACTGTAAAAAATAGCCACGATAAAGAACAACAAACAGACAGCAAAACCGAGTCTGATCTTATTAGCAATAGTAAGATTTATCATACGTGTTCCACCCACTAGGACTCGCTAAGTAAAAATTGTTATTTACTTAAGCTTATATGCTTATTGATAGAGATCTAATTTGCGGGTGGAATTAATTTGAGTTAGGTCGGCAGGAATCAAAACGATAGTGGCTTTGTGAGCCGAAAATTCCCTTTTCCTTGATGAGTGATATGGATGAGCCTTGTGGACAATTGCTCGTAGCTGGAGCAGTGACAAGAGCAGTGTCTCCATCCGTTAGAGAAACCGAAAGATAGCGCCGGTGGCCATCTAGAGATTGAGTTAGGGTTTGTGAAACAACCGTTCCGGTCACTGTTGAGGAAGAAGCAGCAGGCAGAAACAAACCCGTTGCCGCGAAAATAAGGCAAAGTAGTAACATGGCAGTGAGGAAAACTTTAGGATTATTCATCAATAGATAGCCTTCCTCACTTGTTGAACAACTTAACTACACACCGGGCAGTTAGGCATTTTCATTAAGTTCATCTCACGCCAGGACATGCTCATCGCATCCAGCATTAAGATTTTGCCTTGCTTTGGCTCACCGTAATTCGCGATCACCTTGATTGCTTCCATCGCCTGAACCGCGCCAATGATTCCAACCACAGGTGCCATAACTCCTGCTTCGACACAGCTCAATGCTGCATTGCCAAAAAGAGCGCTGAGACACTGGTAGCAGGGTTGCTGCGGATCCTGATAGGTGAAAACACTGACTTGTCCTTCCATACGGATGGCGGCACCGGAAACAAGCGGCTTTTTTAAGGCGTAGCAAAGTCGGTTAAGCTGGTTGCGTGTATCAAGGTTATCAGAAGCGTCAAGAACAAGAGTGTGTTGAGCGATCAGTTCGGACAGCTCATCGTCACTTAACCTCTTATCAATCGTATTGATAGCGATGTGTGGGTTGAGTTCTCGCAGCGCAGCTGCGGCAGAGTCCACTTTTTTGCTACCGATATCTGAATCGTGATGAAGTACTTGTCGCTGTAGGTTAGATAACTCGACAACGTCGTCATCAATTAAGGTCATCGAGCCGATACCAGCGGTGGCTAAATATTGACTGGACGCGCAACCTAGTCCGCCTGCGCCAAGCACTAAAACAGCGGCCTGCTTTAGTGCTTCCTGACCCTCAAAATCAAACTGTTTGAGTATGATTTGACGGTTATAACGCAGCATCTCTTGATCAGATAAGATCTCCAAGTGTCACCTCTAGTAGAGTGTTGAGTTAAACAGTTGGATGTTAACCGTTTCACCGGCTTCGACGCGACCACGTTCGCGCTCAAGAACCACGAAGCAGTTCGCAAGGCTCATTGAACGGAATGCACCAGAGCTCTGGTTACCGGTAGTTTCAACGACGAACTGACCATCTTCAATAGAATAAATACCGCGTTGGTAGTCAGTACGTCCCGGCGCTTTTTTGAATGCGCTGCGGGTCGTTGCAGGGATGGATTCGGGTGCCTTCCACTCAGTGTGACCAGCCAGTTTTGCCAACAATGGCTGAACCAGAACGTACATGGTCAGAACCGCAGAGACTGGGTTACCTGGCAATCCACAGAACCATGCTGTAGAAAGCTTGCCAAATGCGAATGGTTTGCCCGGTTTGATAGCCAGCTTCCAGAAACCAATCTGGCCAAGCTGTTCAAGGATATCTTTAGTGTAATCCGCCTCGCCAACACTAACGCCACCTGATGTTACCACCACGTCAGCCAGAGTCTGCGCTTTTTCAAAGGTCGCTTTTAGCGTCTCAGGGCAGTCTGGGATAATGCCGAGATCAATCGCTTCACAGCCAAAGTTTTCGATAAGCGGTTTAATACCATAACGGTTACTGTCGTAGATTTGGCCTTCTGTCAGCGTTTCGCCCAAAGGACGAAGCTCGTCACCAGTAGAGAAGAATGCAACACGTGGTTTGCGAACCACAGTGACATGGCTAACACCAAGTGTCGCGATCATTGGAATATCGCGTGAAGTAAGGCGAGCACCCTTGCTAAGAACAATATCGCCTTGTTTGATGTCATCGCCAGTCGGGCGGATGTTGTTTTGTGGCTTAACATCAGTTTGGTTGAACTGGATGCCCTGATCAGTGACTTCGGTATTTTCCTGCATGATAACCGCATCGCAGCCATCAGGAATCTTAGCGCCCGTCATGATGCGCACACATGAGCCGGCAGGCCACTCGCCTTCAAACGGTTGGCCAGCAAATGATTTGCCTGCTAGTGGCATAACATTGTTATTAGCTAAATCTGCCAGACGAATTGCGTATCCATCCATTGCTGAATTATCAAATGGTGGAACAAAAATAGGGGAAAGAATATCTTCAGCAAGGACATAGCCGATCGCTTCAGCAAGAGGGAGTTGTAACGTCGCCTGGATAGGTTTAATAGGCGACAGCATCTTATCCATCGCTTCTTCGATTGGCATTAAGCCCGGTGCATCACAGCAGCCCATATCAAAATCCTAATTAACTGTTATTTTTAGTCTAATGGTCGACACTGTACCATATATGGCAACAGAGCAATAATGACCTCCGATAAAATATGGGTGTAATTATTCAAAAATCCGAGTATCCTTGTCAGCCATCCTAAAGGGGTAAATGAGAGGAAGTGGAATGTCAGGTCTTAGCGAATCCGCAAAGTTGGTAAAAGATGCGCTAGAACAGCGAGGTTTAGAGACGCCAATGGCGCCTAACTCGTTCAGTCGAGAAGAGAAAAAGGAAAAAATTCAGCATCACATGCGTGAAATTCTTTCTCTGTTAGAACTAGACCTTACTGATGATAGTCTGGAAGAAACACCGCACCGTATTGCAAAGATGTACGTTGATGAGATTTTCTCCGGTTTAGACTACTCGAACTTCCCCAAAATCACTGTCATCGAAAACAAGATGAATGTCAGTGAAATGGTACGTGTGAAAGATATCACCGTAACCAGCACCTGTGAGCACCATCTGGTGACTATTGATGGTCGCGCTGCAGTTGCCTATATCCCACGTGGTAAGATCATTGGTTTATCGAAGATCAACCGCATTGTTCGCTTCTTTGCCCAGCGTCCACAGGTGCAAGAGCGAATGACTCAGCAGATCTTAGTTGCCCTACAAACACTGTTAGAGTCGGATGATGTAGCAGTGACTATCGATGCGACTCACTATTGCGTTAAGTCACGTGGAGTGATGGATGCGACAAGTGAAACCACCACGACCGCATTAGGTGGCATTTTTAAGTCGAACCCTGCAACGCGCCATGAGTTCCTGCACGGAATTCGCTAGGCCAGCAGTGTCGATTCAACGAATTCAAAACCGCTTCTATTTCGAAGCGGTTTTTACTTTTTATCGCTGGGAGACTGACGCTTCCAGCCATCCTTAAAGGATAAAACTGTGACAACTTCATTTAAAACTCTTGGTCTGAAAACTGAACTGCTAGAAACCCTAGATAGCTTAGGCTATACCGAGATGACGCCAATTCAGCAACAGGCACTACCAATGGTGCTCAGTGGCAAAGATGTGATTGGTCAGGGCAAAACAGGCTCAGGTAAGACTGCGACTTTCTCGCTTGGTTTGCTGAGTAACCTCAACGTAAAACGCTTCCGCGTACAAACTCTTGTCCTTTGTCCAACCCGAGAACTGGCGGATCAGGTAGCGAAAGAGATTCGTACTCTGGCACGCGGTATTCACAACATCAAAGTACTGACCCTATGTGGTGGTATGCCAATGGGACCGCAAATTGGTTCGTTAGAGCATGGTGCGCACATTCTGGTAGGTACACCAGGTCGTATCCTTGATCATATGTCAAAAGGGCGCATTAGCCTTGATGAACTGAATACTCTGGTACTTGATGAAGCGGACCGTATGCTGGATATGGGCTTTGAAGATGCGATCGATACGATCATCGAGGCAGCGCCTGCCAAACGCCAGACACTTCTGTTCAGTGCGACTTTCCCGAATAACATTGAATCACTTGCAGCGAAAGTGATGGTTAATCCAGAGATGGTTAAAGTCGAGTCGACCCATGAGAAAACCACCATTGAACAGCGTTTTTACCAGCTAAATACCACCGAAGAGCGTGATGATGCGTTAGAAGCACTTCTTCTGACACATAAACCTGAGTCTTCGGTTGTATTCTGTAACACTAAGAAGGAAGTCCAGAATGTGGCTGATGAATTAAGTCACCGCGGCTTCAGTGTGGTTGAGCTTCATGGTGATATGGAACAACGTGAGCGTGAACAGGCGTTGACCATGTTTGCTAACAAGAGTATCTCTATTCTGGTGGCAACGGACGTCGCTGCGCGTGGTCTGGACGTTGATAACCTTGATGCTGTGTTCAACTTTGAGCTTTCTCGCGATCCTGAAGTACACGTGCACCGCATTGGTCGTACTGGCCGTGCTGGTTCAAAAGGGATCGCATTCAGCTTCTTTAGCGAAAAAGAAGCTTATCGAGTTGCTCGCATTGACGAGTATATGGACATCGCTATTTCTCCGGTTCAGTTACCGGAAAAACCAATTGAACGTCCTTTCTACCCGAAAATGCAGACCATTCAGATCTTAGGTGGTAAGAAGCAAAAAGTACGTGCGGGAGACATTCTTGGTGCGCTGACCAAACAAGCGGGCCTTGATGGTAAGAAGATTGGTAAGATCAATATCCTTGCAATGGTCTCTTATGTTGCGCTAGAGCACGATATCGTCAAGCCAGCGCTTAAGCAGCTGACCACAGGCAAGATGAAAGGACGTAACTTCAAAGCTCGTGTGATGAAGTAATTGTTTCTTGAGTGACAGTGCTATACAAACCCCGGTCAGCGTGAGCTACCGGGGTTTGTTCTATTTGATGGATCAATCGGTAAATTGATACACCACACCTAAGCTAACATTCCAGCCAAGATCTCGCTGAACCAATGGGCTGCTGGAATCGTGATGTACTAGCTCCAATTTAGCCAATCCGAGCCAGTCTGGCGTCAGGTGGTAGAGACCAATCAGACCGGACTGATAAACCCAGCTGTCAGACGCTTCAAAGACGTTTAGTCCCGACTGACTGGATTCGAGGGTGCTCACTCCATACAAGTGCTGTGAGAGCTTCTTATCACGGTAGTCAATTTCAACATAAGGGGTGAGGGTAAAGTCGGGTACCGGTAACTCAAAGGTACGCCCCAGATGAAGTTGGACTTCATAGCCATTGTGTTGATTGGTGACATCGTGGAGAAAAGTAACTCTGGCGCCTACTGTACCTAAGGTAACCCCGACCTCACCATTGCCGTCACGGTCGTTGATACCATTAGGCAACTGGTCAAAATCATTCGAAACTTCAGCAAAGCGCCACTGACCGGTAAGGCCGAAATAGGGCAACAACGAAAGATTCGCTAAGCTACCATCTATAAAACCGTGCTGACCGTTATAAAACAAGTTAGGTTCTAATGCGGCTTGTCCACCTCCTTTGTCACTAAACACGGTTTGGCCATAAGCACCACTAGCGCCAATAAAGCCAAAATCATCGTAACGCTGCTCACTGGCAGCAGAAAATGAAACAAAAGTGCTGAGTAGGGCTAATCTCGCTAGGTGAGCCTCTTTTTTCATCTTGATTCTCCTTATGATGAGTATAAAAAGAACGGATTACTCGCTGATTAATTGCATGTTTTACGACAATAAGTGATTGGATTCACGCCAATAAAAAAAGAGCCAATCTGGACGGTTGGCTCTAACTTCGACGTTTGGATGGATTAACTATCGAATAGATATAGGTACTCAGCGTAACCTTCTTTTTCTAGGTCCTCTAGCGGAATAAACTTCATCGCCGCCGAGTTCATACAGTAGCGCAGACCTGTCGGTGCAGGACCATCTTTAAACACGTGTCCTAAATGCGAATCCGCGAAACGGCTGCGCACTTCGGTGCGTGGGTAGAGTAGGTGATAGTCGGTTTTAGTGACAATGTAACCTTCGTTAATTGGTTTAGTAAAGCTTGGCCAGCCGGTACCTGACTTATACTTGTCAGTGGAAGAAAACAGTGGTTCACCAGAGACAATATCAACATAGATGCCCGCTTGTTTGTTATCCCAATACTCATTGTTAAAAGCACGCTCGGTACCTTCTTCTTGAGTCACATAGTATTGAAGGTCAGTCAGATTACTTTTAATTTCTGATGCTGGTGGCTTAGAGTAAGGCTTAATATTACTTACGCGTTTTTTATCATCGATTAATGCACGCAGAGTGACCGGGTTTTCTTCTCGCTCTTCACCAAATATTTCGTCCAGATACTGATCACGCCCAGAAGCGTAACGGTAATAGTTGTAGCGAATCTTGTTTCGCTTGTAGTAATCCTGATGATAGTCTTCGGCAGGCCAGAACTTGTCGAACTTTATTAACTCAGTCTTGAGCGGTTTTTGGAAAATGCCTAAGTCATCAATCTCAGCGATAAAGTTCTCTGCAATCATTTTCTGTTCATCGTTGTGATAGAAAATAGCTGGGCGGTAATGTCTGCCACGGTCGACAAATGAACCCTGATCGTCGGTTGGGTCGATATGACGGAACAATTGATCGAGTACTTGCTCGTAGCTGACAGAGTTCGGATCGTATTTCACGTTGATAACTTCGATATGACCTGTTTTGCCAGAAGAGACCTGTTTATAAGTCGGATTTTCCAACGTACCACCTGAGTAACCCGAAACCACATCAATAACACCCGGCAGTTTTTCCAGGTCGGATTCGGTACACCAAAAGCAACCGCCAGCTAATGTTGCCACTTGATAATCACTGACTGATTTTGCCTGAGACATGTCACTCTGAGCAGTACCTACGAAGGAAGCGACCGCGGCCAGAGATGCAATAGCGGCGATGACAAACTTAAACCTTAATTTCATATCAACCTCATGAATGGTTATCAATACCTCTAATTAGAACGGACAACAGGCAAGAAAATTACACACTCTGAGAATTATATTGTAATCAGCTTCGATAGGATCAAAAACGGCGCGTAATACGCGCCGTTTTAACAGAGGGGAACTGGAGACTAGCCTAAGCTAGGTAAAATACCCGCGGTGATTAATAGTTGTGCAGTGACGATCACTACACCCACTGAACTTGTGACGATGAGTCCAAGGTTACCACCTAGTACCTGATAACCTTGCTCCGTTGCCTGACGACGAGCCTGCTTAACCATCATGATCGGTAGGAAGATAGCTAAAACGACCAGCGCGATGGCGGCGTAACCTAACGCTGCAATAAAGCCCTGTGGGTAGAAGAGTGCAAAGCCCATTGGTGGAAAGAAAGTAACCAGACCAACAATCACACGTGAACGGCTGTTTTGACCTTTATTGATCTTGTCGCCAAGAAACTCAAACAGGCCAAGGCTCACGCCAAGAAATGACGTTAACAGTGCAAGGTCGGCGAAGATGCCAATCGTCTGACCTAAGCTAGTGCGATGAACTGTGGTCGCCAGAGTCGAGATCAGTGAGCTCAGTCCCTGATTCTCAAGCAGTGTTGACTGATTGACCACACCTAAGGTAACGACTTGCCAGAATACATAGATGATAAGTGGAATTGCTGAACCAATCAGAATAGCTTTACGCAGTGACGGCGTATGTCCGTCAAGGTAGTTAACAATCGCAGGAATGCTACCGTGAAAGCCGAAAGAGGTGAAAATAACCGGAATCGCTGCAATCACCAGCCCCTGCTCAACAGGCATACTGAGCAAGTAAGATTCGGTGACGTTGGGTGCTAGGAAAGTTAATACCATCGCCATCGCAACTATCTTAATCAGAAACAGTACACGATTGACCTTATCTACAGTTGCAGTGCCGACAGTAACAACCGTCGCCACTAAAAGAGTAAATAGAATAGTCGACGTAGTTGCGGATACTTCAAGGCCAGTGAAAGTGCTAATGCGTTCAGCGAACTGTGCACCGCCACCAGCAATGTAAGCAGCACAAAGCGCGTAGAAAAGGAACATCATTGCGAAGCTGGCAACCCATTTCCCTTTAGTCCCCAGAAATTGGTTGGCGAGTGTGTGTAGGGTGGCATCCTGATCCGCATGCTGGTGAACTTCAATCATTAGCAGCGCAGTATATGCCATTAACGCCCAAAGACTGATCATGATAACAAGTGAAGTCGTGAAGCCGATACCGGCTGAAGCAAGAGGGAGCGCCAGCATGCCAGCACCTATGGTGGTGCCTGCGATGATCAAAGTACTACCCAGAACCTTTGATTTATCCATGTATATAATTCTTTACGTTTCTTATGTGCTTAATAGTGGTAATGACTAAATAATGAGCGTTAGTTAGTCACTAAAACTAGGAATATGGTTATTCTGTAAAAGATTAATGACAAAAACAAGTCTTTTGTACATATTTATTACCATGAGTGTAAATATTGGCGTACACTTCTTCTGATTTGCAAAAAGTAATCGTTTTCCTGAGAGCAAACTCAAATCACAATCAGAATTTACTTTCTCCTTTCAAAAAACTGTCATATAAGTGGTTTAAAAAGGAACAATGAACCCGCATATTCAGGTTGAGGCTTGAAAGCAGGTCTCAAAGAAGTGTTTATATAAAGGAGGTCAGAATGAGTGACCAAACAATCAACGAAGAATGCCTTGAGCTATTAGATGCGATGGAAATTGGCTTCGAGCTCTCAGATTATGAGCAGTCAATTGAAGAACTCGCCGAAGAGATTTTCAAATAACAATTCTTCATGTTTAAAAAGGCTACTGAGGTAGCGACCAGAAAGAGCCAGTGCATTCGCGCTGGCTTTGTGCTTTTATAAAGATAATAAAAAAGGTCTTAAAATTAGTGGACTCTCGATTTGAACTATCTTGCGCATCTGCATATCGCACAACATTGCCAATCCAGTTTACTTGGTAATCTGCTAGGCGACTTTGTTAAGGGAAACCCTGACACACAGTTTTCTCAGCATGTTTCCCAAGGTGTTCGACTGCACCGTTTCGTCGATTCATATACCGACAGCCACGGATCTGTTATCGAAGCCAGACAGCTGTTTGACAATGGTACGAGACGATTTTCAGGTATTGCGCTTGATATGTTCTGGGATCATTGTTTAGCGAAACGCTGGTATGAGTTTCATAGTCAACCATTGGAACAATTCTGTAACGCGGCTTTAGAACAAGTGATGAACGATGAACAACAGCAGCAGTTACCGGAGCGTTTTGTCACTGTCACCCAGGCCATGTGGCAAGGTCAGTGGCTAAGTTCTTATCAACATATCGAAAACATCGAATTTGCCTTGCAGCGAATGTCTAATCGATCTGCGAGAATGGCCAGGTTGGCCGACTGTTTTCCTTATCTTGAGCGAAACTATCACCAATTAGATGAGCTATTTACTTCCCTCTATCCACAGATACTAACTGCGAGCAAAAGTTTCTGATAGAATCGTCCGCCTTGCAATTATAGGTAACCCGAATGTCGACACAATTCGCAGCTCTCGGACTGGGCTCAACGCTTTTATCAACTTTAGAATCACTTGGCTTCAAACAGCCAACAGAAGTACAGACACAGGCTATTCCTCACGTATTAGAAGGGAAGGATGTCTTGGCAGGTGCTCAAACTGGTACAGGTAAAACCGCTGCTTTTGGTTTGCCAATTCTGCAAAAGTTGATCGATTCCGATACTAAACGTGATATCCAGAGCAATGACGTTCGGGCACTGGTTCTTGTACCAACGCGAGAGCTGGCTCAACAGGTGTTCGACAACCTGACTCAATACGCAGCGCAAACAAAGATCAAAGTGGTCGCGGTTTATGGTGGTACCAGCATGAACGTCCAGACCCGTAATCTTGATCAGGGTTGTGACATTCTTATCGCCACACCGGGGCGACTGATTGACCACATGTATTGCAAAAACATCAATCTGCATAAGACCGAGTATCTGGTTCTTGATGAAGCTGACCGAATGTTGGACATGGGTTTTATGCCGGACATCAAACGCATCCTTCAGCGTTGTAATGATGACAGACAGACGCTGTTCTTCTCAGCGACCTTTGACAAGCGAATTAAAACCATTGCCTACCGTATGCTAGAAGAGCCGGTTGAAGTTCAGGTCTCACCATCAAACAGCACGGCTGAAACGGTTAAACAGATGGTTTATCCGGTCGATAAGAAACGTAAAGCAGAACTGCTGGCTTATCTGATTGGCTCACGAAACTGGCAACAGGTGTTGGTGTTTACCAAGACTAAGCAGGGCAGTGATGCACTTGCCAAAGAACTTAAGTTGGATGGTATCAAAGCGGCGTCGATCAATGGCGATAAAAGTCAGGGTGCTCGACAGAAAGCACTGGATGACTTTAAATCAGGTCAGGTGCGCGCATTAATTGCTACTGACGTAGCCGCACGTGGTCTGGATATCCAGCAATTAGAGCAGGTTGTTAACTTCGACATGCCTTATAAAGCAGAGGACTATGTCCATCGTATTGGTCGTACCGGACGCGCGGGCAAAGAGGGCTTCGCGGTGTCGCTAATGAGTCGTGATGAAGAATACCTGTTACATGCGATAGAACGATTACTAGATACCAAACTACCGCAGGAGTGGTTACAAGGTTTTGAACCGAGTTTAATTGAAGAAATTGAGCCGGATAAAGCGCCACGTCGTAAAGGGCGCAATTCAGACAAACGTAAGATGAAAGCTAAACTCAAAATCCACGCTAATCGTGGTAAGAAGAAATAGCCTCAATGGCTCACGTAGTAATACGTGAGCCATTTTGTTATCTAAGGAGAGACAAGTGAAGCTGACATTGATTGCACTGAGCGATGCACAGCAACTGTTAGACTTTGAATTGGACAATAAGCTATGGTTCGAACAGTTCATTCCACCACGGGAAAGCGACTTTTATTCAGTTGAAGGCGTTAAGCAGCATATTCGCGAGTTTCTTCTCGATTATCACTGTAATGAACTTGTGCCTATGCTAATTAAAAGTGACGATAACAAGATCCTTGGTCGGTTAAATGTCAGCAACATTGATAGCAAAAAAGCCGTCGCACACCTGGGTTATCGAGTTGGCCATCAGGCGATCAATCAAGGCGTAGCCAAATGGGCTGTCTCACAGCTGAGCAAGGTGCTGAAAGGGAAACGTGTAAAAACAATTTATGCTTACGCGGCTACAACCAACCCTGCTTCGCAAAAAGTTCTGACCAGCAATGGTTTTGAAGCGGTTAAAGTGGTCAGTAATTATGCCGAGTTAAATGGTGAAATGATTGACTGTATCGAATATCGTTTAATTATTCGTTAGTAAGTCCAGTCACTGTAATTAATTACAAACCAGAAATATCTTCAGGCTAATCAATAGCCTTAGTTATCATATTGCTCAATATTGCCCAAACTTCGGCGTTTCATTACCTTGACTTAACCTTTGCATGAACTATTACTTAGCGGTAACACAAAAGTTTATGCATAGATTCACTGGGGGCTATGATGAGATTACTTTTGACGCTGTTATTTGCTATTACACTTGCCAACACTGCTGTCGCTAAAACAGATATTACTATCTATGGCGATGACACTTATCCACCATACTCTTATGTTGAAAGCGGGCGATTAACCGGGATCTACACTGTGGTGTTAGAGAACATTTTTGCCAAAATGCCGGAATATAATGTGACCTTAAAGGGAACTCCGTGGAAACGTGGTCTGTCACAAATTGAAGGGAGCAAAATATTTGCCCTCTATCCGCCATACAAACGCCCTGAACAACGACCTTATATGGAATATGACGTGCCAATCCTTGATGAAAAGCTTGTCGTGGTTTGTCAGAAGTCTGTATTGAGTAGTCCAAAACCAAATTGGCCCGGAGATTACATGGGGCTGACTATTGGTAACAACGCAGGCTTTTCCGCCGGAGGTGATGAATTCTGGAGCGCAGTGAAATCTGGGAAAATTAAAGTCACAGAGACGAAAGGAACACCGAAAAATCTACTCAAACTTATCGCAGGACGAATTGACTGCTACATGAACGATGCACTATCGATTCAGTGGGAGCTTAAGAAACTGCAAAATGAAGGTAAGTATGATGGTCAAAGTGTGGTCGAAGGTGCAACCATCAGCTCAGAACAGGGCTTCTTGGGTATTGTCACTAACGGTGCTGACTTCCCGTATAAGGAAGGCTTTAAAGCTGAGTACCACAAGATTCTTAATCAAATGAAGCAGAGTGGGGAGATCGACAAGATCGTCAACGACTTCATAAATTAGATTAAGCAGTAAATAAAAACGGAAGCCTGAGCTTCCGTTTTTTGTTATGCGTATTGGGCAACTAAGCTTTCCCAGCTCTTACGTTGCTCAGCAAGATCTTGCTTCATCTGCTGATAACGTAACTTAAGCAGTGATTTTTCATACTTGATCGCCAGATCGTTTTTCTTCGCTTCAAGCACTTGTTTTTTGACATCATAGTAATCTGCCATTCTCGCCATGAGCGCTTCAAACTCCTTGTTTAACGTCTCATTAAGCAGTGAAGCGTTAGGAAGCTTACTAATGTTCTTCGACGCTGTTGCGAGTGCCTGTTTAGCTTTTGCTTTTTCTATTTTAATTTTAGGAGTAACGCGAAGCTTATTGGTTAAACCCAGCCACGAACACGACTTAATCAACCATTTCGTTGGATCATACTGCCACCAGTAAATGCCATTACGGTAATCGTTCTCAAAAATATGGTGGTAGTTATGGTAGCCCTCACCAAAGGTGAATACCGCCAGCACTGCATTGTCACGCGCTGTGTTTTTATCTGTGTATGGCTGTGAACCCCAGATATGAGCCAGAGAGTTAATAAAGAAGGTGGAGTGATGGCTTAATACCAGACGAAGTACACCGACCACAAGCAACATACCTATGATGTCACCATAGATAACACCGAGAAGTAACGGAATACCAAAGTTAGTCACGATTGCCAGCGGCACGTAGTACTTATGTTGCCACATGACGATTTTATCTTTTTGTAAGTCACGACAATTGGCGTAATCAGAGTAAGTATTGGCGTTATATTCGCGCAGCATCCAGCCGATATGAGAAAACCAGAAGCCACGTTTGGCTGAGTAAGGATCCTTATCATTATTATCGACGTGCTTATGGTGAATTCGGTGATCTGAACTCCAGTGAAGCGCACTGTTCTGTAGTGCGAACGCGCCACCTAGCGCAAAAAGAATGCGTAGTGACCAGTGTGCTTCATAAGTCTTGTGAGACCACAATCTATGGTAACCAGCGGTAATAGAAAGGTTACAGAAAGAGAAGGCGATAAGGAACCAAACCAGGTGCTCTACGCCATAGCCGCTAGACAGGCCATACCAAGGGACCAGAACCAAAGCAACGATGAAAGATGACAAAAAGATAAAGATGTTTAACCAAATCAGTGGTGGTTTGTTAGAACCAGACATTGAGCTTTTCCTTTGAGCTAACAGTTGTTCGCTAGAATATCAGCGAACACGTGTAAGTCAAACTTGATGGCTGACTATGTAGGCTAGCGCACGCCATTTTGTGTAATTAATTAGTAACCAAACTTTTCATCGGTGTTTTGAACTGGGCTGCAGAACAACATCTAGATTTGAGAGCAAAAGCCAGAATGTTTGGCTTTTTGTTAAATGTTTTATAGTATGAAGGGGCAATCAATCCTTACAGGAAGTAATAAGGAACTATAAATGGAATTAAAAGTAGCTGAATATAGCGACTATGAGCGCATTGCTACGCTGCACGCGCAGAGCTGGAAGCAGTATTATCAAGGTATTCTTGGGCAAGACTTTCTTGATAAAGAAGTCCTCGATGAACGACTCGCAATCTGGCAAACGCGCCTAATCAATCCTCCTTTCAACCAACGCGTTCTCCTCATTGAAGAGGGGGGACTGCTGTGTGGTTTTGTCTGTGCATTTGGTAATCACGACTTCGAAAAAGGCACCATTATCGACTCACTGCACATCGACCCGAACTATCGAGGCCGAGGACTGGGTGTGAAGCTTTTGGCAGAAATTGCCAAATGGATAACTCAATACTTCCCAGACAATGGCGTCTATCTGGAAGTGATGAAAGAGAACACGCAGGCAGTCGAGTTTTATCAGCATATCGGCGGAACTCAGACTCTTGAAAGACTGTGGAATGCTCCTTGTGGCAATTCAGTACCTGAGCTTGTTTATAGTTGGAAAACTCCCGCAGATCTGCAGCGAATCGCTGATATTCACACAAAGTTAGAACTTGTAACAGGTTGAAACACTTAAGCTTCTTGTCCTGATATTGTTCGGACAAAGCGCAATACGCCGTTAGGTAACTTTAGGTAAGCCCATTTATCTTTATCTAACGGTCTATTCATGAAAAAAACGTTAATCTGTACCGCGCTGACCAGCGCGCTTTTTCTCGTAGGATGCGGCGAAACTTCTCAAGGACAGATTCAACCACCACCACAACTTGTGGTTGCTGAGCCAGTCGAATACAGCAGTCACCAGCAAAGTAAATCTTACATCGGTCGCATAGAAGCGATTGAGGATACCAATATTACCGCCCAGGTAACTGGCTATCTTAAAGCACGCCACTTTCAAGAAGGTCAAATGGTCGAGAAAGGGCAACTGCTCTATACCATCGAGCCATCGTCCTTCGAAGCACAACTTGCCAGTGCCAAAGCGACATTAGCGCAAGCTAACGCAACTTTGAAGAAAGCAGAACTTGATTTCGAACGCGCCAAAAACCTATTGCCTAAAGGCAGTATTTCTCAATCTGAGTTCGATAATCTCAACGCTGCATTACTTGGCGCGCAGGCGCAGGTAGAAGCGGGCAAAGCGCAACTTCATTTAGCCGAAGTTAACCTCTCTTACACGGAAATCCGTGCTCCATTTGCGGGGCGTACCGCACAAAGTAACGTCAGCACTGGTGACTTAGTTTCACCACAATCTGGCATTCTGACTACCTTAGTTAGCCTGGATCCCGTCCACACCAGTTTTAGCATCAGTGAACGCGAACGCCTCGAACTTGGCATGGACAAAGTCAAAGGTGATGGCGATGCTCAGGCAGTTGAAGTGGGTGTGATACTAGAAAATGGCGATAGTTTTGAACACTTAGGTAAGCTGGACTTCTTAGGAAATCGTATTGACCTCAATACGGGTACCATTGCGATGCGCGCCGTGGTAGATAACCCTGACTATCAACTTCTTCCCGGACAGCATATTCGAGTTGAGCTGAGAGAGAAACAAGCCAAGCAAGTGGTGGTTATTCCTCGTCGAGCGGTACAAACCGACTTAGAAGGCAACTTTGTTATGCTGGTGGCTGAAGGTAATGTCGCAGAACGACGAAACGTCGAGCTGGGACGTCAGTTAGAACACGGCATTATAGTAACCAAGGGCCTGTCAGCGGACGAACAGGTAATTACCCAAGGCTTGCAGCGTATTCGCAATGGTGTACCAGTGCGTTTTGCGCAAGCTGATTCCGCTGAATAAAGGGGGCTAAATGTTAAGTCGTTTCTTTATCCAGCGCCCTAAGTTTGCGCTGGTTATTTCAATCATTCTGACTCTGGCGGGGGCGATCTCACTCGCGATTCTGCCAGTTGCAGAGTATCCAAAAATCAGTCCACCTTCGGTAAGTGTCACGGCATTCTATACTGGTGCAAGTGCTGAGGTTGTTGAGCAGGCAATTGCCGACCCGATAGAAACATCGGTCAACGGTGTCGAAAACATGATCTATATGTCTTCGAAGAGTGCGAATGATGGTTCCTACAGCCTCAACGTTACATTTGATGTCGGTACCGACCCTGATATGGCGCAGGTCAACGTGCAAAACCGTGTGTCGCAAATCGAGTCAAAGCTACCTCAAGAAGTACGTATGGTTGGTGTGACGGTTAAAAAGCGTTCTCCGGACCTGCTAATGGTGTTGAACTTCTATTCACCAGACGGCAAATACGACGATCAGTTTTTGATCAACTACATTAACCTCAACGTCAAAGACCAGTTGGCAAGGGTCAAAGGCATCAGTGAAGTTAACGTGATTGGTGGTGGTGAATACGCGATGCGTGTCTGGTTAGATCCAGAGAAAATGGCCAACCTCAACTTAACCACTAGTGATGTCTACTCAGCACTCGCTGAACAAAACGTTCAGGTTGCTGCTGGTCGGGTAGGTGCAGCTCCTTATAGTAACGCTCAGGAAGTTCAGTTCAATCTGGTGACCAAAGGCCGTCTGGAAAGTGTTGATGAGTTTGAAAATGTTGTACTGCGTGCTCAGAATGATGGCTCAAGCATCTATCTAAAAGATGTGGCTCGCGTTGAGTTAGGTAAGAAGTTTTACGATGGTAGTGGTAAGTTCCGTGGTCAGGATGCATCAATTGTAGCGCTATCCCTTCAGTCAGACGCCAACGCGTTAGAAAGTGGTCAGGCGGTGATGGACCTGCTTGAACAGTTAAGTGTTAACTTCCCTGAAGGTGTTGCGTACGAAACCAGTTACGACACGACGGTCTTCGTTGCCGAGTCAATTAAAGGGGTAGTGAAGACGCTAATAGAGGCGATCTTGCTGGTAATTGCGGTCACTTACCTGTTCCTTGGCAGTGCGCGTGCCACGCTAATTCCTGTGGTTGCGATACCAGTGTCTCTGATTGGTACCTTTGCCATTATGCAAATGACTGGCTTCACCATTAACACCGTAACCCTGTTCGGTTTGATCCTTGCTATCGGTATCGTGGTTGACGACGCAATCCTTGTTATCGAAAACGTCGATACCACGATGGCTAAAGATCCGTCCATGAGTCCACGTAAGGCGACATTGATTGCGATGAGGGAAGTAACCGGTCCAATCATCACATCTACCTTAGTGCTATTGGCTGTGTTTATTCCGGTCGCTATGTTGCCGGGTATTACCGGGATTATGTATCGTCAGTTCGCCCTGACAATCTGTATCTCAGTGGTCATCTCATCGATCAACGCATTGACCTTATCACCAGCACTCTGTTCTCTGGTGCTTAAACAGGGCGGCGGTAATACCTCTCGTTGGTTCACTGCCTTCAACGCAGGTTTAGAGCGCGTAACGGCGCGCTACGGTCAAATCGCAGGCTTCCTGGTTAAGAAAGCGCTGTTGCTGGTCACCTTCTTCATCGTGGCTGTTGCAGCAGTGAGCTTCTTTGCTAAGACCACTTCAACCGCGTTTGTACCTCAGGAAGATAAAGGTATCTTGCTGGTTAACGTCCAGCTACCGGATGCGGCTTCTCTGTCTCGTACCGAAGAGGTGACCGAGCAGCTGATTGATATCGTTGAGCAAGAACCAGGTGTGGATGGTATTACCGTAGCGAACGGTTATGCATTTATGACGGGGGCTGCCGCGTCCAACGGTGCGTCACTGTTTATCAAGCTTCATGATTGGGAAACACGGAACGGTTTTGATGGTGATCACTCTGCCAATGCGATTGCGCAGCGAATCAATGGTCGCGCTGCAATGGAGCTTCCTCAGGCAATCGTGTTTGCGATGGGACCTCCGGCGGTTCCGGGAATGGGAGCTGCTTCAGGTTTTGAGTTTGTTCTGGAGGACACCCTTGGACGTAGCCGCACTGATCTGGCGATGGTCATGGGGCAGATGATCGAAGAGGCAAACAAGCAGCCTGAGATCGGCTTCACCTTCAGTACATTCCGTGCCAACGTACCACACTACTATGTCGATATTGATCGTGAGAAAGTACAACAGCTGGGAATACCGCTATCGAGTGTCTTTCAAACGCTACAGGGTAACTTAGGTTCGCTCTACGTTAACGACTTCACCATGTTTGGTAAGAACTTCCGTGTCACAATTCAGGCGGATGGCCAACACCGTAGTGGAATGGAAGATTTAGAGCGATTCCATGTGCGTTCGGCGAGTGGAGAAATGATTCCACTCAGTACCTTAGTCAGCTATGAACAAATCTTTGAGCCTGATGTTGCATGGCGTTACAACATGTACCGAAGTGCGATCATACAAGGCCAGCCAGCGCCTGGTTACTCAAGTGGTGATGCAATCGCGGCAATGGAGCGTGTTGCGGCTGACGTACTTCCGCAAGGCTATCAGTACGAGTGGACCGGGATGGCGTATCAGGAAGTGTTGGCGGGCAATCAGGCTATCTTTGCTTTTGCACTGGCGCTCATCTTTATCTATCTGTTTATGGTTGCTCAATATGAAAGTTGGAGTATTCCATTGGCAATCATTTTAGTGGTACCAATAGCGACATTAGGGTCATTTCTGGCGCTTAATTTGACGGGCACACCATTAAACTTGTACGCCCAGATAGGCTTAGTATTGCTGATAGCGCTGGCAGCGAAGAATGCGATCCTTATCGTCGAGTTTGCTAAGGTAGAGCGTGAAGAAAAAGATAGGCCAATTGATGAAGCAGCAGTGAAGGGTGGTAAGCTACGTTTTCGTGCGGTTAACATGACTTCCTGGTCATTTATTCTGGGTATATTCCCGCTCATCTTCGCTTCGGGAGCAGGCCACATCAGTCAGAACTCATTGGGTATTTCGCTGATAGGCGGTCTATTGTGTGTACTATTGGCAGGTACGTTCCTCATCCCTGGCTTCTACGCGTTAGTGCAACGCAGGCGCGAGAAAATCCATGGAGGCAACACCAAGCTGATACCACTTGATGATGAATAAGCCTTAAAACAAAAAATCCCCTCACATGAGGGGATTTTTTTAGCGTTAAGTTTATCGATTAAGAAGTTTTAAACTCAGCAACTGCACTGTCCATGTCCGTGGCCTGTGCAGAGACTCGATCCACTTCATTGAGACATTGTTGCGCCGACTGCATATTGCCCTCAGAGATCGAGTTAAGCTCAGTAATGGACTCACTGACCTGGTTCATTACAATACCTTGCTCTTCGATTGCTGAAGCAATACGTTCAGAGTTAGCCTGAATGTTGGTCATATCATCAAGGATTTGGGTCAGGCTACTGTCTAGTGTCTGCGAAGCTTCGAGGGTTTGAGTACCCTGGTCGTTACATTGATCGATGTTCGTGACAACCTCAGACATTTGTGACTGAATGGCAGTAACAACCTTGGTGATCTCCTCAGTCGATTGATGTGTACGGCTCGCCAGGGCACGCACTTCATCTGCTACAACTGCGAATCCGCGACCCTGTTCACCGGCGCGCGCTGCCTCAATTGCTGCATTCAACGCCAGTAGGTTAGTCTGCTCGGCAATTTCCTGAATGATGTTGACCGCATCGCCAATCTTATCGACGTGATTATTGAGTGAACCAATTGACTCCTGACTGCTGCCAAGAATGGTCGTTAGCTGGTCAATGTTCTCAACGGTTGTCTCGACCACTTTACGTCCTGTCTGGGCATTAACCGAAGCTTGTTGTACACCTTCAACCGCGACCGCTGTACTTTCTGAGATCTCGTTAATGGTTGAAACCATCTCCTGTACGGACGTAGCCATGGTTGAGGTATGGTCTGCCTGAACATGGAACTGCTCCATAACGTTCTGCAGTTCGTTGTGCATGTTCGAAGTACTGTGTGATAGCTCTGATGACTTAGACTGAGTTCCGGAAATGAGGTGTTCGAACTTGTCTAATAATTGATTGAAGTAACGTCCTATTTCTGAAAGTTCATCCTTTCTGACCAGGTTGGCACGTAAAGAAACATTGTTGGTGCGAGCTATTTCCTGAATCGCACTCAGTAACGTAGCAACCTGTTGGTTGATTGAGCGGGAAATCTGGAAAATAAAACCAAAGATAACCAGAATCACCAGCGCGGTAACCAATTGTTTGATGAAGGCGAGCTGCTCTCTGGTTGCTTGCGACTCTTCAGCTAGCGCGGTAGAAAAAGACTTAAATTGTTTTTCTACAGTGTGAGAAAGGTTACGGGTATCACCGAGAAGACCTTCGTTGTATTTGAGGCCGATAATTTTATTTTGGTCTATATAAGCGCGTGCGGCAGATGTTAAAGCACTCGCATTGCCGGGTAATAGCTGCTCCGCGAGAACACCAGACTGTACTTGGTTGTTGAACTCAAACAGGTCGACTAGCTGCTCACTTGATAGAGACGATTTGATCGCCGCTAATTCATCGTTATAACGTCCCTGGAGATTATCTTCGGCTTTTAATCCTAGCTTCTGATAACCGCCAACCAAATTATTGAAACCCGTTTGATAGCTAAGGATATCCTGTTTAAGCTGGTTGCTCGCGGGCAGATCTCTATCTGCGAGTATCTTTGCTAATTCGGACTCTAACTCAAGGAACAGTGATAAGTTGTCATTAAATTTAGTAAGATACTTATCGTCCTTACGTAGTAAAAAGTCTTTTTCATTGCGTCGAAGGTTGAGCAGGCGTATTTCCAGTTTCGCGACAAGCAAGCTTGCTTGGTTTAATTGCGCAGTAGTTTGGGCAAAATGGGTTGTAGTGAACAGAACCAATACAACACCAAGTATGGCTACTGCACCTAACGAGTACAGTTTATTTCTGATATTCATGCAATTACCCTAGTTTGTTAAGTATTTATTTATAGGTAGCTAACCTGAGGTTAGTTGCTAGTAATAATTATATCAACGAAGTCATCGAGTTGCGCGTTTTTTATACAGTACAGTTATTTGAACGGTCCATTAACAATTAGTAAATAGGTTGTATGCGAATATGTTAGAAATTTTGAAGCAATATCAGGCTTTTATCTTTGACATGGATGGTACCTTATTGGATACCATGCCAGGGCATTTGAAAGCCTGGCAGCAAACGGCATCTCATTTTGGTTTCCCATTTAGCCAAGAGTGGTTACATAGTTTAGGTGGTATGCCTAGCTACAAAATAGCAGCGGAAGTGAACAGTAAGTACACAATGTCACTCGATCCTATCGAAGTATCAAAGTATAAAATGGCGTCTTTTGCTGAACTGGATGACATTGGCGAACCTATACCTTGTACTTTTGATGTCTTGAACCACTTTTACGGGGTAAAAAAGCTAGCAGTGGGTACCGGTAGTCAACGTAATAGTGCCGAAAGACTGCTGACTAAAGCGCGATTAATTGACATGCTTGATGTCGTAGTCACTGCCAGCGATGTCGATAATCACAAACCCAACCCAGATACTTTTCTCAAAGCGGCTCAGGATATGCAGGTTGAGCCAAAACAATGCATCGTCTTTGAAGATACCAAGCTTGGCTTGCAAGCCGCACATGCAGCTAATATGGATTGTATGATGGTCGAAGAGGGAAGATTGATCTTTTACCCACTGGAGAAATAAAAAGAGCCGCTAACTTAGCGGCTCTTTTTTAATCGGTAAGGAATTATCTATCCCAGTACGCTTCTTCCAAGCTATCTTCACGCTCTGGAAGAGCACGAGCAAGGCGAGGAGAGTGCTGGGTCAGAACCTCGTAGCTGACACGGTTAGCGTACTTACAGATCTGAGATAGCGATGAGTAAGTCAAGTAAGGCTGATCGTGCTTTGAAGAGTTTGGCACATTCACCTGATGATGGCTGTTCGCTGCCATATCGTGAAGCAACGCTGATAGCGCAGCATCACCAGCACCATTGGTGTTCTTGATCTCAAGTGGACCACCCAGGTATGGGCCAATGTGCGAGTACACTTTTACTGGATTTGCACAGTCTGCCTTACGCATTGCGCGGCTAAATTCATACTTGTTGAACTCAGCAATGTTACCTGGCAGCAGCGGAAGCTCAGTTTCACGCTTTACCGTATCTTCTGTGTAACCAGCCATATACAAGCCCACAGGACCGGCTGTACATAGAACAACGTCCACCCATTCAAGGGCTTTATCCGCAGCAAGAAGAGGATCTTTTTCACCTGTCAGGGCTTCACCTTCTTCTTCATTCATTGCCACGATTGAGATGTTCTCTTTGATGTAATCTTGCCACCACTTAGCGTTGCCTTCGATAACCCATTTAGTACCGAGTGTCAGGACAACAGGGACATTTTTAGACTTAGCAATCTCGATCGCACGAGCAACGGCCTGTGGCATTGGATCTTCAGGTTTGCCACGCATTAGGTACGAAGAAACGACCAAGGCTGCCGCTTTGTCGAAGACATCTTCAGGAATGCTATCTGGACGAAGTTTATTCATATGACCTTCGTTGATGGCAAAAGTACGTTCGCCATTTTCAGAGATCAGGGTGTAACAACGACCAATAGAGCCTTCAACCATTTGTAGATGATTGAGGTTCATGCGCGAAGAAGTACGGCAAAGGTAACGGTACGCAAATGAGCCTACTTCGATATTACGAGACATAACGCCTAGCAGGACTGACTTGCTATCAGCTAAGACGGAGTAGTTGTGCAGTGTATTGCCAATGGTGTCGCCCGGATACTGGTGAGTAATCAACTCACGCTCTACCAGTTCATCATACAGTGCGTCTGCCTGACTCTCTTCTAAAACGAGCGAGTGTCCTTTACTCAAATTGTATTTTGCGAGGAATTCGTCATCGACACGAGCTTCGATGTCAACAATCGTTTGACCAACACCGACCACAATCGGGCGATAAAGCTTAGGAGTCTGCTTCATCTGATTGACGAGTGGATCACGAGCGTGGGTTGGAAAGTAGTGCTTAGATTTGCGCTGTCCGGGAAACTTCATGTTAAAAGTGGAGTTGGAAATTTTCCCGCATAATATCACATATATGAAAGATTGCTTTCATATTTATTACATAAAAAAGTGCCAAACATTGCTGTTTGGCACTTAATTAACCTATTCGGCTTGCTTGTAAGCACCATAGGCTTTGGTTCCCCATAGAGGAACGGTAGACAAGCTATGCTTGAAGCTGCCTGATGTCTCTTTAGTTGAATAAGAGAGGTACATGAGCGTCTGGTTTTCAACATCAAGAATTCGGCGAATCTTCATGCTCTTAAAAAAGATACTCTTAGACTTCTTAAACACCACTTCGCCATCTTTCGACTTATCAATATTAGCGATCATCTCTGGGGTGATTTCGCCAGTCTGACGACATGAGATAGAACTGTCACTTGGATCTGCAAGGCTAAAGTCGGCTTCGATGGAGGCAACATGACAGGTTACGCCTGTTACGACAGGATCTTGCATATGGTTAAGCTTGATGTCTTTCATAGTGAATAAACCGAGGCTTACATCACCCACCTCGCCACTGTCACAAGCGGTAAGACCAAGTGATAGAAGACTGACAGCAATTATTTTTTTCATCATAGATAAGTATCCTAAGCAAATTTGACTAGCCTGAGCTTTAATCTAGTTAGCATATCAGCTTTTTAGAATGGTTTGCGAATAACTGGCTAAAAGACTTGTGACCTCAATGCGTTATCGAGTAAGCTTCTGGCTAATTTCTCACTATCTGTACAGGTTAACTCTAAACTATGACATTGCCAAAGATTGCTGAAACGAAAAACCAATGGCTCTATCAGCAGGTGGATGTCGAATTTCCGACCAAAGAAAGTATTGCTGGTTTAGAGGTATATAAAAAGGCAGTGGCGACACGCCAATATCAAACACTAACAGAAGCACCTCAACAAGATGGTAGATTTACTAGTGATGAGATCTACTTGGTTGATTTCCATCGCTTGACGGTAATGTTTGCTTTGCTTCAGTCGAGTATGTGGCAGAGTGAGTCTGATCAGCAGATGATCGTCGAGTTCTTAACTCAAATCATCTATTCATCTCCTTGCTCGTTGTACCTCGGTTTTAAACAGGGTGAGGCGGTCTCAGCAGCCATAGTCACTCGCGAAGAACAGACCGTTCTTATTTCAGATATTGCAATAAAAAGTGATTTTGATTCAGTTACTAAACAGGACTTTGTAGCAGGTCTGTGCGATAAATTGGATCTTAAGGTTGATGAGAGTCACGCATTAGTTATCGAGCAGTGATGGCCTGGTCATTTACGCGTTGGCAAATGGTGACATCGTCGAAAAATCTGACATAAAGTTTCGATTAAATAGGGAAGTGTTAAGCACATCATTTCATTTACTCTGAACTACCTTATTATTTCTCATAACGAATTAACAAGGTATCCCGTATGTCAGAGTCCCAAGTTCTGTGTGTAATCTTTGATTGTGACGGTACGCTCGTCGATAGTGAGAGACTTTGCTGCCAGGCACTGTGCGACACCTTTGCTCGTTTTGGAGCAACCCTGAGTTTTGATGAGGCGGTAAGCCACTTTGAAGGAGGCAAGCTAGCCGATATTCTCTCCGCTACCAAGCAGCGATTAGATGTCACAGTTTCTATCGATCAGCTTGAGCCTGTCTACCGCGACATTCTGGACCAGCTGTTTGAGCAGCAATTAAAACCAATGGAAGGGGTGTTTGATATACTTGAGTTGCTCGATAAGCGAGGCATTGAGTATTGCGTTGCTTCTAACGGGCCAAAAGACAAAATTGAGCGATGCCTTGATTTAACCGGATTGTTGCCCTTCTTTAAAGGTAAAATCTTCTCAGCGTTTGATACGAATAGCTGGAAGCCAGAGCCTGACCTTATCCAATACTGCGTCATGAATATGGGCTTTACCCGTGAGCAGTGCCTGTATGTTGATGACACACCCAAAGGGCTTGAAGCGGGTGTTCGTGCGGGGGTGCGTTCGGTTCACCTGACAGGTCTTAACGACCGAGAACATCTCTTTGATCTAAAGAAGATCAACCACCTCAGCGAATTAGAGCAAGAGTTATAGTCAATGACTCACTGACGGAATTGAAAGACATTGCAACTTAAACGCTGGCATCGGAGGATTTGATGTCAGCTCGGTCACGTGTTCGAAAAAGGAGCCGCACTCGGCGCAAAGCATACTGTCACTCTCAGACAGTAAGTACTCTTCACTGCCACATAGGGGGCAGCACAGAACTTCATTGAGCTTATCATTATTATCCATAGCGGTATCTCTCGGCAGCGACAAACAGACTAGATGTTTTATTGATTTATTTGTTATTCATTGACAGGTTAGCGGCATAGCATTCGGCTTACAATTGGATTTTGGTCTAATCAAGCGTCAAAAACATGCAGTTTGTCGAGAATTCGCAAACAATTCACAGCAACGGATATGATCGATACGTGGGGAAGCGGCAATAAATAAAAAACCCGTGAAAATCACGGGCTATTACGCTTATTTATGTACGATTAGCCAGATAGGCTTCGTAGTCTGGGATCTCGATATCGACTTCTTGTTCAATCAACTGCGATTCGATGATGAATTTTGCAGTGGCGCGATTAGTCGCAACAGGTATGTTCCAAACACTGGCAATACGCAGTAGTGCTTTCACATCTGGATCGTGAGGCACGGCGTTTAGTGGATCCCAGAAGAAGATTAATACATCAATCTTGCCTTCAGAAATCAGTGCACCAAGCTGTTGGTCACCACCCATAGGGCCGCTAATCATACTTTTGATTGCCAAGCCGGTTTCTTTACTCAGCATGGTACCAGTCGTACCCGTCGCGTAGAGAAAATGACGTTGAAGCTTCTCTTTGTTTTCAGTAACCCAACGAAGCAGCTCTGGTTTGCAGTTGTCGTGGGCAACCAGGGCAACGTGTTTGTGTGCAGGCAAGGTACGAGTCGTTTTTTCCATTTAGACTTCCTAATTGTTTTCGTTATAGACGTAAAATGTTGGTCGATACTCCGAAGGAGAGAGTGATTGTGCAATCACCTTCGGGTTGAGTTTATTTGGTGTTAACGGCTCAATGATCGGCGCCTGAATCTTCTCGTAAGGTTCGTCACGTAAATAGTGCACTGCTTGAAGCACTGACAGGCGACCCTGTTCGACCATTTTATCAGTTGGTGCGAATTGAACGCGTTTTCTTAACAGGCCACGGTAGACACCGTGACTAAGGTAGGTTGAAACCAAGCCGATTTGATCTGATTTATCGGCACTGCGAAGCTCACTAATTGCTGCTTCTATAGCGACAGCGCTACCAACGATATAATCGAGTTCAGTATTATCAATCGCATGCTGAACAAGGTTACGCTGTAACTCCTTGTCATTGTCCGCCCAAAGTGTCTCTACGATGTGGATATCGGAATCCTTTAGAGCAGAATACAGGCCTTTGATTACCGGTTTGGTTCCACCACTAGATTTCGGTCCGGGTAACAGAGCGATGTTCGTGATGCCGGACCCTTTAGGGTGTTTAGATTTGAGGTACTCTCCGGTGTAGTAGCCCATCCAATACCAATCAACGCCTACTTCACCTTTTAATGAAGTGCTGTTCTCTTTATCGAGAATGAGTTTGTTAACGGTAGCAAAGACAGGGATAGAACCAACACTCTGACGTAATGAGCTATAAAATAGATCGGGCGCAACAGTACCGAGAATTATCGCATCTGCATTCCATCGAGTACAAAGAGACATGTGTTCGCGCTGTTTGTCCAGATTGAGGTAGCCTCCGGCTTCGAGAACTCTTAAATCAATCCCTTGCTTCTTCGCTTCATCAACCATTCCATAGTTAACCGACAACCAGTAAGAGTCTTTTAAGTGTGGGTAAATAGCACAAACTCGTAACGGTTCTTGTGCATGAGCCTGAGAGCTCCATGCAATGAGTAGCACTGTGCTTAATAATGTGGCTCGCTTTTGAATAGCTGAGATCAAAGACATGCAGTATTTCGTTGGTAAAGGCGGATTAAACACTGCAAAATATAGCGCATTATACAAGACTTAAGAAGCGAAGATTCTCGATGTTATTAGCTAAAGCCAGTATTGGACGCAAACTGCTGCTTGCGTTCCTCGCAATGGCGTTATTGGTTTTGATTTCCGCACTAATCGGGGTATTTGGCTTCACTTCCGTGGCCAAAACAGAGCGAAATGTCGTTAACTCGGCAATTCCTTCGATGATCGAGGCGAGACAGGTATCAGAACTGAGCTCGCGGATCATCTCTTCTGTTCAGACATTATCAAACGCGAAAACTGAAGCTCAGCGTCAAAGCTCAGGTAAAGAGTTGTTTTCACAGCTTGAGTCGTTACTGACTCATATTAAGCAGCTGGGCTCGGACTCTTTCGATTCAGCGTTACTAACGCGACTCGAGTCAGACGTGCAGGTAGTTATCGATACCTTGGCAAAGTTTGGCATCGTGGTTGAGAGACGACTGTTCCTCAGTGAAGACATAGCGGTCAGAACCAGCGAGCTACGTGAATTGGCACTAGAGCTAGAACAACTAACCCGTACCCAGGTTGCCAACACGTCGACCATCGCCGTCGCCAACGTCACTCATATCTACGCGCTGCTAGAGAAGCAGAAAATAGATCAGGCATATAATGCCCTTGATGCTTTGGTCGAAGTGGATCTCGACCTCTCTGAGCGATTGCATGAATTGCATCTGCTGGCTTTTAAGCTTCTTAACCACATCGAGGAGGCGCGCACGGTATCTGACATCAGCCGTATTCAAACCATAAGACAAGAGTTTATCAATAACCTCAATATTATGAAGCGCCGCGTGCAGGCGGTGGAAGATCCAACTCGATCATTGCAAATGGAAGATTTGCTTAAGAAGCTCGAATTACGTCAGGTCGTATTCGATGTGTTGGCTCAGCGATACGACAACGAGCGTTCTGCCCAACAATTGATGCAAGATACTCTTAATCAGTTTACAACCCTGAACACTACAGTAAACAAGTTGGTGGACGAATCTAATTCTTCGACAACTCGTGCAGTAGATGAACTTAAAACCACGCTTGATTACGCCCAGTTAACCCTCACCATTATTACCGTACTCGGCATGGTGATCGTGGTATTGATCGTGTGGAAAGTCGTTTATATATCAGTAGTTAAACGCTTAGCCGAGTACTCATCTGCACTCTTGTCGATCGCTAAAGGCCAACTACAGGTGGATGTTACTGTTAAGGGTAATGACGAGCTAGCGCATATGGGGCAGGCGATAATCACTGCCCGGAACACAGCGAAAGCACTTAAGGTCGTCGCTGAGAGTGAAGCAAAGGCGAAGCGAGAACTGGAAGAGCATAAAGGTCATCTCGAAGAGCTTGTCACCGAGCGCACGCACCAATTACAGGATGCGAACTCAAGACTTAACCAAGAAGTAGAGAACCACGCCAGAGCACGACAAGAGGCAGAGCAGGCGAGCCGAGCGAAATCTGCCTTCCTCGCGACGATGAGCCACGAAATTCGCACGCCAATGAACGGCGTACTTGGTACCGCACGTCTACTAAAAGATACTGGGTTAGACCGCCAACAAGGCCATTATGTTGATGTGATTAACCGAAGTGGTACGGGGCTGCTGGCTATCCTGAATGATGTCCTCGATTATTCAAAAATTGAAGCGGGTCACTTAGAAATCCGCCCAGTTGATTTTAATCTGTATGCTATGGTCGATGACACCAAACAGTTGCTCAATGGTCGCGCGCAGGAGAAATCACTGCAATTAGAGTACTTTATTGAAAGTGATGTGGATAAATTCTGGTTCGGCGATATGACGCGAATCGGTCAGGTACTTAATAATCTTGTTGGAAATGCTATCAAGTTCACTGACAAAGGGAATGTCGATATTTATGTTGCTCATGACCCGGACCAACAGGGTCATGTCCTTTTCGAAGTGTCTGATACAGGTGTGGGCATCAGTGAACAAGAGCAGCAGACCCTATTTGACGCCTTCACGCAAGCGTCAGGCGGCTTAAGTAGTAAGGGCGGTACTGGACTTGGTCTCGCGATCAGTAAGCGTCTGGTTGAAGCTATGGGTGGTGAAATCCATCTTGAGTCAGAGATTGGCGAGGGAAGTCGGTTCTGGTTCTCTGTGCCTCTACAAACGGGTCAAGAGGTTGAGGAGCATGAAACCAGCGCTGATTGCACCGTTACCGCTAGAGTGCTTTTGATCGAAGATAATCCCGTTAACTGTATGGTTGCGGAAGGTTTCTTAGCCAGTATGGGGCATGAAACGTTGACCGCAGTTGATGGTAAGAACGCGCAAGAACTCTTTTCTCAGCATGCGTTCGATATTGTGTTAATGGATATTAACCTCCCTGATTGTGACGGTGTCACACTACTCGCTGAACTAAAACAGTTTGAGCAAGGTTCGACCGACAAACCCGCAACACCTATGATTGCTGTGTCGGCACACGTGTATAACGAAGAGGTTGAGAGCTATATCGCTGCAGGTTTTGACGGCTATTTGCCTAAACCGCTCGATAAAGACGCACTTTGTCACATGATTCAGAATAGCTTAGAGGGTAAGCCTCTGTTGCTAGAGCAGAAAGAGTGCCATAAAGAGGAAGCGCAAGTGAGCGAGAGTTACGATCGCCGGGTTATCGATGCCCAAGTGGTATTGAACGATATGCAAGTGCTTGGTAAAGAGAAAATGATCGAGATTTGTCGCCTGTTTTCCGATGGGGCCGATCAAATCATCAGCCAGCTAGACACCGCGAAGCAAGACAATGATCAACACGAAATCAAACAACTTGCGCATAAGTTAAAAGGTTCGGCGGGTAGCTTAGGCTTACATGCTTTATTTGACTTGTGTTTAGATATAGAAAAAGCGCTCCAGCCACTGGAAGTATTTGTTCAGCAAAGGGCAGAACTCATCTCGTTGGTTGAGAAATCGAAGCTTGCGCTGGAAGAGATATTTAATTAGAGAACTTTAATGTACCCAATTGAATCAAAACAACTACTAATGGACCAGATCACCGAGAGTGATTGGCAGCTATTTGAGAGATTACATCAAGATGATGATGTGATTCGCTATGCATTTGATAAACCATCGACGGAACAGATTCGTCAGCGTTTTGAATCCCGTCTTCCGAAATGGAGTTGGCCGAACAGCCATTGGTTATGTTTGGTTATCCGCGAGAAGCAGACCGGCGATGCTATCGGGGTAACGGGTTTGTGTCTTTCTGAAGAAAATCAACAGCATATTGAAGTCGGTTACCTGCTGTTACCGGAATTTCATGGTCGTGGTTATGGTACAGAGTCACTGGTTGCACTGATCGGCCATGCAACCAAGAACTACCCAATTGAAACCGTTAACGCGATTGTTACGGATGGCAATGTTGCCTCGTGTAAAGTATTGGAGAAGGCTGGCTTTAGCCTCGCAGAGCGCGAAAAAGATGCCTACCAGATTGGCGGCCAGTATTATGATGATTTGATATACCGCTATCAGGTTAAGTAACTGCTGACAGGGTTAATAGTCCCTGCGCAGTGTAGTAAGTGACCATGACAACATGGCGAGAGAAACCTGAACTACTGCGAAACCTGTCTACCGCCAGTACGATGTCAGAGACAACAAAGGTCAGTGCACCAAGCATGGCGTAGCCAGCCGCTGGAATTTTTGTCTGCGTCCAAAACTCTACCGCACCCCAAGCCATAATAACGATAGCAACAGAGTAAATTGCGACGGGGATTTTAGAGCGACCAAGTCCTGGTAAGAGAAGTAGGTAGATGATAACTGCCGTAGCTGCTAGAGAGAGTAATACCCAATAATTACTGATTACTACAACCTGATGAATAAATGCTGCGCTATAGGCAATATGGGCTAACAGAAACAGACTCAAGCCTTGCAAAAACTTATCTTTTGGGTGCATCAAATAGAGGTCACCCACAGACGACAGCAGCAGGGCAACACCAACCGCGATTGTATAGAAATCTAGCGGGTCAGGTTGAGTGAAAACGATCGCTGACATGAGAAGAACTGGAGTGGCCTTAGTGGTGTAGAACAGCCATTTATTACTTCTATCAATACTCCAGATATGAATCGCACACACTACGACGATCAGCAACCACATAGAATCCTTCTTATATAAACAAAAAAAGCAGCCTCAGCTGCTTTTTAGACTAAATTTTTAGATTCACTTAGGCAATAGCTAGTTCAAGAATCTTTCGGCTCTGTGCCAAATCAATCGCCTGATGCTCGCCGAGAGCGACCATACCATGCATTTCTAGCTGGCTAAGTACTGCATCTACTGCTTGCTGCTTAGACTCCTGGTAATCACTAAATTGCGTTGTTACGCCAAGTGACTGGTAGAAAGCTTCCATAGCGGCAATGGTCTCTTCAGCTAATGTTTCTGACTGGGCTAAACCAAAGACATTTTTTCCCATCTGTTCAAGCTTAGCGCGCTTAACATCGATCTGGTTACGTAGCAATGAAGGTTGAACGATAGCCAGTGAACGGGCGTGATCAACTCCCCAAAGAGCTGTAAATTCATGACCGATCATATGCGTTGCCCAATCGTGAGGAACCCCAGAGCCAATAAGACCGTTCAATGCCTGGTTAGCACTCCACATCAGGTTTGCGCGCCACGCGTCATTGTCGCGAGATTCAAACTGCTCACCAAGCTGCTTAAGGTTTCTAAGCAGCGCTTCAGAGTAGCCATCTTGAACCATTCCGTCATGAGCAACAGTAAGGTACTGTTCACATACATGTACCCAAGCATCGACGATACCGTTGATCAGCTGCTTCTCAGGCAGTGTCTTCATTACGTCCGGGTCCATTACCGCAAACTTTGGCTGTACGTGAGGTGTCATAAACGGAAGTTTATCTTGAGTTTCCGCTTTAGTAATCACTGCGCCCATGTTTGACTCAGAGCCAGTTGCCGGCAGGGTAAGAATAGCCGCAAGAGGTACTGCAGAAGTGACCTGATGCTTACCAGTGAAAATGTCCCAACCATCACCGTCGTAGTGTGAAGCTGCTGCGACATATTTTGAACCGTCGATTACAGAACCACCGCCGACAGCAAGAATGAAATCAATTCCTTGTTGCTTGACGATCTCAACCGCTTTATCCATTGTCTCTTTGGTTGGGTTAGGTTCAACACCTGAGAATTCCGTCCATTGATGACCTTCTAACGCTTTCGCAACTTGGTCGTATACACCGTTGCGTTTGATAGAACCACCACCATAGATGACCAATACTTTATTATCTGCTGGGATTGCCGAACTGATGCTTTGAATTTGACCTTGACCAAAGTGAATCAGGGTTGGGTTTACATAGCTAAATTGCATTGCGACTTGCCTCTTGGTTCCATGCTGTTACATGTTTAAAAGATATAGTGCATATTAGTATTGACATTGGCGCCGATAAAGGTCAATTTCTCTAAACTTATTGCCTATTTCTACAAATTTGCCTGGCTCGGAGTAAAAATGACGTTAGCTGAATTGATGCAAGACTATGTTGAACGCAAGCAGTTGCATCAACTAGAGGGAATCACTGAAACAGAAATAAAAGGGGTACACTTTTATCGCAGTAGTAAAGGTAACTCTCGACAACCCTTCGTCTATCAGTCCGGTGTGATTGTTCTCGGTCAGGGGACGAAAAATATCTATCTGGGTAATGAGCCAGTGCGTTATGGGCCAGACGACTACTTAGTGGTCGGTGTTCCTATGCCTCTCGAGTGTGAGGCATTTGCCGAAAATGGCGAGCCTCTGCTTGGTCTTAGTATCGATATCGACCCGCAGCTGCTTCACCGGTTAGTGAATAAGCTAGATTCAATGCACTGCTTTCAATCTCGTCACGAGGTATCGACTAACCCTGGTCTAAAGTCAGTCGCTATGGATGAGATGATGCTCGACGTCTGCAAACGTCTGATGAAGGCATTATGTAATCCAATAGAAACCGCCATTCTCGCTAATGGGCTGATGGAAGAGTTAGCCTTCCGTGTGTTATTGAGCCAGGAAGGGTATGTGCTGTTTGATCTGGCACGTCATGAAGGCCATTACGCGCGAGTGGCCAAATCACTCGATTACCTGCATAAGAATTACACTGAAGCGGTAACGGTGCAGGATCTAGCTGAACAGGCCAATATGAGTATCTCAGCCTTTCATCAGGCCTTTCGGAGTGTAACGTTAGAGACGCCGATTCAGTACATTAAGAAAGTACGCCTAAACAAAGCGAAAGAGTTGATTCAGCTTGAAGGATTAAAAGCGGGTGATGCTGCTCGCTTGGTTGGGTATAACAGTACTTCGCAGTTTTCGCGGGAGTTTAAGCGCCATTTTAATGAGACGCCAAAGGCAAACGTGTCAGCATAATCTGAAAAGGGGAAACAGGCTGTTGCAACTTTACAGTGTTTTTAAACAAAGAATTAGGCAATACTAATAGCCGAAAGAGAATTATTCTCTTTTCCCCCTATAGTAGATCTAGTCAATCTTCTGTACAAAACCTCTTCGTGGTCTCCATGAAGAGGTTTATTTTTTGTACAAAAATAAATCAGAAATTAGTTATCGATACAAATTAAGTGGTGTTCTGTTGCACGTACAACATCCGATATTGCGAGTCATTTTGGACAATAGACAATATTAGCGTGTTATTTCCTCAATCTTATCTAGTGTTATTTTACTGAAGAACTTAAGTTCTTCGGCGTCAATAATTAATAATTTTAACGATATAACAATTACTTAAGGATAGAGGGCACATGCAGATATCGAGACAGAACACCGTTAAACGCGTGTTCACGCTTAGCACGTTAAGTGCGTCATGCTTAATGGCATTTAACAGTTACGCAGCGATTGATTGTACAACTCTGGCTAGTTGGGACTCGACAGCAACCTATGTAGGCGGCGATCAAGTTGAACACGCTGGTAAGGCTTATCAGGCAAATTACTGGACTGAAAACAATGATCCTTCGACTCATTCATCAAGTCAGTGGGATTACTGGAGTGACTTAGGAAGCTGTAGTACCACGGGCGAGAATCAGGCACCAACAGTTTCATTAACCTCACCACTTGCTACTGATACTATCACTGAGGGTGACGTTGTCACAATTTCAGCTGATGCGGCGGATGCTGATGGTAGCGTAACCAAAGTAGAGTTTGTGGTTGATGGGGTTGTGGTGGCAGAATCAAATACCGCGCCATATACAACTACCTGGTTAGCGTCATCCGGTACACATCAAATCAGCGCCGCGTCATTTGATGATGCCGGAGTTAAGAGCCAACTGAGTAATGTTTCGATTAATGTCAGCTCGACAACGCCTGACAATATTGCTCCTAGCGTTGAAATAACACTTTCCAGTACTACTGTAGATCAGGGATCAGAGGTGACGCTCACCGCCAATGCTGCTGATTCTGACGGTACAATTGATAAGGTAGAGTTCTTCGTCGCTGGATCACTGGTTGGGACCGCGACCGCACAACCGTATGTATTAAACTACACTGCAAGCCAGGCAGGTAACCTATCTATATATGCCAAGGCTACGGATAACCTTGGTGCGAATACTAATTCTACTGCTGCGACACTTCAGGTAAATGGCACACCTACCGCAGCAAATTGTCGACCAGATGGCCTGTATCAGACTGAAGGTATCAATGTTCCATACTGTACAGCCTATGACGAAGATGGTCGTGAGCTGATGGGGGCGGACCATCCTCGCCGTGTAATTGGCTACTTTACTAGCTGGCGTGCTGGTGATGATCCACAAGCCGCTTATCTGGTTAAAGATATTCCATGGGAACAGTTAACCCATATTAACTACGCGTTTGTCGGAATTGGCCCGGATGGTAATGTTAATTTAGGTGATGTTAATGACCCGAACAATGCGGCTACGGGTAAAGAGTGGCCAGGAGTCGATATTGATCCAACGCTTGGCTTTAAAGGCCACTTTGGTGCACTGGCAACATACAAAGAACGTTATGGCGTTAAAACGCTGATCTCTATCGGTGGTTGGGCTGAAACAGGGGGTCACTTTGGTGCTGACGGTAATCGCGTCGCTGACGGTGGTTTCTACACCATGACGACCAATGCCGACGGCTCTATAAACCATGCGGGTATTGAAAAGTTTGCGACTTCCGCTGTGGCTATGATGCGTACCTATCGTTTTGACGGCTTGGATATCGATTATGAATATCCAACTTCGATGGCAGGTGCAGGTAACCCGTATGACAAAGAGTTTATGGAACCACGTCGTCCATATTTATGGGCCTCATATCAGGAACTAATGAAAGTTCTGCGCCAAAAACTCGATGCCGCATCTGCTGAGGACGGCACGCATTACATGCTAACAATCGCAGCACCTTCTTCAGGTTACCTGTTACGTGGTATGGAAACATTTGACGTCACTAAATACCTCGATTACGTCAACATCATGACCTACGATTTACACGGTGCCTGGAACGATCATGTTGGTCACAATGCAGCGCTGTATGATACCGGCGAAGACTCAGAGCTAGCGCAATGGAACGTCTACACCACTTCTCAGTATGGCGGTATCGGTTACCTTAATACGGACTGGGCCTACCATTACTTCCGTGGCTCAATGCCAGCAGGTCGAATCAATATTGGTGTGCCTTACTATACCCGTGGTTGGCAGGGCGTAACTGGTGGTACCAATGGTCTATGGGGTCGAGCTGCGTTGCCAAATCAGGCTGAATGTCCTGAAGGTACAGGCGAAGGTGAAAGCAACAACTGTGGTAACGGTGCGGTCGGTATCGATAACATGTGGCACGATACTGACCCGAAAGGTAACGAGATGGGTGCAGGTTCAGGTCCGATGTGGCATGCCAAAAACCTGGAAAATGGAATTTTAGGTAGCTACGCCGCTGCTTACAATCTTGACCCTAACAATCCAGCGCACCAATTGGTCGGTACTTATACCCGTAATTACGACTCTGTAGCGGTCGCGCCTTGGTTGTGGAACGCAGACAAGAGTGTATTCCTCTCTACTGAAGATGAGCAGTCGGTATCGGTCAAAGCGGATTACGTTATCGATAAAGAAATCGGTGGCATCATGTTCTGGGAACTCGCAGGGGATTACAACTGTTATAACCTCGATGCCAATGGACAGCGTACAAGCGTTGATTTAACTGAACAAGCCTGTGCGAATGGTAGTGGTGAGTACCACATGGGTAATACCATGACTAAGGCGATCTACGACAAGTTTGCGACCGCTACACCGTATGGTAATAAGGTTGCGACAGCAGCTATGCCAGCAGAGGCAGTCGATATTACGGTAAACGTAGGTGGGTTCAAAGTTGGCGACCAAAACTACCCAATCAACCCTAAAATTACCTTCACTAACAACACAGGTCAGGTGATCCCGGGTGGAACAGAGTTCCAGTTTGATATTCCTGTCTCTGCGCCGGATAACGCCAAAGATCAATCTGGTGGTGGTTTAACGGTTATCTCGTCTGGGCATACCAGAGCTGACAATATTGGTGGTCTAGATGGCACGATGCACCGCGTATCGTTCTCGCTACCGGCTTGGAACGACATGGCTAATGGTGATGTCTATGAGCTAGACATGGTTTACTACCTGCCTGTTTCTGGGCCTGCAAACTACACGGTTAAGATCAACGGTGTCGATTATGCACTTAAGGCTGAGTACCCAGATTTACCTCTTGCGGATCTCTCTTCTGGTAATGGTGGTACCGGCGGCGGTGATAATGGGGGAACAGAACCAACGGGTCCTGTTGAAGTATGGGAACCAGGTGTGACTCAAGCGGTGAATGGCACAACGTATATCTATAACGATAAATGTTTTGTTGCCAAAAACAGCCCTGGCACTTGGGAGTCACCAACCCAGTCAAACTGGTTCTGGGATGAGGTAACTTGTCCGCAATAAGCACTGATAAAAAAGGCCTTGGAAATGTCCAAGGCCTTTTTTAATCCTGATAGGTTTAGAACTGGTAGCTCTCTGGGACAACGACGATGCCTTCATCCGAAATGTGGAATCGTTTTGCGTCTTCGACCCGATTGAGACCAATTTGGGTATTAGGCGGAATAACTACATGTTTATCGATGATGCAGTTAACCAATTTACACCCTTCACCAACCACCACGCTATCGAATAGGATGCTGTCTACGATCGTTGCACTATCATCTATGCGTACATTTGAAGATATGATCGAGTGCTGAACCGAACCTCCGGAATTGACCACACCATTGGCAATGATTGAATTGATAAATATCCCCTCATTGCCCGTGGCTGAAGAAACGGTACGTGCTGGTGGCAGTTGTGGCTCGTAAGTACGAACTCCCCAACTAGGCTGATATAAGTTCATTGGTGGGATCGGCTCTAGCAGATCCATATTGGCTTGATAGAAAGAGTCTATAGTACCGACATCACGCCAATAACAGTCCTTTGCGACTCGGCCACGATCTGAACAGAAGTTATAACTGTAGACGTTACGTTCATCGATCAGTTTAGGGATAATGTCTTTACCGAAATCATGTGAAGAGTTCAGGCTGTCGGCATCTTCCTCTAACACTCGCTGTAGAGTGTCCATCTCAAAAATGTAGATGCCCATAGATACAAGGCTACGTCCGTTATTGCCAGGCATAGGTTCAGGGTTATCGGGTTTTTCACAGAACGTATCAATTAAGCCATTCTCATCGGTAGAGAGTACACCGAACGCTGAAGCCTCATCTCTGGGCACATCCATTGACGCTATAGTAAGAGCAGCATTGTTCGCAATATGATCTTTAAGCATCTCCGCATAATCCATGCGATAAATGTGATCACCGGAAAGTACGATCACATGTTTTGCGTCGCTGCGTTCCAACAGCCATAAGTTATGATAGATAGCATCGGCTGTTCCTTCATACCACTTACCACCACCGCGCATTTGAGGGGGCACGACTGTCACAAACTCGCCTAATTCCGGATTAAAGATAGACCAACCATCACGTAGATGTTTTTGTAAAGAGTGCGATTTATATTGAGTCAACACAAGGATCTGACGCAGCCCGGAGTGGAGGCAGTTTGTCAGGGTAAAATCAATGATTCGGTACTTACCACCAAAGGGAACTGCCGGCTTTGCTCGATCATCCGTGAGAGGGCTCAATCTTGATCCCATACCACCTGCGAGTATAACGGTGAGTGTATCTTGCATTCTAATCTCCATATTAGTGCAACAAAGGACATATAGAGAGTAGTACAAGATTTACGCCAACACAGCGTAATGTTAAATATCAGCTACTTAGCAATAAATGAAGGTTTTGGTGGGGCAGTTTGGTGCACAGCAGATGTGCTATGCACCAAAATTAAGCAATCGAACTGGCTTCACTGGCAGGAAAAACTGAAACCTGGTTGCGACCCGAAGATTTGGACTCATATAGTGCAATATCTGCACGCTTATAGGTCTGTTCAGAACTACTGGACAATTCAGTAATGCCAGCGCTCACCGTGATATTAAGGTCACTCTCCAAATTAATTGCGGTACGTAGTCGGTTAACCACGACTTCAGCTTCAGCCAGTGCAGTGTGAGGCATGATGATGGCAAACTCTTCGCCACCAATACGGGCAATGATATCGGTTTCGCGTAAATGATGAGTCAGTGAGTTAGCCACTGCCTTTATTACTTCGTCGCCGCGGTCATGACCATAAGTATCATTAATGCGCTTAAAGTGGTCGATATCGATCAGGGCGAGGGCAGTAACTTCATTCTGTTTGTAACGCTTGGTCCGCTGAACCTGTGATTGCATCTCGGCATCAAATTTACGACGGTTCCATAGAGAAGTCATCGCATCTTTCTCACTCAGTTCTCTCAGCCGGTTTTCCAGCTCTTTACGATGAGAAATGTCGACGAACGATGCCACATAAAACTGAATAATACCGTAACGGTCTCTTACGGTTTGGATGCGTAGAATCTCAGTAATCAGAGAACCGTCGCGGCGTTTGTTCACCACTTCGCCTTCCCACAGCCCGTTCTCTTCAAGAACCTTCCACATCTTCATATAGAATTCTTGCTGATGTTTACCTGAAGCGAATAGCGAAGGTGGTTTGCCTTTAACATCTTCTAACTTGTATCCACTAACACGAGTAAACTCGTCGTTAACCTGAATGATATGGTTGTTGCGATCGGTAATGACCATCGCCGACATACCATTCATCGCCGCACGAGCAATCTTACTATCCAGACTATTTTTCTCGTGGTTATGATTCCACGTCACAAAAGTGAAGGTCAGTAACAGCAGAATAATGCAGATAAATGTCAGCTGTAAGTAGAGATCCTGTCTTTGCTCCTCAGTGAAAGAAAGCGCCTCCTCAAATGAGGTCTTACTAAAGAAAATCAGGGTGTTGATATGCTCGACACTGTCTAATTCTACGGTTGTATAAGACAGCCATTGAGATTGCTCTTGAACGGTACCATTACTGTTTGATTGTAAACTTTGCCACAGCTTAGGGTATTGTTTGGCAATGTTTGATTCGGCGTGTTGCTCAACTAAATGACCCATAAGCTTATTACCGTCCGAAGACATCAGGTAGTAACCTTCAGAAGTGACAACATTGGGTAGATTATTCGAGCTACGCTTGTAAGCCAAAGAGCGATAAATACGCTGTAAATCGAGGTTTGCGACAAAATACCCTTTACGCTCCCCGTTAAGCGTTATCGGATATATGACACGATAAGCGGGCACTACAGGCGTGACGACCTGACCATTTTCCAACTCCAAATCAATACCAAAATTGCCGACTTGGTTGTCACCTAAACTTTGCGCATAAGCAAAATAGTCTCGCTTGGCTTTTGATTGCAAGTGATCCTTAGAGACGATTTCTATAAACCGCTCATCAATATTCAGTCGAACTATTTCCATCCCTTGATCGTCCAACAGGCGTAATCGGGAGTAATAGGTTTGAGTACGGGCGATGAGTAACCAAAACTGCTCGAGAGCGTCGAGATTTTCAAGGCTTGGGTCGTTAATTGCCTGATTGATCATGCCGTTGGTTGAAAGGTAACGCAGAGAAGATGTCATTTGTTGTAGAGAAGTCTGTAACTCTACCTTGGCATATTCTAGCTTATTGCGATTTAGCTGCTCAACGAACTGCTGTGTCTTCTCTTCCAACTGACCAAATTGGGTATAGAAATAGAGAAAAGGCACTAAAGACATAGCACAAAAAACGAGTAAGAATTGAAGAAGAAGTTTGGTACCAAGTTTGTGCATTAAGGAGTACGTACAATAAATAAAGTGAATTCCGCAGACACTATACAGTAAATCGGCTTAAGTTACTGTGAGCCTAACAAAATAAACGTAGTGATAATATGTGAATTCAGGGAGATATTTATTGGACTTTAGTCGTAATGGGCATAAAAAAAGCACCTCTTGCGAGGTGCCTTTTGCCTTACAGGGGAGAGGCAAAAAATCGAATTATGCTGTTGCTGATTCAACCTGCTTTGATTCTGATTTGCTCTTTAGGAATGCGTAGCCCAGACCAGTCACTGCCGTACCTGCTGCAATTGCTACTAGGTACATAACCACTGGAGTAATTGCATTAGGGATTAGCAGTACGAACAAACCACCGTGTGGAGCCATAAGTTTCGCGCCGAACAGCATAGAAAGTGCACCTGTTAGTGCGCCACCAGCCATACACGCCGGGATAACGCGCATTGGATCTTTGGCTGCAAAAGGAATCGCACCTTCAGAGATAAAACACAGACCCAGAACGAAAGAGGCTTTACCTGCTTCACGCTCACTTTGGTCAAATTTGTTTTTAGCCACAAATGTAGCCAGACCCATACCTAGCGCTGGAACCATACCTGCAGCCATGATTGCAGCCATAGGAGCATAGGTTTGCGATGCAAGCAGGCCAACACCGAATGCGTAAGCTGCTTTGTTAACCGGACCACCAAGGTCGAAACACATCATTGCGCCAAGTAATACGCCGAGCAGAACCGCGCTGTCTGAACCCATGTTGTTCAGGAAGTCAGTCAGACCGTTCATGATGCCAGAAACTGGACCACCAACGATGTAGATCATAACCAGACCAGTAAATAGGGTCGCGACAAAAGGAATGATCAGAATCGGCTTAAGTGCTTCCATTGATTGTGGAAGAGACACTTTGTCAGCAAGGAACTTAGCGGCATAACCAGCGATGAAACCAGCAGCGATACCACCTAAGAAACCAGCACCTGTAGAGCTCGCCAGCATACCGCCAACAAGACCCGGAGCCAGACCCGGACGGTCAGCAATAGAGAATGCGATATAACCTGCCAGAACAGGAATCATCAACGCAAATGCAGAACCACCACCAATGGTCATCAGAGCAGCAGCTAATGTGCCTTCTTCTTTAAATGCTTCGATACCAAATACGAACGAGAGGGCGATGATCAAACCACCGGCAACGACTACTGGCAGCATGTGAGATACGCCTGTCATAAGGTGTTTGTATGCACCTTTTTTCTCTTCCGTTGCTGAGGAACTCGTGTTACCTGAATGCTGGTAAACGGTCGCTTGTTCGAACGCGTTATCCATCTCTTGTGCAGTCTTTTTCAGAGCTGGCCCCGTTTTGGTGCGGTACATCTTCTTACCGTTAAAACGATCCAAAGGCACTTCAATGTCAGCAGCAATGATGACCAGGTCGGCATCAGCGATTTCCTGATCTGTTAACTGGTTCTTCGCGCCGACAGAACCACGAGTTTCAACCTTAATCTGGTGGCCGCGACGTTTGCCTTCTTCTTCAAGTGCTTCGGCAGCCATGAAGGTGTGCGCCACGCCAGTTGGACAAGCGGTAATCGCAACAATTTTCTTTGCTGCAGATGTGCTTTCAGTTTTAACCGCAGGGGCAGTCGATTGGGTCAGGGTCGCTGCGTTCTCAACAGCAATTTGCAAAAATGCTGTTGCGTCTTTAGCGACGGTACTAATTTGCGCTTGATAGACTTTCTTACCAACGAAACGGGACGTATCAACAGGTGTATTTGCAGCGATAATAATCGCTTCCGCTTGGTCAATATCTTCTTGAGTCAGAACGGTTGGTTCGACAACGCTTGACTGACACTCAATCTTAGCTGACCAACCCAGCTTCGCTGCCGCTTGTTCTAGTAGTCCTGCTGCAAGGATGCTGTTTGCAACCCCGCTTGGACAAGCTGTAATAATCGCAATATTCATACTGATAACCTTCTGTTCCTTAGTGTTTGTCTAAGTGCGTATTAGGGTAAAGCTCGCTAACCTCAGTTTGCAGCTTGATGTTCTCCAGTTGTTCCTCACTGGTTAATCCAACGCCCACTTGGCTAACTGCAAGTGCAGAAAGCGCGGTAGCGAAGCGCAGTAAATCGTTTTTCGGCATCACTTGCATGTGACCCCAGCACAGCCCTGCAACAAGCGTATCGCCAGCGCCCACTGTACTTACAACATTCATTTTTGGTGGCTGAGCACGCAGCCACTCGCCCTGGTTGAGCCACATAACGCCATTCGCGCCCATTGAAACAACAATGTTTTCGATGCCTTTATTGCTCAGGGTTTGTGCGGCTTGCTGGCACTGCTCGGCAGTCTCAAGATGACGGCCAACAAAATCGCCGAGTTCTTCATCGTTTGGCTTAATCAACCAAGGGTGACCATCTATACCAGAGCGAAGGGCTGCTTTGCTGCTATCAAACAGTACGCGCTTGCCTTGCTGATGAAGTGTTTCAATCCAATCTGCACACTGCTCCGGAGTTACACCGCCAGGTAAGCTGCCCGCAAGAACGAAGTAGTCGTGAGTTTCAGCCAAACGGAAAAGTGTTTCTTCAAAGCGAGCAACATCTTGTGGAGTAACTTGTACACCCGGGAAGTTGATGTCGCTGACTTCACCGTTAGCCTCAACAAGTTTGACGTTGATACGGGTAGCTCCGTCAACTTCAATAAACTGGTTGTTTACACCAATCTCATCGAAAAGCTGGTGGAATAACTCAGGATTGTCTTTGCCTAAGAAGCCGGTAACTGTAACGTCAGCGCCAAGGTCGCTAAGTACCTTCGCGACGTTTACACCTTTACCTGCAGCATGGAGATTACTTTGCTTAACCAGGCTAACCGAACCAAGATTTAACGTTTCGAGTGATCCGGTAAGATCGAGGGCAGGGTTAAGCGTTATAGTCACGACGCGGTTTGTTTTCGTTAAACTCATATCGACCTCTTAACCTTCACCAAGGCCTGCAGCAATCGCTTTGCCGATAGACTCTAATGCTTGAGGAGCGTCTGGGCCTTCTGCAGAAAACTGAAGTTGATGGCCGTGCTTAACACCAAGCGCGATGACTTTCATCAGGCTCTTAGCGTTGACTTCTTTACCGTCGCCATCAAGATTGGCAACACGAATGTTTGACTCAAACTTTTTAGCTTCAGCAACGAGCATTGCACCTGGGCGAGCATGCAATCCGTGAGTGTTCTTGATCTTGAATACAGCGCTATTGCCCGCATCTGAAGTCGCAGGTGCCTGTGGTTCACCTTTAAGAAGCGCTAACACTTGCTCAACTGATGCGTTAAGTAGTTGCTCTTGTTGCTGGTCAAAAACGATCTTAGACAGTTGGCCAAGGATCCCTTGGTGCGAATTGTTACAAGCGGCAAAAGCGACAAGACCTCGAACTTTTTCACCTTCAAACTCACAATCGTTAGCAGTAGACACAAATGAAATACCAGTGCGAGAAACTTGTTTGTCGCTACCCGTTAGCCACAAACCGTTACCAAGGTGTGTTGGTGACTTTGATACAAGGTCCGCAACGAATTCAGAACCAGCACAACCGGTATTTTTCAATAGGCCAGCCGCTACTGCGCTCATCTGAATCATGTCACTTGCCGGGAATTGAAGCTGTACCAGCGATGCGTCAAATTCTGCTTCTAGCTGAACATCACCGTTAAGCAGGGCAATGATGTCCTCAGCGCTTTTCGCGTCACGTAAGCGTTGTTCAACACCATCGGCACTGAGTACCTTAGTTAGCTGTTTAAGAATACCTAAGTGCTCATCTGATTTAGCAGCGATACCGATCGCAACGTAAACCGTGTTGTCGTCACCCCAGTTAACACCTTGAGGGAAGTGATGGACCGCAACACCTGTTGTTTTAACCATGTCGCGTGTATCGGTCGTACCGTGTGGAATGGCGATACCATTACCAAGGAAAGTAGAATTCTGTTTTTCGCGGTTAAGCATGCCTTCTACATAGCCTTGCTCTACAAGACCCGAATTAGTAAGGCTATTCGCAATGTTTTTAATCGCTTCAAATTTGTCACTTGCTGTTTGTGCCAGTGTGATATCGCTTTTCGCTAACTTAAGCATGGTGCTTCTCCAGCCTTAAGGAATTTAAAATTATTCATTTGGCCACTCAGGCCGCAAACTCTTTCTGCTTAACAACTGAATCGATTCAGCAAAAAGATAAAAATATGTGGATTCAGCTTTAGCTCTTCTAACTGTATGAAGTTAAAGGGCGGTAGTTGAGATATCTCGAGTAAATTTAGGTGATATGCTTCACTATCTCAACATTGCTGAATCCTTTCAGCTTTTATACTGAATCGTTTCAGCATATAATTCAACTCATCGCAGGATCCTTTATGAAGTATTATGATCTCGCGCACAGAACAAAGGTTGATGATATGACACTGGATGAAATAGCAAAGTTAGCAGGGGTTTCTAAAACAACGGCTAGCTATGTGATCAATGGCAAAGCTCAAAAATACAGAATCAGCGAAAAAACCCAGCGCAAAGTGATGGCGGTCGTGGATGAGCATAACTACCGTCCCGACTTAGCAGCGAGCACGCTGCGGGCAGGGCAAAGCCGTTCGTTTGGTTTGATCATTCCTGATTTAGAGAACACCAGTTACGCACGTTTAGCCAAACTGCTTGAGCAGAACTCTCGTTCGGCTGGTTACCAGATCTTAATTGCCTGTTCAGATGATGACCCTGAAACAGAAAAATCAGTGGTTCACGCGTTGGTAAGTCGTAAAGTTGATGCGTTGTTTGTTGCGAGCGTCATTCCAGAAGCCAGTGAGTACTATATTGAACTGCAAAAACGCGGTACACCTGTCATCGCGCTCGACCGTCCGTTGGATGACGAGCACTTCTCGTGTGTTATTAGTGAAGATTTCGGTGGAGCATTTGAACTCACTTCATCAGTCTTGAGTGACAATGTCACAAATATCGGTCTTATTGGGGCGTTACCAGAGCTGAATATTTCGCGCGAACGTGAGCTGGGGTTCAAGTCAGCGGTTAAACAGCATCAGGCACAGTTTCAAATCGGTTATGGTGAACACTTTAATCGTAACGACGGCAAGAAGGTGCTGAGTGATTGGTGCGACAAAGGAACCATTCCTGATGCGATTGTCACTACTTCATATACCTTGTTAGAAGGTGTACTGGATGTATTGCTGGAACGTCCGGAACTGGCAGGAAAGATAAAGATTGCTACATTTGGTGATAACCGCTTACTCGACTTTTTGCCTATGTCGATTAACTCGTTACCTCAACAATTTGAACTGATCGCTGACAGCGCAATGGCATTAGCACTTAACGCAGCGTCTAAACGTTATCAACCAGGAGTAGAGCTGGTACCGCGAAAGATAGTGGTGCGATAGCCCAGACCAATAAAAAAATAGCCCAGCGTAACTGCCGGGCTATTTTATATCGATGAATCGCAGTGATTAGTACTGGAAGCGCACTGACATAGTGATCTGTGGACCGTATAAGCCGTTGTTGCGTGTCTCAGCTGATAGCGAAAGTTGTTGCGTAGAATGAAAACGTACACCAGCGTGAGCAACAGAAGAGTCGTCATTGCGACCTAGTCGCGCTGTCGCTTCTACCTGATCGGTTAGCCAGAGGCGCACACCAACGTTCACTTCGGCCTGAGTTTCGCTTTCACCGCCGGCTTCCTGAGTGAACTTCACTTGGTGAAGTAGCAGTTGACCGTAGACATCAGCAAATTGACTGATAGGGCCATTGAAGCCAATACCACCTGCTAAGTCGTAATCTTTGTCGAATTGAGAATCCGCACGGAGGATAAAGTGCGAGTTTTCAGTGAAGAAGGTACTGAACTCTACACCTGTCATTTCAGGCCCAATAGCGGTACGAACTTCGAAGAAATTGTAATTGAAGTTATTTGCTTGGGCACTTCCACTGATACCTGCAAATGCTAAGGCACTGGCCAAGATGATCTTTTTCAAATGTAGTCTCCGACTAACAACAATAAATTGACTAAAAAAAATGGCTTGCAATAAGCAAGCCAAATAATAACGTAATCAAGAGACTAATTCAGTTAATTATAGAATTTGGATATGATCTACTTCAATTTCTGGAGTATTGCCGCCTTCATATTCACCAAATAGTCGAAGTTTTGTCGTTTCATCAACCGGTTGAGCCATAACGATGTCATCATCTAGTTCAACCTGAATTTCGCCTTTACCATCAGAGAAGATAAACGTGTCGCCTTTAACCTGGCGTAACAACACACCTTCAACGACAACATTTTTCTCAGTAAACATGCCGGTATCAGCTAGCAGAGAGTCGACCGTCGTTACTTCAACCGGACCGGTGTATGAGATACGGTTGTTTTTGTCATGGTGACCATCTTTTGCCATTGCGAAAGTTGGAGCAAGAATTAGTGTCGCTGCTGTTGCTAGAATCATCTTTTTCATTTTGGTGTTCCTTGTTTAATTAGGTAGTGCTTATTTGATGATGCTATTTAAACAGACCCATTTTGAACCCTTGCTGAGTGAGAGGTTCATATTCCGTTCATATTATTGAGGAAAAGGTAAAAAACGTTTATTATGGCGTAAACGTAAAACGACAACGTGTAGATCTTAATGCAGTCAAATTCAAAAGCGCTCATGGTACAAGGTACAACTTCAGATGCCGGAAAAAGTGTCTTAGTGGCAGGTTTATGCCGAGTGTTAGCAAGAAAGGGTATCAAGGTTGCCCCCTTTAAGCCGCAAAACATGGCACTCAATAGTGCTGTTACCCCCGATGGCGGTGAAATTGGACGCGCTCAGGCGGTACAAGCATTGGCCGCCAATATCGAATCTAACGTTCATATGAATCCGGTCCTACTTAAACCCCAAACCGATACTGGCGCACAGGTTATCTTTCAGGGCAAGGCAACCACTACCGTCGATGCCATCGGCTATCAGAGTTATAAAAAGACTGCATTGCCTGTGGTGATGGAGTCATTTGCTACTCTACAGGCAGAGTATGAGACTGTGTTGATTGAAGGTGCGGGGAGTCCGGCTGAAATCAACCTGCGCGAAAACGATATTGCTAACATGGGCTTCGCCGAAGAAGCCGATATTCCGGTGATCATTGTTGCTGATATCGATCGTGGCGGAGTATTTGCCCATCTATATGGAACGTTAGCGCTACTATCTGAATCTGAACAAAAGCGAGTCAAAGGCTTTGTTATCAATCGCTTCCGTGGTGACATTTCCTTGTTGCAACCCGGCTTAGACTGGTTAGAAGAGAAAACAGGAAAGCCAGTTATTGGTGTGTTGCCGTACCTGCATGGTTTTGACCTAGAAGCAGAGGACGCAATTAACGCTGAGCAAGTTAATGGTGAGCAGAGCAAACTTAATGTTGTTGTCCCGGTTTTACCTCGCATTAGTAACCACACCGATTTTGATGCATTGCGTGTTAATCCAGACGTCAACTTACGCTATGTCGGCGATGGGCAGCGATTAGGTCAGGCAGACCTGATAATCCTTCCTGGCTCAAAAGCGGTAAGAAGCGATCTCGAGTATTTGCGTAGTCAGGGGTGGGATAAAGATATTCAGCGTCATATTCGCCTTGGTGGCAAAGTAATGGGAATTTGCGGTGGTTATCAGATGCTTGGCAAGTGGATACACGATCCTTTGGGTATTGAAAGCGCTTCAGGTTCCACGGCGGGTTTAGGCTACCTTGATATAGAAACCGAACTTAAACCGCAAAAGACGCTGACGAACGTGTCGGGAACCATCACACTTGATGGGCAGAGTGCGCCAGTTAAGGGCTATGAAATCCACGCAGGGGTTACAACAGGCCACGCATCAGCTCCAGTGATGCTGCAATCTTCGCAGCGAGATGGGGCAACCAGTGACTCTAATCAAGTGTTTGGTAGCTACTTACATGGTATCTTCGATAATTCACAAGCTGCATCGACAATCTTTGGTTGGGCGGGTGCGACTGATGTTGCTCAGATTGACCATCTGGCAAATCAACAGCTAGCCATCAACCGTATTGCCGATGCGATTGAGCAACATTTAGATCTTAAACAACTTTGGCCTGAATTTTATCAGTAATGACAATAAGCAAACTATTCACCACTCTGTGCAGTGCGGTACTACTGACATCTAGCCTGACCGCACAGGCACAAGACAAACTACGAATTTATGCCGCTTCTTCGATGACCAATGCGGTCAATGAGCTGGTTAGTGAGTTTGAAAAACAGTCTCAAGTGCCCGTTACAACGGTATACGCAGGCACCTCATCGTTAGCGCGTCAGATTCATCAGGGCGCGCCAGTAGATTTGTTTATTGCAGCCAATATTAAATGGATGAATTACTTGGTTAAACAACAGGTTATAAGTAGTGACGTTGTAACCAACATTGCGGCGAACCAGCTGGTTGTGGTAACGCCTGTAGATCAAAAAGGCACGTTGAAGGTTAACGATAGTGACTCTTGGCTCAACTACTTACAAGGTCAGCGAATCGCAATAGGCCAGACGAATGCAGTGCCAGCTGGTATCTATGCAAAGCAGTCGCTTGAGTCCCTGTCAGTATGGCCTCAGCTTCAAGGTGTACTCGCGCCGACGAACAATGTTCGTATTGCGCTGACCTTAGTTGAGCGTAAAGAGGTGCCATTAGGTATCGTCTATAAAACAGACGCAATGATGAGCAGCGGGGTAAAAGTCGTTGCAGAATTGCCAGAATCGAGTCACGACGCGATAATTTACCCAATGGCCCAACTTAACGCTAAGCCGCAGACCAAACAGTTTTCCGCGTTTGTACAATCGCAACAAGGTCAACAGATCTTAAAAAGTTATGGCTTTGCAGTGGAGCCTCGTTAGGGAATGAATGTGCTAACAGAATATGAATATCAAGCACTTATACTGAGCTTAAAAGTCGCATTTTTTGCCATTCTGTGGCTTATTCCGCTCGGAATTGGGCTAGCCTGGTTATTAGCGCGTAAGCAGTTTATTGGTAAAAGCTTTGTCGATAGTCTGATCCATTTGCCACTAGTGCTACCTCCGGTTGTGATCGGCTATTTGCTGCTGATTTCGATGGGCAGACAGGGTTTTATTGGTCAGTGGCTCTACCAACAATTTGATCTCGTCTTTTCTTTCAGTTGGAAAGGGGCTGTATTGGCGTGTGTGGTTGTCGCTTTGCCACTTATGGTTCGCTCTATCCGACTCAGCCTTGAAAGTGTCGACAACCGCTTAGAGCAGGCTGCAGCGACTCTCGGAGCTTCGCCTGTTAAGATTTTCTTTACCATCACACTGCCTTTGACTATTCCGGGGATCATTACCGGTACTATGCTTTCGTTTGCTCGCAGCCTTGGTGAATTTGGCGCTACGATCAGTTTCGTTTCTAACATTCCTGGTGAAACACAAACGATCCCGCTGGCCATGTACAATTTTATCGAAACCCCGGGTTCAGAAGCTGAAGCGATGCGCCTATGTGTGATCTCCATTGCTATCGCATTAGGTTCTTTGGTGGTTTCTGAGTGGTTAAGTCGTATCAGTGTCAAACGTCTGGGAGGGAGCGCATGAGCCTAGAAATCTGCTATCAGCAAACCCTTGGCGACACTAAGTTTGATATTGACTTAACCTTGCCTGAGAAGGGCATTACAGCGGTGTTTGGCCGCTCAGGTGCAGGCAAAACGTCACTAATTAATGTCATCGCTGGCTTAAAGACCCCGTCTGGCGGCCATATTCGAATCAATGGTGTCACGCTTTACGATTCACAGCTACGAATTAATATTGCCGTTCACAAACGTAACGTTGGCTATGTATTTCAGGATGCGCGTCTGTTTCCACATTATAAGGTGGTTAAGAACCTGACTTATGGCGTGAAAAAGGCAGATGCAGCACACTTTAAAGTAATCGTAGAACTACTGGCTCTAGAGCCGTTGTTAGAGCGCTACCCACATCAACTTTCTGGTGGTGAAAAACAGCGTGTGGCGATTGGCAGAGCGTTACTGTCTAAGCCAGATATTCTGTTGATGGACGAGCCGTTAGCGTCACTCGATCTACCACGCAAGCGAGAAGTATTACCGTACCTCGAACAGTTGGCTCATAACATTGAGATCCCAATCATCTATGTCTCGCATAGCCTTAATGAAGTGTTACGTCTGGCGCAACATCTGGTGGTTGTGGAGCAGGGCAAAGTAGCAGTAGCAGGACCGATAGAGCAGGTGTGGTCATCGAAAGCAATGAAACCCTGGCAATCTTTCTCTGAACAGAGCTCTCTGTTTGAAGGACGTCTGTTAGAGCACAACACGCAATACGCATTGTCCAAAGTCGAACTCGCGCCGGATATTGCACTGTGGGTGCAAAAAATCCATGGTGACTTAGGTTCTCAGGTTCGTTTACAAGTGCGAGCTAATGATGTGTCGCTAATGCTTGATAAACCAGAGCGCACTTCGATCCGGAACATATTTAAAGCGACTATTTCAGCGTTAGAAACTCACTCTAGCGGTCAGGAGCGTCAGAGTGTTGCGGTGCAACTCAAGCTGGCAGAAGCGTGTTATCTGGGGGCGACGATCACAGCTTGGGCGAGGGATGACCTTGAGCTAGAGGTGGGGATGTCTGTCTACGCTCAGATAAAGGGCGTAAGTGTCGCCCAAAGGGATATTGTACTTTCCAACTAAAAAACGCCGCTAAAAGCGGCGTTTTTGATTTTCTTACTTAGCGAATACGTCAGTGAAGTCGCGTTTAAGAATTGGGTCACGACGCGCTTTCTTAATTTGCTTAACCATGTCTTTCACACAGTTGTGAAGAACCTGATCAAGTAGGGAAGCACGGTACTCTTCTTTTTGCTCGTCGGTCATGTCTTCTGGTAGTTTCAATGTTGGAAACTCTTCCATCACGTTGATACCAGCGAATGCCTGACTTACAGAAATCAGTGCGTGGAACTGCTCAAAGTTGTCCAACACGTTTTGTGCGCTGTTTGGTAGCTCATTCCAAGCTTCACGTACTGCTTCTTCAGATACTTCATGGATTGACGTCACCATGTAGTGCATCGCTTCTGGAACCTCATCAAATTCAATTACTTGACGAAGTTCTGCTGATACTTCTGCTAAATCTACTTTTGGCTGTTCTGTTTGATTAACGTCAGACATGTATGTTTTCTCTTAAAATGTATGTATTAACCGCGCTATCGTAAAAAATTGGGGCTAAAAGTCAACCTTCAATGGATGATTAACCTCAGGTGGAGTATGCTTTGTTTAAGCATGTGATTTCTTAATTGTTTTTGTTTAATTTTGAGTAAGCGAAGGCAATATCGCCGAATTAGCATTAGATGCGCTGTTTAGGATACTGATAAATTGGAAATAACCGGTTCTTCGATGAAAATTTTGTTGGTTGATGACGTTCAGATGGAGCGTATTCAACTGGCTATACGTTTGAAACAACTAGGCCATACGGTTGAGATGGCTGATTCGGGAAGCCGTGCGTTAGAACTCTACCCTCAATTTGAACCAGAGTTGATTCTGTTAGACATCTCTATGCCAGACATGAATGGCTTTGAAGTGTCGAGCAAAATTCGTGAGACTTACCCTGACTGGGTTCCGATCATTTTCCTCAGCGGCCATGATGAACCGAGTATGGTCGCTAACGCGATAGAGGCGGGCGGTGATGACTATCTGGTTAAGCCGGTCGACAAGATTGTGCTCAACTCCAAACTGGTCGCAATGCAGCGGATCGCTTTTATGCGTCGTGAGTTAAAGCAAAAAACAGCAGCGTTAGCCAAAGCCAACGAAGAGTTAGCCAAACTCGCTCAGGAAGATGGCCTGACCAAAGTTAAGAATCGACGTTGCATCGACGAAAAGCTTCAAGAGATGATCACTATGCACGGACGCCACGAGCTGCCTCTGAGTCTGATATTGCTTGATGTCGATCGCTTTAAACTCTACAACGACAACTATGGTCACCTTGAAGGGGATCGTTGCCTTATCTCGATTGCCAATATTCTGAATAAGCTGTTTGAGCGCAGCGGTGAGGTTGTTGGTCGCTACGGTGGAGAAGAGTTTGTCGTTATCCTTGGTCATACTGATCAAACCAAGGCTCTGAAAGATGCGCAGCGCATTCAGGACTCACTTGCTGAGGCAAGTATCCCACACCTATATAGCGACATATCTGATTTTGTGACGGTGTCACAGGGTGTCTACAGTAAAGTACCAAGTGGTCGCGAAAGTATCGATGAATTCTATGACTTAGTCGATAAGCAACTCTATCAGGCTAAGGTCTCTGGTCGTAACCAATATAAGTTCTCTGAGTAGTCATTTTTGTCTATTGCCAGCTTTTCGATTTAACGTTAACTTATTCTTGTTATTGATGTATTTTGGTTCAATTCCACATGTCATTTTCTCGTGCATCTCGTTATATTAGCTTACCGCTACTCGCCGTTTCTCCTTTGGCGTTGGCGCAAGGCAGCCAAGCTTATCAGGCGTATTTAGAGCAGGCATTTGCTGCGGCGATTGTATTAACCGACAGTGATGTTTTTACCTTTGGTGTTCACGATTTTGATCCCAACGAATGGTTCAATCTCGATAACGAAGATATCGGCTCGCAAGAGTCTGTGTTGTTACGCCAACAAATCGCGGTCTCTGCTCTGCCTTATACCATCGATTTGAGCGATGAAGACGCGATTCATAAACACCAGATCTTTACCCGCTTTTCTGTATTAGGTTCGCGGCAGGATTATGAGATTCGCCCACAAGATACTGACGATTACCAACATGAGTTTGTCTTAGGTGCATTTACTGCCTACCGCTACAAATATCAGCTCACCGACTTCTGGACAGTGACTCCGGGGGTCGGTGTTCATTTGCAATATTTTCGCAATAATCATGATTACCGCAGCGAATTTGCAAATGAGATCGTTAAGCCAGCGCTCGACAACGTAATTTTCAACACCGATGCATGGGCACTATCGGTCGAGCCACATGTTGAGTTCAAGTACAACGAGCCAACATCGTGGGGCAGTTGGAATGTCGCTTCTTCATTCCATTACTTTTACGGACACGGCTGGGGTGAAGCTAACTACGGCCAGGTGGGTAATCCTGAAGGGTGGTATACCGCTAATGGTATCGAAGCCTATTACAATGTCAGCCAGCTGGGTCGCTCAGTACAGTCTATTTATTCGAGTTTTCGTCGGATTGATATTGGAGGGGATACCAGTCAGCCACTAGGCACGCCGTATTATTATGAAGGCTCAATTGGTTGGTTAATGACGCCTCCATTTGAATCGGATTTGATCGACAATGTCGGCATTGGTCTTAATATCAATTACGGCAGCAATCTTAAAGGGGGCAGTATCGTACTGTTCTTTAATCAGGCTGACTAACTCGGATTAGGCGATGCAGACCTTGTTACGACCAGACTGTTTCGCCTTATACAAGGCCGAGTCAGCACTCTTCATTACCGTATAAACGTCGTTTGATTCACTGCTGTCAGCGACACCAATACTGATCGTGACGTTAACGCTATCCTGATTCTTTTTCCCGCCGCGCTTTTTAGAACCTACTTTGTCGTCTTTAGGGCGTGCATCCTGATTTCGTAGCGTCATCTGGTAGGACTCAATAGAGCTCCTGAGTAACTCCAAGTGATCTTGGGCTTCATCTGCTAACTTGCCCTTAAACAGCACGGTAAATTCTTCACCGCCGTAGCGATAAACCTTGGCACGTCCACCAACCAGTTGCAGACGGCTGGCAACCAGCTTAAGTACGTCATCACCCGTATCATGACCATAGGTATCGTTAAACGATTTAAAATGGTCAATGTCGAGCATGGCGATGGTGTAGCGTCTACCCAGATGACGAAGATCTGACTCAAGGGCTAATCGACCTGGAATATCGGTTAACGTGTCTTTAAACGCCAGCTCGTAGCTGGCAGAGAGTAGGTAGACCAACAACAATATGCCAGCTAGCGAGAACATAGTGCTGGAAATGTGAGGCACATGGAAAAAGACAAACGTGGTCGATGCCAGTAAAGTCGTTGCGTAGAGCACAACATCGATAATTCGATTATGACTTAGTACACAAATGGCAAAAATAAGCACCATTGCCAGCGAGTAAATCACTAATATAAATGGTAATTTTGACACAGCGGGAACGACAAAGAGGAAAGTCTCATTGATATTGTCGAAACCTCCGTCGTAAAAGTGTGCCAGTATCAGATAGCACCACAAAACGAACAGCCCTAGCTTTGCCAGATAGAAGGCAAATGAACGTGAAAATAAGTTGCTGTCTTTATAGCTGTAAACCAACACTAGCGCGATCGGCAATAAAGCCGCTAACAGTGACAGTTCTAAAATGGTGGTGCCCGATGATAAAGGCGATTGAAGACGGTTTTGAATCAACCAGTAGGTAACGGCAAGGGCGCTTGCAGCCATTGCGATTCGACTCTGTTTAAATGGGTTGGCTAGTACTATCGCAGTAGCAAATAGCACGAAAGGCAGTTTGGTCACAAAGCCGATATTGGCCTGCGTCAATCTGATAACGTTATCCATGCCAAAGGCAATAAACGTCAACAGTAGCAGTGGTAACGCTATCCGGAACCAATTTGTAGTGACGATGGAAAACGACATGCAACCTAGCCTGAGTTGAAACAATTGTTGATTATTAACTCGTTAAGAATACTTTTATTTGATGAATTTCCAAGCTTTTTACTAAACTTATCTATGAAAACCTAAGGCGTGTATAAATTGTGTTCAAAAATTGGTGTTTGGTTATCCAATGCGATTGAATCAACATGCCATAGTGTAAGATGATATCAACGTTAGGATTGGTAACTCTAAAGGGAGTTGAGTTATATGCAGATTAGTGTCGACGTACATAACTACATGGAAACTCTGGTAGGGCAAGTTTTGGCTCAACCTGAGTACATTGAGAATTTCGACCATGAGCAGCTGGCAGACTTAGCTTGTCTCGCGCTGAGTCAGTTGAGACCGGTCTATATCCGCCACGATATAGACTTCTTGTCAGCGCTGCCGGAAAAGCGCCTTGTCACACTCAAACGCTACGCCGCGATCGCGGTAGAGGCAGCAGAAACGATGATCGTTGACGACAGACGCAAAAATAGGAAAGATGAAGTGCCTGTTGTGTTTAGCAAACAGGTATTTGACGATGATATCGAGTTAGAGTGGTTCGAAAAACCACTTCTACAAAAAGCAAAGTAATAACCAAGGAGTAATGTGTGGGACTTTTTTCTCGCTTGTTTGGGGGCCAGAAAGCACAACAAGAAGTTGTCGTAGAGCCAATTGAATATAAAGGTTATTTAATTTACCAAGAGGCACAGTCAGAAGGCGGTCAGTATCGTATCGCAGGTCGTATTACCAAGCAGTTCGGTGAAGAATTAAAAACACACCGCTTCATTCGCTCTGACGTATTACCAAGTGAGAGTGACGCTAACGAATTTATGCTGAAAAAAGCGCAAATGTTCATTGATCAAATGGGCGACAACATTTTCCAGTAAGATCCTGTCTCAAATTGACAAACATCATAATCTTAAGAGCCATTAGTCGTTATGCTGATGGCTCTTTTTCATATTTAGATGTTATATAATCGATTGTTTTCATAGTGATTTTTCTGATCTGGTTAGACCTCTCCGCACCGCGTTATCGGTATATTACGGAATGATTTAAACAGTTGGGTTTATCATTACCAAAAGTTATATGTAATGATATTTTGTGTTTTTGTTACAAAATGCTTGAAGTATCTAAATTCGTTGGATAAAAACAGAACAATCATTGTTGCTGATAGTCAAGGAATAGCTAATGCAAATTGGTGTGCCAAAAGAAATACTCGCCGGAGAAACGCGAGTGGCTGCATCGCCTAAATCGGTCGAGCAGTTATTAAAATTAGGCTTCGAAGTTAACGTAGAGGCTGGGGCTGGTGAACTAGCGAGTTTTGATGATGCGGCTTTTGAAGCTGCGGGCGCAAAAATTGTTACCACCGAGCAAGTTTGGGAGTCAGACCTTATCTTAAAGGTTAACGCTCCTTTGTCTGATGAAGAGCATGATGAGATTGCTCTGCTTAAAGACGGCGCAAGCCTGATCAGTTTTATCTGGCCAGCGCAAAACCCAGAGTTAATGGAAAAGCTTTCAAGCAAAAACATTAACGTAATGGCGATGGATGCGGTGCCACGTATCTCAAGAGCACAGGCTCTTGATGCACTCTCTTCAATGGCAAACATCGCTGGTTACCGTGCAGTGGTTGAAGCTGCGCATGAATTTGGCCGTTTCTTTACAGGTCAAATCACGGCAGCAGGTAAAGTTCCACCAGCTAAAGTACTTGTTGCGGGGGCAGGTGTAGCAGGTCTTGCTGCTATCGGTGCTGCTGGTAGTCTTGGTGCGATTGTACGTGCGTTCGATGTTCGTCCAGAAGTGAAAGAGCAAGTTCAGTCAATGGGTGCTGAGTTCTTAGAAGTAGACTTCAAAGAAAACTCAGGCTCAGGTGACGGCTACGCGAAAGAGATGTCAGACGAATTCAATAAGAAAGCGGCTGAACTTTACGCTGAGCAAGCAAAAGATGTAGATATCATCATCACCACTGCACTTATCCCAGGTCGTCCTGCACCCAAGTTGATCACCAAAGAGATGGTCGACAGCATGAAGGCGGGTAGTGTGATTGTCGATCTGGCAGCAGCTAACGGCGGTAACTGTGAATACACAGTTGCAGATAAAGTTATCACCACTGATAACGGCGTTAAGATCGTTGGTTATACAGACATGGTTGGTCGTCTGCCTACTCAGTCTTCGCAACTTTACGCCACTAACATCGTTAACCTGCTTAAACTGTTGAGCAAAGAGAAAGATGGCAACATCAATATCGATTTTGAAGATGTTGTTCTGCGCGGTGTAACTGTAGTTAAAGAGGGCGAAGTCACTTGGCCTGCGCCACCGATTCAAGTTTCTGCTCAACCAGAGCAAAAACCAGCGCAACCTCAAGCGAAGCGGGAGCCAAAAGTTGAAGAGCCAACTTCTCCTGTTAAGAAGATCGTTGGTCTGGTTGCAGCAGTAGGCGCGTTCGGCTGGATTGCTTCAGTCGCTCCAGCCGCTTTCCTGTCTCACTTTACGGTATTTGTACTGGCGTGTGTGGTGGGTTACTACGTTGTGTGGAACGTTACTCATGCACTTCACACACCACTCATGTCGGTAACTAACGCTATTTCAGGCATTATCGTAGTTGGTGCTTTACTGCAAATCGGACAAGGAAACGGCGTTGTGTCCTTCCTGTCATTTATTGCGGTCTTGATCGCCAGTATCAACATTTTCGGTGGTTTCACCGTAACCAAGCGCATGCTTGAAATGTTCCGTAAAGATTAAGGAGTAACAGGGAATGTCTGCAGGATTAGTACAAGCAGCTTATATTGTTGCTGCATTATTCTTTATTTTGAGCTTAGCAGGATTGTCTAAGCAAGAGTCAGCAAGGTCGGGTAACTACTACGGCATTGCTGGTATGACGATCGCACTGATCGCAACGATCTTTGGTCCGGAGTCGCAAGGCTTTGTGTGGATCATTATCGCGATGGTAATCGGTGGTGGTATCGGTATTCACTTCGCTAAGAAAGTTGAAATGACCGAAATGCCTGAACTGGTAGCTATCCTACACAGCTTTGTAGGTATGGCTGCGGTACTTGTTGGTTTCAACAGCTACATTGATGCGCCTGAAGCGGCAACTCACGCTGAACACGTTATTCACTTAGTAGAGGTGTTCCTGGGTGTGTTCATCGGTGCTGTGACCTTCACAGGTTCAGTCGTTGCATTTGGTAAGCTACGTGGCATCATTTCATCTTCGCCACTTAACTTGCCTCATAAACACAAAATGAATCTGGCAGCTATCGTAGTTTCTACACTGCTAATGATTCACTTTGTTAATGCTGACGGCAGCATGTTCGCACTTATCGTGATGACTCTGATCGCATTTGCATTTGGTTACCATCTGGTTGCGTCAATCGGTGGTGCTGACATGCCGGTCGTTGTTTCAATGCTGAACTCATACTCAGGTTGGGCAGCTGCGGCAGCTGGTTTCATGCTAGCTAACGATCTACTGATCGTAACCGGTGCACTGGTTGGTTCTTCAGGTGCGATCCTGTCTTACATCATGTGTAAAGCGATGAACCGTTCATTTGTGAGCGTAATTGCGGGTGGCTTTGGTCAGGAAGTGGTTATCTCTTCAGACGAAGAGCACGGTGAGCACCGTGAAGCATCGGCAGAAGAAGTTGCTGAGATGCTGAAAAACTCTAAGTCAGTGATTATCACTCCTGGATACGGCATGGCAGTAGCTCAGGCTCAGTACCCAGTGCATGAAATTACGGAGAAGCTACGTGCTCAGGGCGTTGAAGTACGCTTCGGTATCCACCCGGTTGCGGGTCGTCTGCCTGGCCACATGAACGTACTGCTAGCAGAAGCAAAAGTACCATACGATATCGTACTTGAGATGGATGAAATCAACGATGATTTCCCAGAGACAGATACCGTACTGGTTATTGGTGCGAACGACACAGTAAACCCGGCAGCACTTGAAGATCCAAACAGCCCAATCGCTGGGATGCCAGTTCTTGAAGTGTGGAACGCGCAGAACGTTATTGTATTCAAGCGTTCTATGAACACCGGTTACGCTGGGGTTCAGAACCCACTTTTCTTCAAAGAGAACACCCAGATGTTGTTTGGTGACGCGAAAGAGAGTGTAGACGCAATCTCGAAAGCTCTATAAACTTTATCACTACTAATCAAAAGCCAGCCTTATGCTGGCTTTTGTTGTTTTATGGGTAACATTCCTGACATTGATATTACATTTGGATTTTATATTTTTGTCATAATGTTTTACTCTAAATCTAACCTACTGATTTAATGAATTTTTGCATTGATTAAGACGATACTAAAAGCAGCGATAGTGGGCTTAGCCCTTCAGTCGGCAAGTGTTTATGCCGAATCACTGCCAGAGCGCATAGACAGGTTTGTCGATCTTTTTGATCAGGCGCAGGCGACCGTATCTTATGATATTCGTAGCTTACAATCAGACTACCCGACGCGTTTATTAACTCCCGAATCTATGTTGCCTCAGACTTCGGCTTACCCATTGCGAGATGTTCAACGCCTCTATAGCCTTGCCCAGAATTGTACGGGCAAACTTCCTCTCAGCCCATTAATTACTGAACCGCTGGTTTTCACCAGGGCTATGTGTAAAGGCAATAAGCTGAGTGAGAAGTGGTTTGCGCGTAGTGCGCTTATCCACCCAGGCGGTGGTACTTACGCGAGCCGTTACGTAGGGGTACATCCTGACAAATTGGAAGATTTGCAGCAGTACATGCATATTCAGGAAAGAGAGCTTGCGTCAGACACCACCTTACTCGGGCGTCTGCAGCGAATGAATGAAGACGCCGTTCTTGCTCTAATATCGGGTTCGAGTATGTTTGTAGAACGAAACGAACTTTGGTTAAGACAGAGCGATAACTATCTGGTCTTTCCGGAAAGCGTATGGCGCAAAAATATCGAAACTGCAGGTTTAACCTTTAATCTGAGGAACGAAACGGGCAGTTGTTTTGTCCAACGTGGTAACTTATGTTGGGAAGTGGAAGACCACTCAGATATTTTACGCATCAGTATGGTGGTGCTGGTTATAGCCAACATACTGTTAGTGTTAGGTTGGTCCGTTTACCGCTGGAACACCAAGCGACAAGAGATGAAGAGCAGAATGTTGATTCTGCAGATCTTAACTCACGAACTACGTACACCGATCGCGAGTTTGTCTCTTACTGTTGAAGGTTTCCGCCGTGAATTTGAGAAACTACCTGAAACCGTATACGACGAATTTCGTCGTTTATGTGAAGATTCAAGGCGTTTACGCCAGTTAGCAGAGGCAAGTAAAGATTATTTGCAATCTGATAACAAACCTCTTGCCACAGACTGGGTACCATCTGTAGAAGAGTGGTTAGAATTTAAAATCGAAGAAGAGTTTAACAGTGACGTTAAGTTTGTCATAAACCAAGACGTCGCGGCCAAACTCAATGTATATTGGTTAGGAACCTGTATAGATAACTTAATACGCAATGCTGTTAAGTATGGTGTTGCGCCTGTTGTTGTAGATGTAACAACAGCAAAACAGAAAATAACGGTTAAAGTGATGGACCAGGGCAAGTTGTCAGCGAAAGATTGGCGACAACTTAGAAAACCGTTTGTTAGTAAAAGTGGCCTTGGATTAGGCTTAACCATCGTTGAATCTATGGTAGGAAGAATGGGCGGCAAAATGTCGCTAATTGGTCCACCAACAACGTTTATTTTGGAGATACCTTGTGAAACAGACACTGCTTCTCGTTGAAGATGATAAAAACTTAGCTGATGGCCTGCTAGTCAGCCTTGAACAAGCGGGATACGAATGTTTCCACTCAGAAACCATTGCTGATGTTGCCCAGTACTGGGACAAAGCGGATCTGGTTATCCTCGATCGCCAGCTACCGGATGGTGATTCGGTTGAACACCTTGTTGAATGGAAGAAACTGAAAGACGTACCGGTTATTTTGCTAACTGCACTCGTCACAGTTAAAGATAAAGTAATGGGTTTAGACGCAGGCGCTAACGACTATTTAACCAAACCTTTTGCCGAAGCTGAGCTTTTTGCACGTATTCGCGCGCAACTACGCGCACCTGAAGGCGATGCGTTTGATGATAGCAAAGTAACAACTGAACACCTGGTTATCGACAAAGCAACTCGTGAAGTCTTTTACAAAGAAGAGTCAATCACGCTAACACGTACCGAGTTCGATCTGCTGCTGTTCTTGGCAAGTAACTTAGGCCGTGTATTTACTCGTGATGAACTGCTTGACCACGTGTGGGGATACAACCATTTCCCAACGACGCGTACTGTTGATACCCATGTACTTCAGTTACGTCAGAAGCTACCAGGCCTAGAGATTGAAACGCTGCGTGGCGTTGGATACAAAATGAAGGCCTAATGGTTAAACCAAGCTTGTTACTAGGTGCGCTACTTATCAGCGCACCGCTTTCAGCCGCACAAGTGCCATGGTTTGAAAGCAACTCACCACTAACTCAGGCGCACAAGCATCTGCTTAACGATGATCTGCCTGCTATGTTTACTTCACTCGTTGAGTCGTGGCAGTTAGAGAAAAATCGTTCTATTACGCCGCACCTCAATGAGCTTTTACTTCAGTCTCTTGAAACCGATTGTGGTAAGACACTCGACAACAAGTCTCTGCCTCAATGGCTTAGCAATGTCATCGTCCGACGCACTGAGATTCAGAGCCCGGGAAGGGATGCCTATCGAGCGATTGTCGAAGTTGAATCAAGCAAAGATATCAAAGACATCACTTTGACTCGTTGGGTATCAAAAACCATTTCAACGGACAACACTTTTAGTGTCAGTACGCCACAAGACAATGAACAAGGCATCAAGATTTATAGTAAACGCTATAACCTGAATAGCCGCGTTAAAATGGGGCTGTACCGTATCGATGTAACTGCGGCAGATCAGACCTCATGGAGTTCTTGGTTAGTCTTGGGAGAGCCCAAGGCACAAATCTCGGTACGTTGGAACGCAAAAGCACAGTGGAAAGTTGAGCGTAACGCTCTGCTGAATCCACATTGCCCGCTACCTAAACTCGATACTTCAGTGTATGACTATGTCGATGGCAACTACGTAAAAGTGTGGGGCCAGACCTACGATTCAGATTATCCAACCGCGCTAGGCAATATCGGTATTGAACCTGGACGTTATGTTTTAGCTGTCGCAATCAATCATCAACGCTGGCAAGGGCCAATAATTGTTGAACAAGCACAAATAATTAGCAAAACCTATGATGTTTCAGTAGAGGAATAACTAAAGTTAATAGACAATATGTCGCTATAAACACATGGAATAGAAAAAGTTTATACCGATATGAAAAAACAACTAACACTTTTGTCGTTGTCTATTGCGCTAGCATCAGCTTCGGCTTCAGCTGCCAACTACGCGATTGAAGCCCGAGGAGATGCCATGGGTGGCGTTGGCGTTGTCTCTGCAAATTTCCTTACCGCTCCTTTTTACAACCCAGCACTCACAGCAATCTATCGTCGTAACGACGATGTCGGCATGATCACCCCAAGCTTCGGTTTATCGTACAGCGATGAACATATGATGGTGGATGATTTGGAAAAGGCTTCAGATTTGATCACAGCCGCTTCAAATGACATTAACAGCATCGATATAAACGAACTCGACGCTACGTTGCAGGCGTTAGATGGAGATATCGCAAAACTGGAGCTTGGCGGTGTAGTCGCATTTGCCATTCCTAACCGCTATATTGCAGCCAATGTTTTCGGCAAAGCTTATACGGAATCTTACGCTACTCCACAGATCGCTACCGATAGTACTAACGGTGACAATAGCTTACGAATTCTCGAGAACGCTCAAAACAGTACCGTTAATGCGGTATCAGTAGGCGTAACAGAAGTAGGTATTTCTCTCGCAAAATATCAAACATTTTTGGGACAACATATTTCGTTTGGTATCACGCCCAAACTTCAACGCATTTACACTTATGTTTATGAAGCAAGCTTTACAAACTACGATATTAAAGACGTAAGAGACAATGGTACTGGCGAAACTATGTTTAACATGGACGCCGGTTTCTTATGGTTCTATGGTCCAATACGTGCTGGTTTTTCCGCAACCAACTTAGTATCGAGAGATATTGAAACTCTTACTATCCCATCTTCAGTAAGTGGTAAGCCTGATATCAATTACTCATACCAAATGCGCCCACTTTATACTGTCGGCGTTGGTTTAGTCGCTGACTACGCAACTATCAGCGTAGACTACGACCTGAACGAAGAAGAGCGTTACACCAACTTCAACGACAACACACAGATGCTTCGTGTTGGTGGTGAAATCGATATTATGCGTCAGCTTAAACTGCGTGCTGGTTGGAATCGTAACCTGGCTTATGACAACCTCGATGACACGATTACAGCCGGTATTGGTTTGTCGCCACTTAATCTATTCCAGTTAGATATCGGTGCGAGCTATACCAATGAGAACTCGATGGGTGGCTACATTAACTTCCTAACTAGCTACTAACAAATTGCATGGGGTAGGTGACTAGCCTTTAGCAAGATTTCGTAATATAGTCGGCTCCTAAATTATTAGGAGCCTTTTTTATGTTTGACGATTTGCCACCACTGACACACGAACAACAACAAAAAGCAGTAGAAGAAATTCAGAAGCTGATGGCAGAGGGTATGAGTACCGCACAAGCGATCAAAGTCGTCGCTGAACAAATCCGTGAGAAAGCCGCTAAGCAATAATCACAGTGAACATAGAATCAGAACGAAAGAGAGCAGGGAACTGCTCTTTTTTTATACCTCAAGAAATTAACGCACTATAACTAGATTGCTTCTTCCACTAATACATTTCTCTAAAACCCCAAAATCACAATAGTAAAAGTGACACCCTTAAACTCAATTCTGTAAGTTGATTGAAAGTTTCTAGTAACTCAGTTCACCCCAACCATAATGTCGACATTTCAATAACTTAGAGTAGTGTTTTTGACTGTTGAGATCTGGGCTGAAAACCAGTTTGTAATAAACTTTCAGAAATGTAAGCGCTGTATGCAAGTGCTTACTGTCAGCCAGTGCATTATTCTGAGGGGTTGCGGTGTAACAGTTACTCCAATGAACTCAGCAAGCGGTAAGAACTTTAATCACGGAATCTCCTTCAAGACGCGAAAGATACGATTGGCCCTGAAAAAGTGCTGAAAACACATCACAGTAAGCGCATCACTTGATTACAATTTGTCACGTCTCTGTTAGTCTTGAGGCATAGTGAATTACAGGAAAGCAACATGAATCCATGGTTTAAACGCTGCCTTTCAGCTTCGTTATTTCTCTTTGCTGCGTTACCAGCAACAGCAAATCAACAGGACGTTATTGCTCAATCTATCCCATTGCCAACGTTGGCCGTATCTACGAGTAAACAGCTCTCTATGAGCCTTGAAGGGGTTGAGTGTGGTAGTAGCGAGTATTTCGTAGATAAAGAGAGTGTAAGTATCCTGGCAAACGGCACGCCACTTGAGTTTTCTCGTACTTGTCATGGTGAAACCCTACAGTTTAAGCCTATCAACCGTAGTGAGAATGACCTGTTCGTAGAGATTCTGCTCACTAACCGCAACTTAAACCTTAGATACATGGCTAGCGCACGCTCATATGCGTACAATGATTGGCAGCTAGATCCAGTGAAACAAGCCCTTAAGTAGTGACAATGTAACGTAGCAGTGTCCTTACTGCTACGCTATATCACCTTTGCAGGCCGTTCTTTCTAACCTTCTGAATCTATTTGCTAATTTTATCTACTTAACATGTGACGCTGTCACTAATTAACGTCAGGTCGTCTGATTACGCTACACTGTAACGCCCATTTATGACCTCTAGACCAACCTAAATATGACCACGCTTAGGTTTTATCTTGCCTACTTAGATAAAAGTGGGTGTAAAACGATAAATTCGAGGTATTTTCGCTAACTGGACACTTAACCTCTCTCTAGCGTAGCGATGAACGACAAAAATCAATCAAACCAAACTCACGACCAACTCAAACGACAAGAGGACGAAAAAAGACTTTTAATACTTGAAGGGATTGCTCGCGGTGAGCGAGCAATCAAAGAAGGGAATGTTTTAAGTCACCAGGACGCGAAAGCTAAGTTAGCCAAATGGTTGAGTTTATAACGTACTTGTTAAGAGTTTCCATTTGAGGGACATTGCAATGAACGAACGTGATTTATTCGCTGAGTTGAGTTCGGCACTTGTAGAAGCTAAAGCGCACTCAGAAACCATGAGTATAAAAACGCCCCCACCAAAACTTGACGTATCATTAAAAGACGCAGGAGAAGCAACTGGTGAGGGTAAGCAGACTTCAGCGGGTAACATTAATAAAGTTGATTTAGCCAACTATCTAGCTAGTGTGATGGTCACCAGTCCCATCCTTGAAATATTTCGAACAAAAGGGGGCGGTGTTGTTCAAAAAGCTCAGGATATCTACGAGTATCATTGGGATGAATTTGGTAATGCGATGGCGTCGCTCAATCCCGTCTTAAGAAAACAAGTCTACAACCTAGCAAAACAGGAAGAGTTATTTACCTATGGCGAAGAACAGAAATTTTGGAAGTGCGTCAGTGAAGCTGCTTTGTAGTTTATCGTTCGTTTTTTTGGCGGGTTGTGCCTCTCCGAGTTTAACCGAGCCCTACAGAGCCTTGTTGGCAAAGAAAGAGCATTGTTTCGAGTTAGCCAAATCAGGCAGTGACGTCTTCCCACAGTCAGAATGGCTATCTAATTTGCCGAAGAATGAGCAAAGAGTCGCGCTCAGTTACTTGGCGCAGTACGCCTATAACCAATGTATTGACGAGCAGGTCAGAGCATTGAAACAGTCTGTTTCTCAGCAGTCGCAAGATATCCAGACGTTTTTCAACGACTACGTTGGCTTACATGAGTTCAATGGTGAAATACCACACGGAATCGAACCTAAAGAATTACTTCTAATACAAGAACAGATACAGGTCCCTTTTGTGGCCAATGACGTTTATGAGTCCCTCTAACGGAAAAGCCGAACTCCAGTTCGGCTTTTTATTGCAGAAAAACGGTCTCATGCGACCTGTAGAATCCATCACAACCTTGAGCTTGCTAGACTCACGCTAAAACTAACAAACAGACCACCGCTGATATAGTTGAGCCATTTGGCTATCTTGGGTGTAGTGAGCATAGCTTTAAGCTTTGTGGCCATTAGTATTACCACGAAGAACCAGCTCGCTACGACCAAAGCCTGGATAAGACCCAGCATCATGCTTTGCTCCAGGATATGTTGCTGCGAAATGAATTGAGGAAAGATAGACAAATAGAACAACACAATCTTTGGATTGAGTAGATTTGTCAGCAGTCCTTTGGTAAAGCTACTAAGTAATGATGAGCCTGTCGTATTTTGAGTAGGGTCGAACGCAATTTGAGACTGCGCCAAACCTTTTCTGACATTACTCACACCAAGCCAAAGTAGATAACCCACACCTAACCACTTGAATATGGCGAAAGCCAGAGCTGACTGAGAGAGTAGAAGACTTAGTCCTTGAGCAGAGATGAAAGCATGGATCAAAAAGCCCACGCTTATACCGACTATGTTCGCAAAGGCTGTTCGCTTCCCGGTAGCGAGTGAGGTGTACAAAATCAGAAGTGCGTTAGGCCCCGGTATGATGGCCAACAGAAAAACGATGCCTGCAAAGGCAATAAGAGTATCGATAGTCATTTTTTAACTCCAATAAAATATCGTGACGCATTGCGATGCGCCTTAAAGAAACTGAATATCCAGATATTTTATGAAAGTGGTGGGCAGCGGTTACTGCGGCATCTTATGACTATGCACATAGATATTTCCTTTAAGTCTTCTGGCACCAAGCCAGATAGTCTGTTCAGACTAACCGATGTGATAACCAGACTTCAATTACTATCTAGAGTCGACCGTGGCACAACGATAGAAAACGTTTATTGAGGCGGACTCGAAACCTATAGGCAGTATAACCGCAACAAAGCGGAGGCTTTAAAGCGCAAAGACGAGCTCGATCAGGAGAAACACCAGGCGAGGGTACGCAGACTCCAACAAGGGGAAGAGCAGGCCAGTAGCCTGGATGAAGTCAGCATCCGAGAGCGGGGCTACAAAGACGAATTTATCCTGTTAGTCGTCTTCATTCCCTTGATCCTTTCCTTTATTCCTGAATACGCCCCATACGTCGAACAAGGCTTCCAGGCGCTGCAGAACATCCCCGAACCGTACTGGTATGTCGTCGGCGCCGTGGTCATCGATACCCTCGGCATGCGAGCCATGGTTCGCTACCTATTAGAGTTCTTCGCATTCAAATTTAAGGGCAAATGATGGGACTATTCGAAGCATTGCTCATTTCCTTAATCACCGGCCTGGTCTCGAGCGCAGGCACCATCGCCGCACTCAAAACCGACATCAACTGGATTAAGAAAGTGCAGCAAGACCAGGAACAACGCATCCGGCAACTGGAGGACAAACATGGCTAAACGATGCTGTAAGTGCAAAGGCCGCAAGGCCAACGGCCAGCTCAAGAAAGGCTACACGCTAAGAGGTGGAAGAGTCGTCAAAGCAACCACTCGAAAACGACGCAAAACCCGCCTCAGACGCTAAACAAAACCGCTCAACAGGGCGGTTTTTTAGTGTTTGACGTGCTACGCGTCGCATTATGCACTCGAATTCATGACCTAAATCATAACTTGCAAATAATTCAGTGAGTTAAAGTTCTATCGGAAAGGCGTTCGGTTTAGACTAGGCGCATGTTAGGCGGCATTGTGCATGCTAATAAGCGTTAATGCTACAAATAAGGTAGTTTTGTGGAAGTAAGAAAAGATTTAATTGAAGTAGAAGCGTTGATGCATAGGTTGCTATCAATTGGAGAGGCATTTTCCAAGAATATTGATTATTGGAGCCACCTGAAGAATAAAGAGGACTTTAGGTTCATTTGTCGAATTCCATTTAACGAGCGTCATTTAGTAGAGGCGGTCTATGCTGATGGTCGAGATATGGCTCAGTTTATGGCTTGGACTATCGGAGATACGAATGGAAGCTATGCGGACTTTCCTACATTGACGTCAATCATTGATAAATTTGAGGGTACTTGGGTTTATGGTGCATACGACGCAAATGTTCCTGATGTAGCAAAAAGTGTTTGTGACAAGTATGGAGAGAACCTTTGGTCAGTAAATCAGATGATCGAACTGTTTCGCAATCAGGAGCGCTCATTATCAGCGGTAAAGGTTACTCTTCAAATGCTCAAAGAAAGTGATTTATATAAAAAAGAAAATGGGATCGAAATTGTGAAAGAAGTAAGTCCAACAATAAACCTGTCAGGTGTAAGTGGTTCTGCGATTAACATTCATTCAAGCGGTGCAACTGCACAAGCTACTACCCACTCTCAATATAACGAACCTGCAATCTTTGCTGAAATGCTTGAGAGTGTCAAAGGTAGTGGTCTTGATGAAACAACTGCCCAGATGTTGACGGAAAATGTAAATATGCTGGCAACTAGCCATGAAACAGGTACTTTTTCTGACGCATACAAAGATTTCATGCAAAACGTATCTGCGCATATTACAGTCTTTACACCGTTTATCGCTGGGCTAACTGCGCTACTGTAGTGTTAACAATCTGTTTAAGAGTGATTCGCAACGCATGGCATTTTCACCATGTGTTGGTTTTAGTGATTAAGGTGGTATGCGGCGGTTTTGGTATTGCGTTGCTCACCTTAACAGGGCGTATAAAGCTTAAGAAACTATGAAGATTGATAATGAAGAAAAAGAGCGTAGAGCTCGAATTGTCGTTGATGATTGCGGAGGCATTCAGTTTCCTCAAGAAGCGTTTTACATTCACTCTATTGCCTACTCGTCTGGACGTTGTATCGAAGTGTTCGAACGTTACGCAAACCTTAAGAACGAAGATATACCACCTAGCTACTTGGTAGCTTTAGTACAGGAAGCTGTGGGTCATGCCGCCGCGCTATCTAGATACTTCTGGCCAACTCCAAATAAAAAGAAAATAATCGCAAATCAAATCGAATTGCGTGGTGCGAGAGCAAGTAAATTGAGGTCTGCATTCGAACAAACAGAGCAATCGCCGCTCTATAATCGAGATCTAAGAAATGCTTGGGAGCATTTTGATGAACGGCTAGATGATTATCTTTTGAGTCACATGGCAGGTACGTTTTACCCAACGGCAATCATTGGTAGCCACGAAGAAGCTGATGCACCGACAAACCACATCTTTAAGCTTCTAGATATAGAGAATGAGTGCCTCGTCCTCATGAATGAAAAATATTTCTATTTACCAATTTATCACGAGGTTAAAAAGGTGTTTAATTTGGCAATGCAATTCGATAGCGAAGGTGCAAGATTACCTATAACAAACAATTCAAACTGATTCGCAACGCTCGCCGCTCTCGGTCTCAATTGGTTTTGCGATTACAGTAAAATGTGTGAGTAAGATAGCAGCGTCACTTACAACTTAGTGGGCGTTATGCGTCCAGAGGTAACTTATGAATAAAGGTCAATCAACAATATTGTTGGATGAACGTTGGAAATTAGAAGACTTCACAATTCTTACTAAGGAGTATCAGCAACTTTATGGCTTTTTCCACGCATTGCGAGCAATTGATGAAGAAAAGTTTTCCAACCTAGAATTTGAGCGGATGCCTTGGCTTGGTGGCGGAAGCGTCGTTGGCTTTTTCAGCATCGTTGGAAAGTTTGTTAGACATGAGGATCAACCTGTGGTGAAACGTATTCAATATGCTTCACCAGGCTATATCGAACTTACACTTTTGACAGAGGTAGCCAAAGATATTGGCATCATCGTTAGTGCTCTTGCTGGTGCAATTACAAGTGCAGCAAGTACATATCATGTCATTTATTCTCAATATCAAAAACGAAAATTAACTCAGCTAAAGATCAAAGATTTGGAAGCAAAGCAATTGAGAGACGAAATCGCTTTTGTTAAAGAGTCGGTTATAGACCTACATGGAACATTCAAGTTATCTCCAAAACAAGTTAAAGCTCTACATCAACTGTCCAAAGGCGATGAGCTAGTTCAACTTAAAATGTTGCTTGCGCTGTATCGAAGAGCTAAGCCTGTTGCGGAGCTGCAGGTACAAAACAAGGCAAACTTTAAAGACGCATAACAACTGTTTAAGAGTTATTCGCAACGCGTGACATTTTTACGTGTTAATCACACTTTTTATATGACGTTAGAGCTCTTACGTGGAATTTGATATGAATAAATTATTAGATTTGTGCGGATTCGGATTATTAATAGTTTCCGTTTTTCTTTTTGGTCTAAGCGGTCAAAGTGTAGAAATGGGAATAGCTGTAGCTGCAAGTGCCATATTTTTAGCATTTGCGAATCTAGATAAATTTACAAGGTTTAAGGGGGCCGGCTTTGAGGCCGAGTTAAAATCTGTTGTTCAGGAAGCGAACGCATCGATTGAACAACTAAGATCAGTTGCAACCCCATTAGCAGTTTCAAGCTTGCAAGCGATGACCAAAGGAAATCGTTGGTCTGACGGAAGTCGTATTACACGAGAAGAAAATGATGCATTTTCAATGAATCATGACCTGTTTGATGATTTGTGCCAATTGATAAAATCCAATAAATTATCAAACGAAAAACTTGAGTTACTAAAGAAGCAGTATGTAAATATACATGCTTGGGATATGGTTGAGGATATTGTTTTGAGCTGTAAGGGTAGGCTAAAAGATATCGTTGGAGTTTCTTCATTTGAACGCGCACCAAACCTAGAAGCTCTTGAAGAATACTTAAAGACACAAGATCTATCAGCTGAATTGTCAGAAAAAATCACAACCTTTAGAGCGTACTATAAGAAATACGAGCTCTAATAACCAAAATTTAATGAGGGTGTATGGCGTTTACTAAAAGGGGATGTTTTTTCTCAATTCATATTATGATTCTAGTTCAAGCTGTTAGGGTGTTTTAATGAGTATAAAAACTTTAACCGTTTTATTGATTGGCGGTGTTATAGCCGCTGTTTTGCTATATGCTACAGCCTTGATTGCATTAACCTGGCCAATTAGCGAACTTTCAATCAACAGCTCAGGCGTTTTTGGAGATAGCTTTGGTATGTTGACATCATTGTTTTCAGGCCTAGCATTTGCTGGGCTCATAATTACAATCGTGATGCAACGAGACGAGTTAGCTTTACAAAGACAAGAGTTAAACTTAACGCGCGAAGAGCTTAGTGGTCAGAAAGAGGAAATGAAAGCCCAGAATGCAACGCTAAAAGTGCAGCGTTTTGAAAATACCTTTTTCAAGATGTTAGATGTCTTAGAGAACTGTAGGAACGACATTACCGTAAAGAATCCTAATGATCGCAATTATCATGGTCGTGATGCAATTAAGAAGTTGTATGAATTATTTACAGATAACTACCTTAGCGCGTGGACCACACCTCATGGAAGTAGAATGACTCAAAGGGTAAAGGCTTTTAAACAAAGCAGCAAAAGTTTAGAAGGTATAGAAACTGAGTACGATGCATTTTACTTGAAGTATGGAGATGAATTAGGGCAGTATTTCAGAACATTATATAATTTACTGAAGTTAATTGAACGAGCGGATTTCTTAGAAGATAAAACCGTTTATGCGAACTTACTGCGCGCCCAATTATCGAGATACGAATTACTGCTACTTTGGTATAATTGCCTTAGTATCTATGGTAACGAAAAAATGGAGCCATTGGTAAGAAAGTACAACATACTCAAACACTTGGAAGTCTCAATGTTGCCCAAAGAAAACCAAGATACATGGCATTATTACAACTTATAAAAATAAAACCATAGCTTTCAAACGTCGCTCAGCGGCGTTTTATATGCCTGTTCACAAATCTTCAAGACGTTTCATCGCTTGACGGTAAACATCACTGCGTTCGCGCTTTCCGACCGCTAGTACAGTAACAATGATGACATCGTCTTCCACTTTATACACTAAACGGTAGCCAGACTGACGCAGCTTTATCTTATACAGGCTCTCACCACCAGTCAGCCTGGAAGCGGGCACATGAGGGTTTTCTAGCCGCTCAGACAGTTTTTTCTTAAACTGTTGCTGTAAAGTCGCGCCAAGCTTCTTCCATTCTTTGAGCGCACTCTTTTTAAAATTGAGTTTATAGGTCATCGATATTTACCGAGATACTCTCTTCAGATTCGCGCTCTTTTGCTAGAGCAAGCAGCTCAAGATCTTCAAGTCTGTCCATCATCATCTCATACGCTTGTGCCGGTACACAGTAAAAGGCCGGTTCATTTCGGTTAAGCACAGCAACAGGCTCACCATGAGCACTGGTGGCCACTTTCATTGGGTTAGCCTTTAATTCGGTGATGCTGGCCGCTACATCGGCCAAAATACGAGTAGTCATAAAATCGGTCTCTAAATAGGTCTTTATATGGGTCATCTTAGCCTCAATGTAGCGGTTTAACAAGTGAACTTCTTAAGTTGTAAGCGTTCATTGCTTACTTAAACTTCTCCGGCACCCAGGGCTTAGGCTCAACACGTCGGCCGCCCCGAAACGGCGGCAAATTGGGCACCGGTGGCGTAGGGCACGGATCCTTTAATCGGCCATACAGCTTCACCAGTTGACGGTGTTCATCGCGCCACAAAGCAAAATTCTCTAGCTCTTTTGGACTGAACTCGCGTCGATCGGGCGTGAGCAACGTGGCGCGCTCTTCATGAACCCGAAAACCTTCCCAGCGAATATCGAGAGGCAAATAGCCACGAGCCTTAATATTGAGCAGTTTCTCAGCCATCGGGTTGACCACTGTGTGACCCGTGATCCAACGCTTTACTGTGATGGGTTGAACATGGAAAAACGCTGCAGCCTGGTACAGATCCATAAATTGTTGGTGAACTAGCTGACGAAAATTGGGGGTGAGCATGTGATCTTCCTTCTAATAATGAAATAATTATCTGTCCATTTTGATAGGTACTGACATTTGATAGTTTCAGAACAATTGTTATTGGCGATGAAAAACACGTCATCAACAACACAATTTTGCGTATTACCAAACTGAGTAAGACGGCATTCAGACCAAGAAACAAGCGGTTAATACTAATTTATGGTGTGATTCATCGTTTTTTTTGGAACGAATACAAAATGTTAGAAAGCCAGATTTGCCATTTTTCACCAAAAATCAAGTTGTTGATAACCTTAGCAAAACCCCACATCTCAGTGCGCATTATGTACGTTATGTTAAATAAGGTATCCAATTAACGAGGTCTGTGCGCCCTTTGCGGTACCTCTCCTGTTTCTTGGGCTATTTGCATTCAACATAATTGATTTACCATAAAATACCTAATAATCAGTTAGATAATCAAAGATTCACTGACTGATTATTAGCACTAAATCAGTCAGATTTTGTTTAGCGAGGTTCGCCTGCGTTTCCAACTAAGAATTGTCGCGTAAATTTCCTTAACTCTGCTTTGGACAGTCCAAGGGTTATTACCGCCATCGGTTCTCCCCATGTTACTACTGCAGCGTTGTGTTTGAGTTCATCAACACCATCGTAGAAATCTACATTTTGACTAGAGATACCCCCCAATAAAAACGAGCCGTCGCTTTTATTGCGGAAAATAATACTAAGAGATGATTTTGAATATCGAGATTTGTTAGAAAATACCTTAACTTTAAATTAAACCCCCATAGGACGAATATAAAGCTTCTTAATTTAGCTTTACATTTTAAA
>NZ_AEVS01000077.1 GCF_000189255.1 Vibrio brasiliensis LMG 20546 | reverse complement strand
CTGACATAGCAGACAAAAAAATAGCCAACCGCAATGGTGCGATTGGCTTATATATAGTGTGAACAAAATTCATTCACTAACAACGTCAGTTGGCTAGGTGACCCTCGGCTTAAGAAGGGTCAATCTCATTAATGCATGTAGCGTGCCTAACTTTAAAAGTTAGGGTTTTTTTTGTTGTTCAGCACATTTTTTGCACTATTAGCCATCTCAAAATGCAAAATGAAAATTGCATTTTGCAACGATTCGCAAATGCATATTAAACTACACTCCTATCAACATGTTGCTCATCTATCATTTTTCATACTTTTTTCACCTCAGAGCCGATATAATCCCCGCATCCTATTTTAGTTAACCTTCAATAATGAATTACCTAACGACTTTTCTTAAAGGCATGGCGATGGGCGCTGCCGATGTCGTACCCGGCGTCTCTGGCGGTACGATCGCATTTATCACTGGTATCTACGATACCTTGCTTGAAAGTATTCGACGTATTAACCCTTCAGTCATCGGCATTTGGAAAAAAGACGGCTTTAAGGCCGCTTTTCAACATATTAACGGTCTGTTCCTTATTGCTCTTTTCGGCGGGGTACTAACCAGTATCGCGACCTTAGCCAAATTAATTTCCTGGCTATTAGTGACTCATCCAATTCCATTGTGGTCTTTTTTCTTTGGCCTGATTCTGGTTTCTGTGTTCCACATGCTAAAACAGATCGAGCAACGTAGTTTGAGTCGGCTGATCTTCCTCCTGCTTGGAGTCGCGTTCGCCTATAGCATTACTGTGTTGAACCCACTTCAGTTAGAGCCAACGAGCATTAACGTATTATTAGCTGGCGGTATTGCTATTTGTGCCATGATTCTGCCGGGAATTTCTGGAAGCTTTATCCTGCTTCTGATTGGTATGTACACCCCGGTTCTTGGCGCAGTGAAGTCATTTGATTTCTCGATTTTGTTGCTGTTCTTAGCTGGCTGCGTGATTGGCCTACTGAGCTTTTCTCACGTTCTTTCTTGGTTATTGAAACGCTTCCGAGATCTCACATTGGTTTTCTTGACTGGTCTGATGCTTGGAACGCTACCAAAAATCTGGCCATGGAAAGAGACCATCAGTTGGCGCACTAACTCGAAGGGTGAGCAGGTACCTCTGATCCAACACAACCTGTCTCCATCTGACTTTGAAGCACTCACCTCGCAACCGGCTCAGCTTGGTATTGCGATTGTTCTGATGCTGTGCGCTATCGGTCTGGTACTAGGCCTGGAGAAATTCGCTCAAAATCGCGATCTTTAATCAAACCAATCTTAAGCGGCTTGTCATCGAGCCGCTTTTTTATTGCCTTCAACACAAATCGTAATGAGAATCGATTGCAGTAAATGGCACAATTACTTATCCTGTGCGCTCCCTAGTTAGCACAGATAAGCACTATCCAATGAGTGATCATTCGTTCTTTGAACATCTGTTTGAACATTCCAAACAGGTCACCCCATATCTAGATGGACAGTTAGCCCCTTTGGCAACTAGTGATCCGTCGTTAATTCATCTTGGCCATCCTAGCTCGCAATCTATTCGCGAGCTCTATTTAAGCCTCGAGAAAGAACACCCAGAAGCTGGCGCCCCTTACTGGTTAACCCGCACCTGGACTCTACTATGCTGGCAACCGATTTATGTCGCATTTATCTCCATTTACGCCTGTCGCGGTTTACCTGACCTGACCACAATGGCGCAAAAGGTTCAGCCAAGATTTATTAGCGGTTTTCAATTTGAATCCTCAGACTTTTCTCAAGGCACAGAATCAGAACTGATTGAGCTGGCAGGTAAGCAACTCATCGAACTATTTGAGTACTTCCGAAACGAGATGAGCCAGTGGACGCGCATCCGGCCCGGATTTACGCGTCATCTGTTCGCCGATGGTGTGCTAGGCTGCATGGTCAAACTTCATCAGTTCGCTCCTGATTTGGGTGAAGAGTACCTGATGGAGCAGGCTCGACTGTGGTTACAGGCGTGCCAGTTACCAGAGAAACTGCTTAATACTCTTAGCTATAGCCCTCATTCAAACAGCCTGAAACTGGTTCGAACCAGTTGCTGCCTAGTTTATAAATGCCATGGGCGTGAGTTATGCAGTGACTGCCCAAGGCATCCGGATAATAAACGCTAAACGGCCTTGATCTCCTTCTCCTGTTGTCGGTTGACCGCGAGATAAGCAATCAACACGATTAGCACGGAAAAGGTAATACACAGATATATTGGATAGTTGGCGGAAATGGTGGCAGTCACCGCCATTAATGACGCCACACCGTAACCTATGGTTTGGAACATCGAGATGTAACCCGCCACTGCGCCCGGATAGTCGCGCTGCTGTTCGGTCGCCGAGCTGGTATAGGCTGGTACAAGTAACGCTGCGCCACTGGCAGCCAGCGTCATCGCTACGCCAAACACCCAGATGTTAGCGGTAAGAAACAGGGCGAATCCGGCCAATAACAACACAGAACCAATTCGATACATAGATAGTGGCGTGAGCTTTTTCTTTTTGATCACCAGAACTTGCGTAACAAACGTGCAGGCAGCACTGATAGTCAAAAGCACTCCAATCGCATCACTAATTTGCCCGGTACTCCATTGTGTCACGCTGCCAATCAATGGAGAAAAGCTGTATTGCAGCAACGCAATCGCTGCGCACAATAGCAGTCCACTGAACAGATATGGCAGTAGTTTTCTTTGCGGTAACCAAGGCAAGGGCTCTTTCTTAGCTTGAGTTTTCTCTTCTACCGATGGCGAAGGAAGCATCATTGCAGCGACCAGCGCCACGCAGGGCAACGCCACCATCACCATTAACGGCGCATAGGGAGACAGCTTTAACACCAGAATTGAGATCAGTGGACCAATCAACCGACCCGCACTCAAACCAATGCTGACAGAAGTGATGGCTTGTAGCCGGTTCTCTTCACCACACAGCAGAATGGCCCAGTGCTGACTGGCTGGAACCATACCTGAAACCGTACATCCATAAATCACTCGCGCCAGCAGTAGCCCCACCAAACAGAGACTGACCAGTGCTTCATTAATGTGGCTGACAAAAGCAAACACGCTGAGTAACGAAAAGCTAAGCGCCATACCTGCCAGAGCTCTCACCACGACGATCTTTGGTCCATGGCGGTCGCTGTAACGGCCCCAATAAGGAGCCGAAGGAAGAAACAGTAAACTCCCGACTGCGATAAGAATTGACCAGGTCGACAAACTGAATGCGGACTGCTCGACCAGAAAAGGCAAAGAGACCAGCAGGCCATTTTGCCCAATCCCCATTAAGGCGGCCGCAAGGCCAACAACACCCAATTGGGCGGTTTTATTTTGTGTAACTGACATCATATTGAAAACACTATAAGCGCAAGAGAAAGTGCAGTGTGGCTAGAGAAACTCACACCACAAAGTGATTATGAAAGTAATTATCATTTCTATTTCGATATGTTAACATTACCGACTCGTAATCAATAACACAACTTGATATTTCGCCATGTACCAACTTGTCGACGCGTCGTTTGAAATCGACGACAAGACCATACTTTCCCCTACTAACCTGACTTTCGCCCAAGGAGAGATCACCACTCTGCTAGGTCATAACGGTTGTGGTAAGTCGACCCTGATAAAACTCTTAAGCAGGCAAAACGCGCCAAGTCATGGCAAGGTATTGTTCCAAAATGAGCAAGTCTCTTCCTACAGTCATCTGGAATTTGCCCATCAAGTTGCTTACCTGCCACAGCATCCACCAGTCACAGATGGCGTAACAGTGCGCGAACTTGTCTGTTTCGGTCGTTATCCATGGAAAGGGGCTTTTGGACGCTATAGTCAACAAGATTACGCCATCGTCGAGTCAGCAATTGAAAAAGTAGGTCTGAGTAATCTGGCCGAACGATATGTGGCGACCTTATCCGGTGGTGAAAGACAGCGCGCATGGGTAGCAATGCTGCTTGCCCAGCAAAGCCAGTGCATCTTACTCGATGAGCCTACTTCAGCGCTCGATGTCGCCCACCAGCATGAATTACTCGCGTTAATCCGTGAACTTAATCAGTCATTGGGTCTGACCGTGATTATGGTATTGCATGACGTCAATATGGCCGCCAAATTCAGTGACCGCTTAATCGCCCTTCACTCAGGCAAAGTGATTGCTTCGGGCACTCCAGAAGAGCTGATGACACCAGATACGCTGAGAAAGATTTACGGTATGGAACTGGCACTGTTCCCTCACCCGACGACTGGTCAGCCAATAAGTTATATCCCTTAACCCAAAAAAGGAATTCATTGTGAAAAAGTTATTCGTGATGTTGTGTGCAGCTTTAGTCTCTGCTCAAAGTTACGCAATAGAGATTACCCATGAAATGGGGGTGAGCACTTTTGAACAGTCACCAAAAAAGGTGGTTGCGTTAGACTGGGCACTTACTGAAACCGTACTTAGCTTAGGTATTGAACTGGAAGGTGTCGCCAACCCTCAAGGCTACCAGCAGTGGGTAGCAGAACCAGAGCTAAGCCCAGAGGTCACTGATGTAGGCTCGCGCAGAGAACCCAACCTTGAACTGCTGAGTGAACTTAAGCCTGACGTAATACTGATCAGTAACCATATGGCCGCAGCTTACCAGCCGCTTAGCCAGATCGCTCCTGTCCTTGTCTTCACTATCTACAGTGAAGAGAAACAACCGCTAAAATCAGCAGAGTCCATTACTCGCTCTTTAGGTCAGCTATTCGACAAGCAACAGCAAGCAGAATTGGTGATCAGTCAGACACACCAGCGTCTGGCTGAAAACGGTCGTAAAATCCAAGCCGCTGGTTCTGCACAAAAACCGGTTATTTTTGCTCGTTTCATCAACGACAAGACACTCCGTGTCCATAGCAAAGGCTCTTTAGCTCAAGACACGATTGACGCAATGGGCATGCGCAATGACTGGAACGAAACCACAAACATGTGGGGATTCACCACGACCGGAACTGAAAAACTTGCCGAACACCAAGGTGCCAGCGTGATACTTTTTGGCCCTCTTAAGGAGAAAGAGCGTAAACAGCTTAACCAGTCGCCACTTTGGCAGGCAATGGAATTTACCCGCACTGATTCAGTCTATGAACTTCCTGCAATCTGGACGTTCGGCGGCCTTATTGCTGCACAGCGTTTCAGTGACCATATCACTCAACAGTTAGTTAAACCTTAATGGACGCAGGCAATATCGCGCAGCGCAGTAGCCAAAACTTCAATATCAAACCTATTCTACTAACCATCGCTGTCATGGCGCTGGTTAGTGGGTTACTGCAAGTGACCGCTCCCTATTCACAGGGAATCGGTTTAATTTGGCAGTCGCTGTTTCACTTCGATTCGGCCAACTACCAACATATCATTACCCATTACACTTACCTGCCAAGGCTAGCTGTGGCGCTGATTTGCGGCTTCGCGCTCGCAGTTGCTGGCTGCGTGATGCAGTTTGTATTGCGCAACCCAATCGCCTCTCCGACGACGCTTGGAGTCGCAGCAGGAGCCGAGTTCGGCATGGTGCTCGGTCTGTTACTGCTCCCTGCCACCAGTTTAATTCCTAATTTTGTTCCGGCCTTTATTGGTGGCTGCCTCGCTACAGGACTGGTTTTTCTCCTTAGTTCCAGCAGAGGGTTTTCACCATTACATATGGTTTTGGCCGGTCTGGTGGTCAGCCTTTTCCTTGGTTCGGTTAACACCATGCTGTTGCTATTGCATGAGCAACGTTTAACGACTGTTTTTGTCTGGGGTGCCGGAGTACTCAACCAGAATGATTGGTCGAGCACTCAGGTACTTTTACCGCTTGTTACCCTACCCACTATCCTACTGTTGATACTGCAGAGACCTCTGTCTGTACTTCAGTTCGGTGACAATGTTGCCACTTCCTTAGGGGTCAACATCAAGCAGATTAAATTGCTTTGCCTGTCGCTGGCTATTTTTATTACCGCAGCCGTGGTCAGTGAAGTTGGTCTGATCGGCTTTGTCGGTATTGTTGCACCGGCAATAGCGAGAATGTTGGGCGCGCGAACACTTGCAAAACAGATTGTTGTTAGTGGCTTAGTAGGCGGTCTACTGCTATTGATTGTCGATCTTGTGATTCAGCCTTTTTCAGGTGTCGGAGGAGAGTTGCTACCCACAGGAGCAATGACCGCCCTGATTGGCGCACCATTTTTACTCTGGTTATTGCAACGAACCAAACTACAATCCGACCTCAAAGCCCGCACCGATTCGGTTGGCCAGTATAGAACCATTGGCGCGACCAGAATTACCATCATGCTTATTTGTGTTCTGTTAGCTGCTGTCATCATCGCTTTAATGGTAGGCAAAACCCCGTCAGGCTGGAGCACAACACTCACTCAGTCTCTGTTTGATCTGAGAGCACCTCGAATCATGGTCGCGCTATTGGCAGGGATTGGGCTGGCCTTTGCTGGCACAGTGATTCAGCGTATTTCCAATAACCCAATGGCTAGCCCTGAAGTACTGGGGATCAGCTCTGGCGCAGCATTGGCTCTGGTTCTTGGTACTCTGACTGGCGTAGCGATTGAGCGGGAGCAGCAAATGCTACTCGGTACCCTCGGGGCAGCTTCAGTAACAGGCTTAGTCTGGTTAATGGGCAGACGACACAATTTCGCCCCAACGCAAACTTTATTGACGGGTATCGCCCTTAGCGCAGGACTGGACGCCCTGCTAAGAATTGCCATGAGCTCAGGCCACGACAACGCCGCCGCCCTGCTTACCTGGCTGTCAGGCTCAACCTATTTAGTCAGCCTTGGTGACATGTGGCTATTAGCTGGCGGTGTCTGCCTTGTTGGAATTCTGGCTCTCTCGCTTCATCGCTGGGTTACTCTGGTCAATCTCGGTGAAGTGACTGCCACTAGCCTCGGCCTCAACGCGACCATGGTCAGATTAGTGCTGCTGCTTATCGTTGCTGCGTTAACAACCCTCTGCACCATAGTCATTGGTCCATTAAGCTTTATTGGCTTGCTAGCGCCACATATGGCGCGTTCACTCCATCAATATCGCGCGATACCGCAAATGATCACTGCTGCACTTCTAGGTGCAATTATTATGGTCACGGCGGACTGGATAGGCAGAACTCTATGGTTCCCTTGGCAATTCCCTGCTGGACTATTAGCCTCGCTGATCGGTGGGGGTTACTTCCTCTATTTAATGAGGAAATAGCAGCGAATGGTCGCGAAACAGCGAGTAAGTTGCGCATATGCGGAGGTCTCGATATGGTCCTCCGCTGTGCAACCATACTATAAAGCTTATTGATAAATTAAACACTTAGAGCCCTTGTTACCATTTTCGACAAATTATTAAAAAATAGTTGATCATACGAATGATAATAATTAGCATTCGTGCTGTCAGTTTAATTAATAATAATTTGAGAAAGAAAAATGAATCGTAAAAACGATCGGCTCAACCCAGAGAACTCAAACCAGCAGATCAGCAATAATGACCCCGCCTTAGCTTGTTTTCTCAACTCTCTTGCCCGAGAAAGTCATACCGTACAAATCGAATCACATCCGCAAGGTTACACTTATCAATTGCCACTATCAGGTGGACGAACCATTCACATACCACTTAGCTACTTTTCGCAATTGGGTAGTCACGAGTACCAACTGCCTGCCCTGTTACTTAGTGGTGATTCGGTAACGACATTATCCGACAATCAGCTTATCGAATTGATGGTGTCCGAACCTGCAATTGTCGGATTCATCAGTGAAGAACAGAAACAGATCTTCGTGACTCGCGTGCTGGAAAGTCAGCGCAACACCAGTCAAGGCATCCAACATTCTCCTTATCAAACCCGACTCTTTACCGACAAACTGGACTTCAAAACCGCAGAACAAGGTTTATTAATAGGTCATTCATTCCACCCAGCACCGAAAAGTCGTGAACAGTTTAGTCTTGAGGATGCCAAAGTTTACTCACCAGAACTTGGCGGTCAGTTCCAGCTCTACTGGCTAAGCGTTGATAACCAGCTTATTGCCCAGGGAAGTTCTGCAGGTATCCCATGCCAACAACGTATGTCAGAGCTGGTCACTCATGAACCAAAACTACAACAAGCGTTAACCGAAGCTATCGCACAAGACAAGAGCCTGCTGCCTGTCCATCCTTGGCAATGGAGCGTAATGGCAAGTAACCCATCGATAGAGGAATACCTTAAGAACGGTCAACTGAACAACCTTGGCCAAATTGGTGTCAACTGGTATCCAACCTCTTCAACCCGTTCGCTCTACGCGCCTTCACTGCCTTATATGCTTAAGTTCTCTCTAAGCGTGAAGCTGACCAACTCAATTCGTAACCTGTCGCTTAAAGAAGTGATTCGCGGCACACGTCTCAATGACTTGTTCCAGCAAGAAATTCTTGATCAGCAGCTTGGTAAAGGCTTTGGTTTCCAGCTGATGCAAGAGCCAGCTTATATCGGTCTTAAAGATAGTCAGGGAAATATCATTGACGAGAGTCTTGTGGCATTCAGAGACAACCCTCTCGAAGATAAACCCGAGCAGGAAGCGGTAGTTCTCGCGACATTAACCCAGCAAAACCCTTATGGTGGTTCCAGCTTGGTAGCCGAGCGAATTCGCCATTACGCGCAACAGGACAATCTGTCACATCAGCAAGCAGCGAAGCAGTGGTTTGATGCTTACTGTACCCACAGTGTCGTTTCGCTTTTCCACTTACAGGCTAACTTCGGCATTGTTTTCCTCGCCCACCAGCAAAACATTGTGATGCAACTTGAGCAAGGTTTCCCTGTCGGTATGTACTACCGAGATTGTCAGGGAACGGGATATACAGACCTTGCACTGCAGCGCTTCGGCAGCCTGCTCGGCGATGAGAAAGAGACGCTAGAAAACTACTGGAACCAAGAGAAGGTCGAGCGCTACTTCGCTTACTACCTAATCATCAACTCTACCTTTAACGTTATCTCAGCAATCTGTGCCAACCTCGATGTGCAAGAGTCACAGCTGATCGAAATTCTTCACGACAAGCTCGCTGCTCTGCTGCAAAGCGGTGTTAATGATGATCGCTGTCTGAACTATGTACTGAACAGTGAGTCGTTGTGTTGCAAGGGCAACTTCTTCTGCTACCTGCAGAACTTTAACGAGAACTCTATTCCCGATCCGGCAGTCATTTACTTTGATCTGCCTAACCCTCTCGCTCGCGTCAAGGAAGCCGCAGATGTCTGATTTCACCACTTTTATCTATCAGGATAACCCCACTCCCAATGTACGCGTTACCGTTCAGGCCAGTGACCTTGATCACTCGGCCTTATTCGAGACATTGGTTAACGAACTTGACCAACTGTTTAGCCTGCACAAGCAGTTAGAGTCCATCGCCCTCGCCAGCGACGATCAACAGGTAGAGCAGCGACTCACTCAAGAGTTTCCTGTCATCAACGGTGAGCTTCATCGCAGCGGTTTTTATCAATTACCGCTGTTTTGGCATCGCCACAAAACTTCAACCCATTTCCCAAAGCGTTTAGTTCAGTCGAACGACCAATACCGACATCACCCTTTAAGGCCGTCAAAGCCCGAAGGTTGCGTTTATCAGAGATATGACGTTGATGCTGAGTTGGAAGTAAGCTTCCGTACCGTTGATATCGACAAGGATCTGGCTCAGTTTACTCGCTGGATGAACGACCCGCGCGTGGCCCATTTTTGGGAGCAGGCATGGAGTGAGGAAAAGCTGGCAGAGTTCCTTCAGCAACGCATGGCAGACCCTCACATTATTCCACTGATTGGTGAGTTTAACGGTCAACCTTTTGGCTATGTGGAAGCTTACTGGGTAGCAGAAGACAGACTCAGCCCTTACTTCGACGTACAGGACTTTGATCGAGGTATTCACCTGCTTGTCGGTGAACAACAGTTCCGTGGTCCTAAGTTCTTTAACGCCTGGATGAAAGGGATCAGCCATTACCTGTTCATTGATGACGCGCGGACTCAGCGTATCGTTCTCGAACCGAGATCGGACAATCAACGTCTGTTTAATCGCATCCTGCCTTTCGGTTACGAAAAGTGTTTTGAGTTTAACTTCCCGCACAAACGTTCAGCTTTGCTGATGATGACACGTGACCGTTTCTTCTCGGAGCAGTGGTAATGGAACAGATAGCGCTACATAAATACTGGCCGCTGGCTAACCAGAGAATGGTCGCTAAGATCATCAGCGAATTTGCCTATGAACAGGCGTTTCGTTTCGAGCAGGACGCTCAGGGTTATACGCTAAAGCTCGCCAATCAAGTCAGCTACCAATTCCAAGGTAGTGAAAACATTTGGGGTCAGGTTTTGATTGAACCTGGCTCAATTGTCCGCCAGCCACAACAGAGCATTTCCGCAGCCCTGTTAATGCGTGACTTGCAGTCTCTGCTCAACATGACTGATGACGCATTCGCCGAACACTTAGAGGATCTTAATGCGACTCTGCTCAGCGACTGTAAGTTGATGCAGCGAAAAGAGGCGCTGACCGCTCGAGATTTAGCCCTGCTCCCTTGCGAGCAGCAGCAGACCTACTTCGACGGTCACCCTAAATTTGCCTTTAACAAAGGTCGACGCGGCTGGGGCAGTGATGATTTAAAGCTCTACGCACCAGAATCAGAACGCGCTTTCCAGCTTGGTTGGGTGGCAGTGGAACACTCCATTCTGCAACTCGCGACTAACGATAGCGTCAGCTGGCAAGAGCTACTTAACGCGTCAATGAATGAATCAGAGCGTAAAACCTTGGATAGCATTGTCGCTTCCTACGGGGTTGATATTGCAGACTACAGCTATGTTCCTGTTCATCCGTGGCAATGGAGCAACAAGCTATCGCTACTGTTTATCCGTGAAATGGCTGAGAAGAAACTGATCTACCTCGGCGAGTTTGGTGATCAGTTCCTGCCACAACTCTCACTACGAACGTTAAGTAACATCACTCGACCAGACAGCTACGACATTAAGCTGCCACTAACGATAATGAATACCTCATGCTACCGAGGCATTCCCGGCCGCTATATTCTTGCAGGTCCTACTGCATCTGACTGGATAGAATCTGTATTTAGTTCAGATCCACTGCTGGTTGAAAAGCAAGCTGAAGTTCTTCAGGAGCCCGCCGCTGCCTTTGCAGCTCAGGCCGATTACCAGTTACTAGAACAGGCACCTTATCGCTACCACGAACTGCTTGGCGTTATCTGGCGTGAATCTGCAGCTTCAAAGCTCAAGCAAGGTGAGCAGGCAATTCTGATGGCGGCATTAATGGAAAGCGACAATCAGGGCAATCCGCTTATCGCAGAATACATTGAACGTTCAGGCGTCTCTGTTGAGACGTGGCTGAGTAAGATGTTCGATGCGGTCGTTATTCCTTACTACCACCTGTTGTGTAAATACGGTGTCTCTCTGATTGCTCACGGACAGAACGTCACTCTGGTATTAGAAAACGACCTTCCAAAGCGCATTCTACTTAAAGATTTTCAGGGCGACATGCGTCTGGTTGATAGCGATTACCCAGAGCAGGCTACGCTTGAGTCGAGCGTAAAAGAGGTAACAGTGCGTCTCGAAGAAGAGTTGATCATCCACGATCTACAAACTGGACACTTCGTTACCACGCTGCGTTTTATTTCACCTTTGGTCGCTAAGCTCGGCTTCTCAGAGTCGCAGTTTTACGCCCTGTTGGGTCAGCGAATCAAAGCCTACATGGCGCAGCAGCCTGACTATCAACACCGATTTAGTAAATTCGATCTATTCAAACCGCGCATTTTGCGCATAGGCCTTAACTTAGCCAAATTCCGCCACAGTACCGATGCCAGCGCATCGAGAATGTTACCCGATATGGATGACATGCTCGACAACCCGCTAGTGACCGCACTGCAAGCGGAACAACAAGCTTAAAGCAACAAAACAATAATAACGGCAAGTTAAGCCGCATAAATAACCCAAGAAAAGGATTGTGCTCATGGAACACACTCACAACGTCAAACTCGATCTAGCTGGTATTGGTGCTGGCCCATTTAACCTTAGCGTCGCTGCGCTGTTAAATGAAAAGCCACAAATTAAGTCACGCTTTTTTGAGGGCAGAGAACACTTTGCATGGCATCCAGGCTTACTGTTGGATAACACCAACATGCAGACCATGTTCCTCAAAGACTTGGTCACGGCGATCAGCCCGGAGAATCGTTATTCGTTCCTCTCGTATCTGGTCAAAACTAAGAAGTTTTATCGCTTCCTGTCGGCAGAACTGCAGTGTATCAGTCGTCATGAATTCTCTGACTATCTAGCGTGGGCTGCGCATCAGATGGACAATGTTCAGTTCTCTACTCGCGTAGAACAGGTCGAATACACAGGTAAAACCTTCAACCTGCATACAAACCAAGGGGTTTATCAGGCTGACAACTTGTGTATCGGTACCGGTAAAGTGCCGTTCATCCCTGAATGTGCTCAATCTCATATTGGTGAACGCGTTTTCCACGCCGCTGAAATCGGTCTGCGTGACAGAGATTTCACGAACAAACGTGTGATGATCATCGGTGGCGGTCAGAGTGGCGCGGATATCTTTATCAATGCACTGCAAAGTAAATGGGGTAAACCGAAATCGCTCGATTGGTTGTCACGTCGTTCTAATTATCAGCCGCTTGATGAAGCTTCATTTACTAACGAGTTCTTCACACCTGATTACGTTGATGCGTTTATTAACCTGTCTCCAACGGTAAAGAACACCGAAATCACCAACCAGAAGCTCACCTCTGACGGTATTACCCAAAAAGCCCTTCTGACGATTTATCAGGAGCTCTACCACCGCTTTGATGTTCTTAAAGAGGATAAGTGGGTCAAATTGTTACCTCACCGCACCCTGACTCACATGAGCCAGAACTCTGAGGGCTTCAAGCTTACCGCCAGCAATGCTCTGGGGCAAAACCTCGAAACTCATCAGGCTGACATCGTTATTCTGGCAACCGGTTTTGAAGCACCTTACCCAGCGTGTCTGCGCGATCTGCTGCCGCTGTTAGATATGGATGAGCACAACCGTTATCAGATGAATGCCGACTTCGAACTGAAGTGGGAAGGTCAGCAAACTAACAAGATCTTTGCGGTCAATGCGGGTATGCACAGTCATGGAATCGCGGAGCCGCAGTTAAGCCTGATGGCGTGGCGCAGTGCCAAGATCATTAACCGTCTTGCCGGTGAAACCTTATTTGATACCGATGCAGGCCGCGGAATGATCGACTGGCTGAGCCCTACGCCAAGCAGCGAAAAAACCACTATTTAAGCCAATTTTTTCATTACCAGTTTGAGCACTTTGTCTCGGAGAACATCCGGGGCAAAGGCTTAATTACCAAAGCAATAACCAAGGTCATCACACAAGGGAGCAACTCTTGTGGAGCCTATAAACAATAAACATAGAGAAGAAAATGAACGTTAAAAAAGGAAGTTTTCCACTATCCGCCATCGCATTAGCAGTCGCTGCTACCACTGTATTCCCCGCGCACGCAGAAGAATACAGCAATGAAGAGAAGATGGTGGTTGTTTCAAGCCACATGCCAAAAGCGATCAGCGATATTCCAGGCACCGTTTGGTACATTGACTCAGAGACTATCGAGCAAGAATACCGTGGTGGTAAAAGCCTTGATGAGATTCTGGCAGCGACTATCCCTTCACTGGATGTAAGCAGTGGTGGCCGTACCCACTCAGGCCAAAACCTACGTGGTCGTAGCCTGATGGTAATGATTGATGGTGTTTCGCTACAATCAGTTCGCTCACTAAGCCGTCAGTTAGACTCAATTGACCCATTCAACATCGATCGCATCGAAGTACTGTCTGGTGCAACATCGATTTATGGTGCTGGTTCTGCGGGTGGTGTTATCAACATCATCACTAAAAAAGCGTCCGGTGAAGAAGTCGAATTTGAATCATTTGTTGGTGGGACATCAGGCTTCTCATCAAGTGAAGATTTTGACTACAAACTGGCTCAGTCAATCGCTGGTGGTAACGAGAAAGTTCAGGGACGCGCATCAATCGCTTACACCAAAACACAAGGCTCTTTCGATTCCGATGGTGAGATGGTAACTCCGGATATTACTCAGGGTTCGACTCAGTTTAACGAAACCATTGACCTGCTAGGTAACCTACAAATTAATATTGCTGAAGGCCAGCAGCTAAACTTGTTAGCGCAATACTACGATAGCCAACAAGACACCCCTTACGGCCTGTACTTTGAAAAAGATGGCAGCGGTAACTTCCAGTTTGTCGATGTCAGAGAAGGCTACTCAGCGGATCGCGAACAAGGCACCGAGCGTGTCATGTTAAGTGCGGCATACAGCAACAACAACTTCTTAAGCCACCAGCTCATCGCCGAACTCTCTTACCGTACCGAAGATCACACCTTCATGCCTTACACAGTTGATGGCAAGGCAACTCTGTCGACTAACTCCTCTCGCCAATCTACTGATATTTTGGCAATGAAAGTGGCACTGAATAAATCATTGGGTTCTTGGAACCTGACCTACGGTATCGACGGTTACATCGATAAGTTTGATAGCGACAAAGCGATCTACGATCAAGCTACGACCGAGGCTACGGGCGGTTTAGTACACGTCATCAGCGAAATGCAAGGTCGTTACCCAGGGATCGACACTCAATCCATCGCCAGCTTCATTCAAGCGGAATACCGCATCATGGAAGATTGGTCACTTCAGGCGGGTTATCGCTACCAGAAAATGGACATAGACGTGTCTGACTTCCAAGCGACGTCTAGTTCGGACTTCATTCCTGGTGGCTCGACAGATTACGCTGAAGGCTTGTTTAACATTGGTACTATCTATCACATAAACCCTACTTCTCAGGTTTGGGCTAACTTCTCACAAGGTTTCGATATCCCTCAGCTATATCGCTACTACGGTAAGAGCGCTACTCAAGATGTCGCAGCCTCTAAGCTAGATGGAATCACAACCGACAGCTACGAGATCGGTTACCGTAACGATTTAGATAATCTCTCACTGCAATCTGCAATCTACTACTCGCACTCAAGCGCAACCGTTCAGTACGCAGATGACCTGTCTATCTCAGGACTTGCAGATCCAAAACGTGTCTACGGCGCGGAAGCTCAAATCAGCTACTGGGCAACAGACATGCTACAGCTTGGTCTATTAGGTCACTATGTTGTGACAGAAACTGAAACAGACGCTGGCTGGGAAGATCACAAAGCGATGGAAGCGAGCACTTCTAAAGCAGGTGCGTGGGTTGGCTGGTACGACAATGACTACAGCCTGAAGCTACAAAGCCTGACTATGTTTGACTACGAAGATGCTGATCAACGTGAGCTAGATGGCTTCACAGTCGTTGATTTCACAGGTAACTACCAGCTTCCGGTTGGTAATCTGGGCTTTGGTATTAAGAACCTGCTAAACGAAGATTACTACACAACCTGGAGTCAGCGTGCTCAACACTGGTACTCAGGTAGCGATGCGCTATACCAATACAAAGGTCGCGGCCGTACTTTCACTCTGAACTACCAAGTGAAGTTCTAATCGCTTTAAAACCAAAAACCGCCCAACTTGTGGGCGGTTTTTTTATATCTGCAATCAGTCTGACAACAGATTAGATGTACTGCATCAGCTTCTGTTTCACTTCGTCGCTGGCAAAACACTGCTCTACACTTGCACGGTAGATTTGCGCGTAATCTTCAGCCGTCAGATCAAACAGTTCCATTACTTTCTCAACTTCTTGAGTCATTGTGGTATTAGACACAGTACGGTTGTCAGTGTTGATCGTCACTGGCAGACCATCTTTATGGAACTCTTTTAGTGGGTGCAGTTTAAGCTCTGGAATCGCTTTAGTCTGCACATTGCTGCTTGGGCAAGCTTCAAGACCAACAACGTCTTGCTTAACACGCTGGTAAGCTTGTTCATGATCTTTGATAGCTACACCGTGACCGATACGCTCTGCACCAAGCAGTTCAATAGCATCATAAACGTTCTGCCCACAACCCTGTTCACCTGCGTGAATCGTGATGCGGTAGCCCTTATCGCGTGCGTACTGAGTGTAAGTCACGTAATCATGGGCGAAGTTGTCTAGTTCACTACCAGCCAAATCAAACGCCACCACGCCGTTACCAAGGAACTTCTCACCCGCGTCCAGCACTGGCGGAATGGTATCTGAAGGCAGGAACTTAACCGCAGACAGAATGTAGTTACCCTTGATGTCGTATAGAGCTTCTGCGCGTTTCATGCCTTTTACAGCACTTTCAATGATCTGCTCGTGGCTAAGACCTTGTTGAATGTGCAGGTGTGGCGCAAAACGGACTTCTAAATATTTAACGTTCTCTTTTGCAGCATCTTCAAATAGCTCAAATGAGATACGCTCGATACCTTCTGCGGTTTGCATCACTTTGATTGGTAGTGCAAAGCGGTCAAGGTACTCTTGCAGGTTTGGACAAGTTTCTGGTGCAACCATCATCTCTTTGATGACTTCCGCATCTGTGCTTGGTAGCTCGATGTTCTGCTCAGCAGCTAAATCAATTACTGTTTGTGGGCGAAGGCTACCATCTAGGTGGCAATGGAGATCAATTTTCGGGAGATCAAAATAGTTCATCTGGTTCAGTCCTAACTTTCACTGCTTATACGATAAAGTGGGGATAACAATACGCTACTGCAACTATAGCAATAATAGCGACTCACACACTTTATCCTTTGTTTTTGATTACAATAAAAATCATGTTATATGATTATCTTAGATAAGTAACACGACAATTGTCCGGTCAGAGGCGAAATCATTCAACACTTTGTTGAATAAACAAAATTCACTATGGATAAGAACAAAATTTTAAGTGACGGATTGAACAAAATTCGTCAGTTAGTGAAAAGCGAACAATACCGAACCATTCAAGTTCAGAAAGGCGACTGCATCATCCGTCAGCACAGTGAAGTGAACGAGATTTACTGGTCACAAGCGGCGCGCTTTTCTGTCCTGCACACCGCAGAGAATGGCAAGACCCTCAGCTTAGGTGACTACTACATTGAAGATAACTTTTTTGGTGAGATGGAATTCTTCTCCGAAGCGCCAAGCCCTTTTAGTGTAGTAGCAACCGCTGATGCTCAACTGATCGTCATCCCCAAAGATAAGTTCGCCGAACTGCTGATATCTGATGCATGCGTGACCTTCTGGATGACACATAGAATGTCCAACATCTATCTCAATACCATGCATATCGCGATGGAGCGTTCGCTCTACCCGCTTAAGTTCAACATCATCAAGGATATGATCAGTCGCCATAGCAGTGATGCACGCTCATCAAGCCATACTTATATGTATCAGGAAGCGCAACGCTTCGGTTGTACTGAGCGAGCCTATACGCGCATCATTCACGAGCTGATTAAAGAAGGGCTCGTAAAAAAAGGACCCGACAAAACCGGGATCGTGCCAGTTGATATTGATGCGCTGCGCGACTATCTGGAAAAGTACTACCAGTAAAGACTATCGCAGCGATCAGATACATTCGCCCCAACAAAAAATCGACACCAATTTGGTGTCGATTCAGTTTGTTCGGAGTTATTCAGTTGCTGGTTGTAACTGGTTGGTGCGGCTCGGCAGGAAGACTTCACCAAGCATACAACGCACACTTCCACCGCCAATGTTTTCGATCGTCTTAACATTGAATGGTAGCAGCTTACCGTGGCTCGATAGCTGAGCTCGTTGCGCCGGAGAGAAAGCATCAAACGCCGACTGAGACATAGCAATCACTTTCTCGCCATTCACTGTTTCTAGCTGAAGGATGTTGCCACAGAACTGATTCATCTGCTCTAGCGAGATTGAAATCACCTGCTTATCTTTCGCCAGTGACTTTATCACAAAGCGACGCTCAAACTCAGGGATTACTTCGTCACAGATAACACAGAAGCTCTCACCGACCGCCATCATCACATTGGTGTGATAAATCGGCTTACCTGATGGTAGTGCTGTCTGGAATGATACAACACGGTCATAACCGATACGCTCTGCGTAATCTTCAAGGACTTCGCGATCACAGCGCTGAGACAACGCAGCATAAACGGTCTTGTTAACATGGTCTTTAACCATCACACCCGTACTTTCCAGGTGAGCATCATCGTCTAAGTAAGAGGTCAGACTGTCTTGGCCCAGAACAGGACGACCGGCAAGCTCTAACGCTTCAACCAAAGCATCTGCCTTCACTTCTTGCTGACGGTTTTTACACGCCATAGGGAAAGTGTATAGCTGACCGTCAGCCGTAGTGCTAAACCAGTTGTTAGGGAAAACCGCGTCTGGGGTTTCGACACTACCCTGCGGATAATCAAATACCACAACCTGAACACCAGCCTGACGCAAAGTATCAACCATAGTGTTGAACTCTTGCATCGCTTTTTCGCGTACCTGACTAGTAGATTCGGTTACTTGATGTTGGAATTCATTGTCTTGAGCCGTTTCAGCATTAAACGCAAATTCTTTTGGTGGCACCATTACCACACAGTTAGCGTTCTGTACTGAAGATTGTTTATTTTTTAGTAGGGTTTGCTGTTTCAACATTGTGACTAACTCAATTAATCTCACTCACTTACGCCAATTGTAGACATATTGTTAAATGAAAGATTACTGAATTGACCTGCAATTTAGCCCGCTCAACAGTAATATTAACTGCCATACATTAAAATCACAGTAAGACTTATGGCTTGAGTAGATTTTATCCATAGCGCAATGGATATTATGCAAGAGAAAGAATAATAAACTGGTTACATTTAATAGACCAAGGGTATACCATAACCGCGCCCTTCCTATTTATGGACGAACGCTTGTGCCTTACGGCATCTCTTCTGTTTTATTTGCGTGTTTAGGAAATATATATGTTTAAGAAATTCGAAGGCTTTACCCAGCCTTTTCCCGAACAGGAGCCTGATCAGCCGCCAACGGGCATTTTTGCCTTTTGTCGCCACTACACCCGAGGATTCGAAGTTCCACTGATCATTATGTCGATCATGGCGACCATCGTTGCGATTGTCGAAGTATCCCTGTTCGGCGCTATGGGTAATCTGGTTGATTGGCTATCGAACAGTAATCCTGAAACCTTTTGGCAAGACAACCAGAGTGACCTCATTTTCTACGGAACTCTTCTGCTGGTTGTCATGCCGATTCTGGTTATCGGTTATTCATTGCTTGTCCACCAGACCCTATTGGGGAACTACCCAATGTCGATTCGTTGGCTGGCGCACCGTTACCTGCTAAAGCAAAGTCTCAACTTCTATCAGGACGACTTTGCAGGCCGTGTAGCGACCAAGGTTATGCAAACATCGCTAGCAGTACGTGAAACAGTAATGAAAACCATGGACGTATTTGTCTATGTCTCGGTCTACTTCACTTCAATCGTTGTTCTGCTGGCTCAGGCAGATTGGCGCCTGATGATCCCTATGGTTGTCTGGCTGTTCTGTTATGTCGGTATTCAGCTCTATTTCGTACCTAAGCTAAAGAAGGTTGCGACAGAACAAGCGGATGCCCGTTCAACGATGACCGGACGTATTGTTGATAGCTATACCAATATTGCAACGGTAAAACTGTTCTCGCACAGCAAACGCGAAACTGAGTACGCAGAGAAAGGCATGAACGGTTTCCTTGATACCGTTTATCGCCAGATGCGCTTGGTAACAGGTTTTGATGTCGCGGTAGAAGTGACCAACTACATCTTAGTTTTCGCCATCAGTGCTCTCTCTATCTACCTATGGATGGACAACTCAATCAGCATTGGCGCGATTGCGATTGCCATTGCTCTGGCACTACGTATTAACGGCATGTCGATGTGGATCATGTGGGAAGTCGGCGCTCTGTTTGAAAACATGGGTACCGTTGTTGATGGCATGAAAACCATGGCAAAACCTATCGATATTGAGGATAAGCCTGACGCTAAGCCTCTGACTGTAAGCCAGGGTGGTATCGAGTTCGACGACGTTAGCTTCCATTATGGTGATAAAGAGAAAGGGGTGATCAGCAACCTCAACCTCAATATCAAACCGGGTGAAAAAGTAGGTCTGGTTGGCCGCTCCGGTGCAGGTAAATCGACACTGGTTAACCTGTTGCTACGCTTCCATGATGTTGAGAGCGGTAAGATCAAGATTGATGGTCAGGTGATCTCAGACGTTACTCAGGATTCACTGCGCAGCAAAATCGGTATGGTGACGCAAGACACTTCACTGCTGCACCGCTCGATTCGCGATAACATCTTATATGGTAACCCTGATGCGACTGAAGAGGACCTGTTAAAAGCCACCAAACAGGCACACGCTCATGAGTTTATTGAAACCCTAAGCGACCCGTTTGGAAACACTGGCTACGATGCTCAGGTCGGTGAGCGCGGCGTTAAGCTATCTGGTGGTCAGCGTCAACGTATCGCTATCTCACGCGTGCTACTTAAAGATGCGCCACTGCTGATCCTTGATGAAGCTACTTCAGCACTCGACTCTGAGGTAGAAGCTGCGATTCAGGAAAGCTTAAACGAGTTGATGCAAGGCAAAACCGTTATCGCGATTGCCCACCGTTTATCAACCATCGCGGCAATGGACCGCTTAATCGTTCTGGATAAAGGGGAAGTTGTCGAGCAAGGCACCCACCAGGAACTGGTCGAAAGCGGCGGTATCTACGCTCAACTGTGGGCTCACCAGACCGGTGGATTTATCGCAGAAGAGACCGAAGTAGCGTAACTGGTTGATTTTATTACAACCCAGCTTAACTAAATAGTGGCGATTCACTGACAATAACCGACAAAAACCGAGGTTAACTGACAGTTGTCGCCACTTTGTCGCCACTTTTTTAAGGCTAGTTGTCGAGGGGATTTAGCTGAACAGCCTGGATAAGATGGTCTGGCAATGCACGTTTTATACACTCCCAAGCTGCATAGTAAGTCACGTTAAACACTTCTAATTTCGTATGTGTGACTTTTCTAGATTTCATTTGCAAAAAGGAGCCAAATGGCTCCTTTTTACCAGATTAGCGAACTCTTAGTGCCTGTCCTTTGTATTGATATGTGTGTCCTTTCAACGCAAAACAACATTACCTAATGCGCCAATTCAATTTTCGCTAAAACATCAAGACTCGGTCGCATGTATGGTGTAATAAGGAGTTCGAGTCAAAGTCTCATCATTTGCAACACAAAGCTCATTAATCCTTTTTTGAGTTTCATAAAATGAAGAAGTTTCATTTTCTGCTACTATTGAAGCTGTGGTGTCGGTGGCAATATTCTTGAGAAGAGTTGCTATATCTCTATGATTTAATCGTCCAAGCGGCTGTTTAGTGTCAATTAATAAATTATTGATTATGAAGTCCCTTTCATCTTCAGTTATAGAGCTCATGTAGGTTTCGATATGAGAAATTAATCGGTTCACTTGGATACTATGCTCTTTCATCTCAGCTAATCGGGTATCGTAGTCCGCATTAATTTTTAAGTTAGAAACTTTCTCATTATTCTCTTTGAGAGTAACGAATGTATCATTCAGATTCATAAAAGCAGATTCCTTAGACTTCAAGGAACTTAATTGCGCTTCTAAGCTCTTTTTCTCTTGATCCCAATTACTTAGATTGGCTTTAGCTAACTCTCTACGCTCTTCAACTTCTACCTCTCTAACCTTGGACCAATACTCTAAGGTAGACGTACTCAGGCTTCTATTGAGTTTCTTACTTTCAAAACTATCCATTCTAAGTTGCTGATTTTTATCCTTCTTTCTTTTTTTATCTATGAGGTGATATTTCGTATTGTCTAGCCACCTTTGAATAAGAGGCAATATAAATAAATAGCTTAATGCTCCGATAAAAGGGTATATAACATCAGTATAATAATCGAGCTTTAGGGTGTTGAGGTATTCGATTCGTTCTTGACCACTAAGAGTGATTACCGAAATAATCGTTTTGATATTTATTACTGCCCAACTTAGAAAAAAAGAACCTAAAAGCGGGTTAGACAATCGCTGTTGCAACGAAGTAGTAATAGAGTCCAAGAACGTTTTCATATGCATCTCTGTCGTTATAATTCTTTACTAATGTATCAAACTCAATAGCTTAATGAGAAAGGTTTTTTAATATCCTTTCAAACGAACAAACACGATCATTTATAGGACCGCAAAATTGCAGTGCATTCTTAGTGCCTGTCCTTTGTATGCACTCAATCAACAAAATGCGACTGATAGAACTTCGGCGTGACCGCTATCTTCTTCTTAAACTGGCGTTGAAAATGTGCCTGATCGGAGAAACCAAGTTCTAAGGCAACATCTGCGATCTCCTGACCGGATTTAAGCATCACCTTAGCGCGTTTGATCTTCTCATCCATCAGATAAGCATGCGGCGGTAAGCCATAGTGATGCTTGAACGCCCTTAATAACTGGTAACGGCTCATCTGTGCTTCTTGCGCCAGTTGATCTAGCTGGTGGACGTAAGAGACATCATCAAGCAACTTCTCCTGAACGCGTTTTAGTTGTGATGAGGGCGCCTGTTTGCTGTTGGTTAACACCTCACTGAATGCACTTTCAATGAAGTCATACAGGCGTGACTCAACCTGAAGCTGACTCGCCTCCTGTTGTAGCGCATTAAACAGAGCTAAATAGTGTTGCTTGATGTGTGGGTCACGCTCTAGTGGATTGCGAAAAGGGGCGTAATCATCGCAATAACCGCTATGGTGCTGGCTAAGGATCTCTTGCTGAATCTGCCCCATCTGTTTGGTGTCGACAAACAACATACTATAGGACCAGGTGCCCGCTTCCGGGTTGCACGAGTGAACATCGGCCGGATTGATGGTCACGATGTCACCTTTGCCGATATGGTGGGTAGCCTGATGATTACGATAGTCGGCGCGCCCTTGCTGGATGATGCCGAATGAAAACTCATCATGAGAATGCGCTTCATAACAGGCGGTACTTTGATTGGCGATACGCAGCTCAACCCACGGCAACACCGTACTCTGTTTGAAGTTTGCACTTTTATCTATCTTCATGCGCAGCTCCTTTGCGCCCCTAATACCAAATCATGCTAACAGATGCGCCAAGAATAATCGCCATAGTACGATTAAAAACTCGTTGCCTGTTCGGCTGCGATAAGTAGTGAGCAAAAGCTCTGCCCGTTATCGCCCATAACCCGACACCAAGCAAACAGCAGACTAAAGAGACGCTAGTAAATGTCCACAGCCACTGCTGCTGATTAACCTGCCCGACAACATACAAACTAACGCCTGACATGGCGACCAGCCAGGCTTTAGGGTTGAGTAGTTGAGTCAGGGCTCCTATCCACCAGCCAGACCCATTCGCCTCGGCCGAACTCAAATCGCTCACTGGCGCAGTAAATATCTGATAAGCGAGATACAACAAGAATAGACTACCAGCCCAACGCAGTGTGCCTTCCAACACTGGCATCACCTCGACCAGTTGATGCATTACGCTACCAGATAAAAACACCACCAGCGCATAGGCCAGTGATGCGCCAAGTACCAGCTTGAAAGCTTCCCTGCTGCCTCGCTGAACTGCAGTAGTTGTCGCTAATAGATTGACTGGTCCTGGTGTGGCTGCGCCTACAAAGGCAAATGCGAGCATTGCTATCAATACATTATTCATGATGTTCTCCTCAATTACCCATTCAAGGTAACCAATCACACCAGAGAGTTATTGAACGATATTGCACGCCTTAAACCAAAAGGCCGACTTGGGTAGGCACACAACAAAACCGGCGTGGAAATAGTTTTGAGCATCCTGAATTGAACTAATGTCAGCCCCTCAACTCCAACCCTTATTACCAATAACTCATACGTATCTATGTCCACATTATTGCTCTCTACTGCACTCATCACCTCCACTGAAACAACGCTTACATATCAATTGGAACAGGTAGCGGATCATTCTGACGTTATCGCCGTCAGTGTCGATACTCATCAGCTCGGAGCATTCCAGGCTGTGCCAGCAAGAACACTCACGAACGACACACAACCTGACTTGTTCTGCGTTGCTGCGAATGGAGATCGAACCTCTATTGAATACCAAACACCGATTCAATGTGACCATGTCACATGGCAGCTGCCACTTGCTGAAATAGACCAAGACGGCTTTGATATTGCGAAACAAATCGATAGCTATGAGCCCCAAAAGGGCTGGCGGTTTGTCAGCGAGTTTAACTCTCTTCCAAGGTTTTCTGCGCACAATGAAGGGCCTATTCCCGCGCAAGTCTGTGCTCCGGATAACCAATGTGGCTGGATGCCGAATGCCGACCAGCCACCGCTGTTTGTCGTCTGGGGTCTCAAGCCTGTCGAACTGGATATCAATGGTAAGGCAATCAAGGTCACCACTGATACCGAGCAGGTTTTGCAATCCATGGAAAAGTGGAAGCCAGCGCTGGAATCCCAGTTGAACTATCTTATAAGCCTGTTTCCTGAAAGTGCTGTCAATCAGTGGGATATCGCTTTCTTTAGTCGAGATAAACAAGCAGGAAGCGTTAGCGGTGCAGCAGGGAGCGATAAGATTCTGATTAATGCCATCCTGAACAATGGTCAATTGGAAGAGAGTGAGATACCAATGCTGCTTAAGATTGCGGCTCACGAATCGATGCATTTGCTCGACACAACCTCGCCACTTTGGGCCGCAGAAAGTATTGCGGAATACTATGCTAACAAGTCCTTAGGCAAGACGACGTATGACTTTACCGATCCTCAAACTCAGTGGCGCGATTTTAAGCAAAGCTTCCCATTTGCCAGCACGGGACTGCTGGAAGCCCACAACCGTGTTTCAAACGAACAGCAGTACCAGTATTACCCACTGTTTTACGTCAAGGGTCCTGCATTTTGGCAAGCTATTGATCAGAGCCTAACGGATAAAGGGGAGAGTTTAGATACCCGACTACTAACTCTGACTTACAACCAGGATGGTAGCCTTTCTGACGCTTCAATCGCCGACCTAACCAAAGTGATCGGCAAGAATAAGTGGCAAGAGCTGGTGAAGCTATACCTATAGGTGGGTAAGCGGTAGATACCCGATAAAGATCAGTGAACACATTCACGGTAACTATGAATCCAGATCACCTATACTCAATAGGGCAAAGCGAATCACCTCATTGCTGAATAAATGCCTTCACAATCAAACAAGGGATATGCGTCATGGCAGACATAGATACCGCTCAATTGGTCGTTCCGGATTCTGTACTCAAGAGCTGGCAAGAAATTGTTGATTTGGTTGCCAAAATGACACAGTGCCCCGCTTCGCTAGTCATGCGTATTCACGAAAATGACATTGAGGTGTTTTCTAGCAGTCGAAGCGAAAACAACCCCTACGCACCAAATGCAAAAGACTCACTTGGGCATGGTCTGTATTGTGAAACCGTGATTCGCGAGCGGCGTATGCTGAACGTCCCCAATGCGCTCAACGATCCTGAATGGGATCATAATCCAGACATTAAGCTGGGCATGATTTGTTACTGCGGACTGCCTGTGTTTTGGCCAGATGATACCCCCTTCGGGACTATCTGCATGCTCGACAGCCAGGAACGTTACTTTGATGAAGATGCAATGTCGCTGCTTGCTCGCTTTCAAACCGCTATCGAAGGTCAACTCGAAACCCTATATCGTAAAGAAGAGCTTGCCCAGTTCAATCAGGAGTTAGAAAACAAAGTCGCGGAAAGAACCAAGACACTTGCCGATCTCAGCAGCCGTTTACTCAAAGAAATTGAGCAACGTACTGCTGCAGAAAACCACTTGGATTTTCACCTTCACTACGACCCGCTCACGAAACTCCCCAATCGAATCACACTAGCGGACGACCTCGCTAAACAGATGGCTTCTCTAGAAGACGATGAACAAATTACCCTGATTTATTTCAGTTTGAGAAACTTTAAGTTTGTTAACGCAAGCTATGGTTACATGTTCGGTGATCAGATTTTGTCGTCACTGAGCCAACGGATCTGCCACAAACTGCCCAAAAAGTGGAAACTGGCCAGAATTGTTGGCTCTGATTTCGTTCTGGCCGCCCAGCATCTGCGTACACCCGAACTTCAAGAGCAAGCCATAGAACGAATTACCAATGCGTGCACCCAACCTTTTAGCGTCAATGGTATGAGTATCAATTTGCACTGTAACTTAGGTATCGCAGTGGCTCCATTGGATGCAACAGATTCGTTCAGCCTCATTCAGCGAGCCTGCTCCGCAATGAGTGAAGGTAAAAACGAGGGTTTGCAGGTCGCCTACTTCAATTTTGCTGCACAAAAAGCCGCCGAAGAGCGTTTACGACTTGAATCACATCTTTCTAAGGCGCTGCAGAACAACGAACTCGAAGTCCATTTCCAGCCGATCATTTGTCTCAAACAAGGAGGGAAAATCATTGGTGCTGAAGCACTGTTGCGATGGAGCAATCCAACGCTGGGGCAAGTTTCGCCAGACCGTTTTATTCCTCTAGCGGAAAGTAACGGCCAAATAATAGAAATCGGCTACTTCGTTTTGCATCAAGCACTTAAGCAAGCTGCGGAATGGCATCGCACATCCCCGCACTCGTTTAAAGTGGCCATCAACATCTCACCAATCCAATTCCAGGAACAACACTTTGTACAACACTTACAAGACATTATTGATCTTTACCAACTGCCAGCGAAGTGCGTTGAATTGGAGCTAACAGAAGGTATTCTGCTGCAAGATGAAGAGTATGCGCAAAATGTCCTCGCTCAGTTGCGTCAATTCGGCGTCAGTATTTCTCTTGATGACTTTGGTACTGGGTACTCTTCACTCAGTTATCTGCAAAAGTACGCTTTCGATACGCTAAAAATTGATCGCAGCTTTATCAATCAGTTAGAACACAATCAACACAACCGAGAGCTTACAAGAGCCATCATCGCAATGGCGCACAAACTCAATATGATGGTGATAGCTGAGGGGGTAGAGGAGCGCTATCAAGAAGACTTCATTCGAACCGAAGAATGCAACTATGCTCAAGGCTTTTTGTATGGCAAGGCCGTTCCTGCTGACGAGTTTACGCAACAATTGACAAGTAAACCTTAGTCAGCGTCAAACGTTATATGCATTCGCCAACAATAACCACTTGTCACCTAGTTCTCTAAGCGGCCATTTCAGCGCGTGTTTACCCTAGTAAATCAAATTCTATCTGGGTAGTTATTCGCACCAGATATGACTTCACGACGTACATAAGATGATTGGCAAGCCATAATCAACAAAGACGTATTTGTCGAGATCGGTGCTAGCACGTTCTTGGACATTTCCGTTTTAGCAATCGTGCTGATTTAACAAAGCATTAATTACTAAAAGTATGGCAAACGTCGCTTATGGGAGTGTTCAGTATCACTGAAGCAGAACTGAGCGTATGAGGGTTATACCAACGCGCATCCATTTGTACGAAACCCGTGTGATTTTCTGTTAACTTACCAGTGTATTGGCATTAACCGTATCATTCTTTTTCCAGAACGCTTTGTCATTGTTCTTGCGATAGACCTCACCACATGGGGTGCAGCCTAAACGTATTGCTTCTTTGCCTTTAAAATCCACCACTCCAATCACACTGCCTTGACGGTCAAAGTGGGTGTAAAGGTCACTGATGTTTGCGCCTTTATAACCATCGGCATCAAGGTATGGTGAGTTAGTTTGGTATAACGATTGGTGGAGTACCTGACCATAACCGTCTTGCTGTGGCAGCAGGGTTCACTAGATAGAAAGATGGACACACACCTCTTAATCGGTGTTTGTCTTATGAAGTATCTGGGGGTAGTGGTGGTGAATGACTTGGGTGGATATGACCTGATCCTCGTCGGAGGATCAGGTACAAGTCTAAATATCGTTACTTTCTTTTAACTTTCGAGCCGAATGTGCCTAGCCAAGAAAACAGAACAAAAATAGCAATTTCTTTAATTAACTTTGAGTAGAACGCATATGATTCTTCCCCTAAGATTAATTCTTTGCCTTTACTATTAACTGCTGACCCTGAGCTAATAATATCTATAATCTCCAAGGCAACAGGGATAGCCAAGACCATCATTAAAAGTTTGAAACCAAGTAAGTACTTTTTTTCCATGTATACGACTAGTAGTTTCATTACCTTTATTCCTTATCTTCTTGCTTGAAAACGTCACCTACTTCATTTTCGACATACTCTGAAATACCGTCTGTAACATTATTATCAGGTATCACCTTTGCACCCTTTAAAATAGTAAATGCAGGAACTGTAGCCTTTTACCCGCCACATATGAAAGAGCTTCATCCGTTGCAGCATCAACAGGATCATCATCCATCAAAATAGACACTACTGTCGCGACACTAGCCAGCAGTGATGTTGGTGCTGATATCCATAGCTGACCTGTAAGTGTCCCACCGATAGAAGCGGTGATCATGTTATCTCTAAAGGCTTCCACATCCGTTTGTGAGTATGGCTCTACACCTGCATTAGTCGCAGCAGAGTAAGCATCTTCACCATTCTGCTTCACCGTACCATCAGAGAATGTTTCTACTAATGTACCGCCAGCATTATAGGAGTTAGCGGCTTCAATTCCGTAGAACTCTGGTAAGCACAGTCCCCATGGATCCACCCAAGTCAACGGATTACCACTCACATACCCAAATGCCAGTTGCTGGCTTGGGTCACGCAGCAGTTGGCTAGTATTCAGCCCCGTAAACCGCATTAACTCATGCTGAATTTCCGTTGGCAGATAAGTGTTCTTCAGATTCCAATAATCAGGTTGCACAAAACGGCTAGTGTGCGGGTTATACCATCTTGCATCAAGGTGCACCAATCCCGTATTGCCATCAGTGTAAGCGCCTGTGAACTGGTACGGCATCAACTGGCCAAGTTGCTTGTTAGCATTAACGCCTGCGTTAATCTTCCACTGCGTTTTGTCGTTGTGCTTACGATACACTTGACCAAATGGGCTGTAACCTAAGCGCATCGCTTGGGTGCCAGTCTCATCCAACACCTGTATCGCACTGCCCAAATGGTCATGGTGCACGTATAGGTTAGAGGCATCAGCGCCTTTGTCCCGCTGGCTTTCACAAGCTGTGACTTGCTGTCAGAACAATGTAATGGTGCCTGTCCCTTCTATCTCATTGAAGATAGTCCGGAATATCAGGCTAAAAATACAATTCTACAAAGCGTTCCAGGCATCGGAAACATCGCAGCAGCATCGATAATCAGTAATGTACCTGAGTTAGGTTACATCACCAATAAACAAGCCGCATCTCTCATTGGCGTTGCCCCAATAACGAGAGAAAGTGGGCGCTACAAGGGCAAGCGAGTAATCCAAGGTGGACGTACACAAGTTCGGACAGTTCTATACATGGCTATGATGTCAGCAATGCAATGTAACCCCGTATTCAAGGCCACTTACACAAGACTTGTAGCAGCAGGAAAACCCAAAAAGGTCGCTATCATTGCATGTGTTCGCAAGATGGTAGTGATCTTAAATACGATGTTATGAGATGGCGTCATGTGGGATGGGAACATAGCTAAAAATTAGTTATTGACGCCATAGTCGTTTGTTAAGCCTCTCATTCACTTACAAGCTTGTTTAAACTTAATGTCTTCTCTCAACTGTTCTACTGTAGGAGCATTTTTTCTATGCAACATTGCATGGCAATTGGGACATACTGGAATCAAGTCATTTATCGGGTCTACCTTATATTCTTCGCCAATTTCTGAGAGAGGTTTAACATGATGAACATGGATAAAGCCGCTAGCCTCAGGCCCATAAAAATCAGCAAAGTTAAAGTCGCAAACTAGACAACTAACGCCATGCTCTTTAATACAATCATTACGGGCTTCTAGATTCCTTTCATAAGCATTGACTATAACTTTCTTTGTCGCTCCCTCTAACAATGTTCCAGAATCTTTATCAACTTCGTCCGGATAAACAGTGGTGTCCTTAAGAAAGAAACCTTTTTCATTCAACTTTGAGTACCAATCAAAGTCACAGCACAATTGAACTTGCTTTGCATGCCATGCGAAGTCCATGTCGTTGCGTTCATGGAATGTAAAATAAGTAGCTGATGGCATCCCGCCGCGATCACCGCTTCCTACTTTGTTAATAATCAGCCCCGTTATTGCTGGAAAATCATTTGAATACAGCCATTTTGCCAAACCACCCATGGCATAGTAATCCAAGCTATCGCCAGGGGTACGTCTATCGTTTGGAAAACCCAAATCTTTCAACACTTTCGAATATGCTAGATATGTTCTTGGTTCGTTGACTTTTACCTGCCCTTGCTTACAGTGGTTAACTAAATATTTGAGTAGTTTTAATTCATTGTCATTCATATCTTCAAATCCTTTTTAGAAAATGTAAGCTTAGAGAGGCTTAACGCTTATTTGTCGACAAACTGTCGTCTTTTTCTTCTATATAATGCACTCTTAGTCATATTGGTTCAATTAACAATCAATTAGTTAAAGTAAGACAAGGGATACTAAGCTGCAAATTGTCGCCTAAAAACGAGAACGTTAAGTACTCAACTCAAGTGGATAAGTTTGAGTAGGTCAAACTCAGATTAACAAGATATGAATGAGTAAAAGATCTAACACTAAATGGGGCAAAACTAAGCCCACCAACTCCGGTATCTAACTCAATTTGAATAGACAACTATTCCAACGTAATGCAGTTTCCTGCAAGGTAGCCAATCACACCGGTTTAACCCAGAGTTTGGCAAAGTCGCACCAGCCAATAGAGTTAATTGCAACATTTCTAACTCGAGATGGGACAGTCAGAGTTAGGTTTTCTGACTTAAAAATTGCCAGTACATTATTGTCGTAAAGGAAGGCAATCAGTTGATCGAGCATTGCCTCTTGTTGAGTAGCGGAGGCACTGCTACGTATTGATTGCAATGTCTGCACTAGATAGTCGTGCTGCTCCCAGGTCAGGCTTTTGTTCCAATAAGGATAGAGCTTAAAGAAAGCAAATAAACTGGTCGCTCTGTCTCCTTCTAAGCGGATACCGCCAATCGCTAAATCTTGGTTAGGGGCAGCTTGCCCATAAGTCACCTGGCGTACGGTCGACTTTTTCTTTCCGACTGAGTCGAGACTGATTAGCTTATTTGCAAACTCACGATTGTCGTTGTTATTTTCGTAACTAAACGAAACAGGAAATGGCAATTCAAAACACGCTTCCTCTTCGCCTTGGAAAAGCCTCAGTAGAGAGTGCTTTATCGAGTCCGTTTGCAGCTCGCGATGATTTAATTGCACGAAGAAGTAACCAATATTATTGGTTGAGACTTTATAGCTATCCTCCTCACCATCGAGAAAAAAGAAGTTCTCAGCGCATTTTTTATCTTGCTCCCACTCTTTATGGATCCAAATTTCAATCTTCTCAACCAATGCACATTGGCCACTGTATTGGTTGTTTCTCACCAGCCTCAACACTCGTTCTGAGCTGATATCGACCATAAATGGGCCGGAGCCTATCGGAAGATAGCTGGTTTCTGGCAGATAAACCGTGTGACGAGGCAAAATTGACGCTTCTGCACGGCTGAGCAACAACGGCAAATTAGGATCTGCCGTTGTCAAAGTGATAACGACACAGTACAGCGACAACGCTTCTATTTGGTCGATATGGTCATAGAGTCGTCGCCAATATGTTGATTGCGTCATGGCTCTTAAGCTTTCAACGACATCGGCAGCTGTGACCATAGATTGATCATGAAAAGTGGCTGATGACCTAAGGTGAAAGGTCCATTTGGTATGAGAGTTATCACTGTCCCAACTGTGGGCAAGATCTCCTTGAAGACCAGACCCCTCAAACGTAACGAGAGTCTGGAACACCTCATGAATCAGGTGTCGCTCCGTTCGTTCCATTGAGTGGTGAGGGTGAAGCTGACCTATCTTGCGATGAAAGGGGGCGTAGATGGTTTTTTCGTTCTGGCTGGATGTTCGCCCCAAATACTGCTTTAAGCCAGCAGCAATATCACGGCCATTAAAACTGATCAGTTGATGTGCCAGCTCATACTTCTTTTCTTCAATCGCCAAATCTACCTGTTCGTAACAAGCATCAATAGGCTCGCTATGACAATTAAGCTCTCCTTTCTGACCGCGCCCTCTCGCCGGAAGCCAGGTTAACCAACCACTATCAGACATTTGCTTGAGCAGTGTTCGAGCATGCCTTTCGCTGCACTTAAAAGCACTGGCGATCTGTTCAATGGTAACCTTGTTCACACCGGGTCCCATCTTTTGAAACAGGTCCTCGTAGAGTTCTAGTTTGCGTTTATTCATTTGTTGTCATGGCACCATTGGTCAGATCTTCGCTCTGGCATTCAGGGGGAATTGGTTGCTGTAACGTTGTATTCTGCCAAAACTTGTCAGTATCAAATATCTCGTTCAGCCTTTGAACTCTTTGTTCTGGCGTCATATAGAAGAGCCGAGCCCAAAACCCCTCAGTTTTCTCATATTTATAAGTGGATTGAATATAGTTTGCAATGTAGTCATAGATAGTCATCGTGTTTACCTGTTTGGCTTCGAGTACCAACAGGCTAAATGACTGAGAAAAAAGAAAACCGGAACAGATTTCTCAACTGTTCCGGTTTTTATCCGTTCAACTTTATCGCTATGCCAAAAGTATTTCCGCGCCTGACTGAGCTGATATTGGCAACGGCGTTTCCTTCACATTACGCAAGCTTAAAGCGATTAATCATATTCATCAGATTTTCAGACACGTGCCTTAGCTCTTTACCAGAACTCGCCATTTGCGCAGACTCGCTAGAGACCGAAACCGCCATATCACTTAAGCTAACCACATTGCGGTTGATATCATTAACCGTTGCGGTTTGTTCTTCGGCGGCCGTAGCAATATGTTGTGCCATTTCCTCAATGGTATGAACCTCTTGGTTGATCTTATCCAATGTTTGGCCTGCCTGAGTGGAGAGCGCCGAAGCTTTATTCGCTTTGTCCGTCCCCTGATTCATTATTACGACAACATTTTCAGCGCCCGCCTGGAGTTTCTCGATAATGTTCTGAATCTCTAGAGTCGATTCCTGAGTACGTTGTGACAAGGTTCTGACCTCATCGGCAACCACAGCGAAACCGCGACCTTGCTCTCCGGCTCGTGCTGCCTCAATCGCAGCATTGAGGGCTAACAGGTTGGTTTGCTCAGCGACACCGCGAATCACTTCAAGAACGGTATCAACATTTCTGGCATCAGTTGCCAGCTTCTGTACCACTTGCGCGGCGGAAGCAATTTGCTCCGCAAGTTCATTGGCTTCAGTGACATTATTTTGAATGATGGTATGACTGTTTTGAGTCTCCTTCGCCGCGAATCGACTTGCTTCGTTAGCTTCAGATGTTCTGCCTGCCACCTCTTCTACTGTGGCGAGCATTTCCGTCATTGCAGTCGCAAGCATATCGACGTCATTTTGCTGTTGATTGAGGCTGTCATCAATGTGATGTACGGAGTTAGACAACTGAGTGGCAGATTTCGACACCTGTGTTCCGGCATCACTAATATTGAGCATAATCGATTGAATTGAAGCAACAAACTGGTTGAAGTAACGTGCTAAGTGAATGAGCTCTTTACTGCCTTCTTCCGGTAAACGCTGTGTCAGATTGCCTTCACCTTGAGAGAGGGTTTTCATGGCACGCAGAGTACGTTTTAATGGTGAAGTTATGGTTTTAATGAAGTAGCCCACCACAAGTGATAACACGGCTAAAATAGTGATTGCATAACTCAATGACGTCACTTCTGCACGGTGAGTGACGGCCTGCAAAGCGACCATGTTCACCCCAGAGCCGACCATCCATCCCCAAGGCTCAATCATCACCGCGTAGCTGGTTTTTGGCGCAAGAGTTTCGCTGTCCGGATTCTTCCAATAGTAATCAACAAACCCTCCACCATTTTGCGCCGTTTGATACAGCTCTTTGACGAAATAGGCACCCTTACTATCCTGTAAGTTCATGATGTTCTTACCTAACAACGACAACACACCTGTCGCAAGCTGATAACCTTCACGATCACCGACAAAAATGTAGTTGCCATCATCAAATCGCATTGCAGAGATGGTTTCTAATGCTCGGGCCTGCGCCTCTTCTTTGCTTAAGGCACCGCTTTCACTCTGTTGTTGGTAATGTTTGATAACGCTGACTGCACTCTGAACCAGAGTTTCAACTCCTCGCTCGTAATTTTCGCGCATATGTTGACGAGAGGTATCGATATTAATAAAAGTATTAGCAAATAGACCTATCGCAAATAATCCAAGTATCGACCATGCCCTGGCCGCAATTGAGACATTCTGAAGTTTCCTAATTAACATACTGATATTCCCTAACCAATTAAATTTATTATTAACCCTACAGAAAAACCACTACTATTAGATGGTTATAAACTGGTCGGATTTACTTTATAAATATAACGGTAGCAGTAAAATTAACGGTTTGTGCAAATGGAATATGAATTTCTCAAGACTTGGAAAGTAATAATATAAGCCTCAATTTAACTGACTGAAAATATAATTATTTAAAGTAAAATGGCGAGTCTGGTAATTTGAAAAGTTTTGTATGACTAAGCAGTAAGGTGAAACTGTATCAATGTTAATCTTGCTAGATAGCCTAAGTTCGACAACCCATTCGGAAAAATAAAAAAGCCACACTCGAAAGTGTGGCAAGACAAAAAGAACTGGCAATGGATAGTTCGTTTTGTTACTCAGCGGTCTAAAACAGACCGCAAAGGATGCGTTAGTAGGTTTCAAACACTCCGCTGTTGTAGTCACGGATGGTTTGCTCAATTTCAGCCATGCTGTTCATGACAAATGGACCGTAATGGACAACAGGTTCATCAATCGGTTGACCAGAGAAGATAAGTACCCCACCCGACTCGCCACTGGTTAGTGTTACCTTGTCGCCTTTACTCAGCAATGCAAGTTCACCTTGCTTGATTGTTTGTCCATCAATAGCTACTGAGCCCTGGTAGCTAAGAACCATCATGTTAAAGTGTTCTGGTACCTCAATGGTAAGCTGCTGTCCTTGTTCGGAACGCCAGTCAGAGACACTCAGTTCAACGCCTGTCCTGTCTAGTGGACCATGTAACGCCTCACCATTCGCAATCAGGTTGCCGGCCAACACTCTTAACAGGCCTAGATCTTCTCGGGTATGCTCAGTAATGGTTTCCGGTTGGAAATCAAAATACTCAGCTGGTTTCATCTTGTCGCGTGAAGGCTGGTTAATCCAAATCTGAAAACCGTGCAGATCGCCCTCTTCCATAATTGGCATTTCGCTGTGAATCACGCCACGGCCCGCCGCCATCCATTGAGCGCCACCACTGCGAAGTTCACCAACGTTACCCATATGGTCACGATGCTGAAAGTGTCCTTTGAGCATATAGGTCAGAGTTTCAATGCCACGGTGTGGATGTGGAGGAAAGCCACCAACATAGTCTTTGCGTTGATCCGATTTCAGCTCATCAACCATCAGAAATGGTGAGAACTGCTCATTGTTAAAACCAGCTACACGCTGAATTTTCACTCCGTCGCCATCAGACGTTTCATGAGTGCGGATGATTTGCTTAATAACTCGGTTTGCCATAATCGCCTCCAAATTCCTTAGTTGTTTGTAGTTTAGAGAGCGAGGTGCAGTGCATACAGAGGGTAAAAACGAACAGCTTGTTTGAAAAATTTGAATGACTAATTACGGGGCTGACTGAGGGCAAATTGAACTGATAATGGAAAATCGGCATTATGGCCTGTATTAGTCGCCACAATTAATCGATAGGGAAGCAATAAATGTACGAGATGTTAGTTGGCTTGGAAGTATCGGACAGTAATGTATATGAGCAGTATCGTCAGGCAATGAAACCGATTCTGGACTCATATGGTGGCGGGTTTGGTTTCGACTTTACGGTTTCGGAAGTATTGCTCTCTCAGGTAGAAGAGCCGATAAACCGCGTATTCACAATCAACTTTCCGAGCCAGACAGCTGCGGAAAGTTTTTTACTGACAGTCACTACCTTGAGATAAAAGCCCAATATTTTGCAGCGTCGGTAGCGAATACGACCATTATCTCAAGTTACCAAAAGCACGCTTAGTTTTTATCGTACTTGTTGTTGCCAGTAGTGGTACAAGCCATCAATATCGGCAGAGCATAACAACGGCATTGCTCCGGAGAGTTGTTGATCACTCCAGTGCCACCACTGCATTGCACTCAGCTTGCTTATTTGATCGTCGCTGAAGCGGAACTTGATATGCTTAGCCGGATTCGAGCCAACCACTTCATACGGCGCGACATCTTTGGTCACAACTGCACGGCTGGCAATAATGGCACCATCGCCAATTTTTACGCCAGCCATGATCATCGCCTCAGAGCCAATCCACACATCATTACCAATGACAGTATCGCCAGCCCGTTTAAAGCCATCCTCAGCCGCTGAAAAGTGCTGGTTATCCTGATAGAAAAATGGAAAGGTCGAAATCCAGTCAGTACGATGGCCCTGATTTCCCGCCATCATAAACACCGCACCAGAGCCGATAGAACAGAAGTTACCTATGATGAGCTTATCGACATCATCCCGGTCTGGATTTAAATAACGGGCGCAGTCATCAAAGCCGTGACCGTGATAGTAGCCAGAGTAGTAGCTATGGCGACCAACAATAATATTTGGGTTGGTCACTTGCTGATTTAGCGGTTTACCCGCAAAAGGAGATTCAAAGTAGTTCATATTTATTGATTCTTTTAGTTAGCTATGAGTTTTGAGTCGATCAATTGATTTACTCAGGCGTAAGCATAAGCAGAAAGTTGAACTTGGTCACTTAGATTTTTGCTTAAGCTTACACAAGCCTCACTCCATCAAACATCAATTGGTATCTGTGGCACATCAGGCTAAGATACGCCATCCACAAGTCACGGAAGTCCTGATAACTATTATGAATGCTCACCAATTTATTGATGCAGGTGTTAAATACACGCCGCACTATTTCCAAGTTCCCTTAAACTACGCCGATAGTTCACAAGGTACGATTGAAGTCTTTGCTCGCGAACTGTCACTGGTCGCCGATGGCGAAAGCACTAAGCCTTGGCTGGTCTATTTTCAGGGTGGACCGGGGTTCCCGTCTCCACGTCAGAATGGCCACAATGGCTGGGTAAAACGTGCCCTGCAAGAGTACCGAGTTCTGCTGCTCGATCAGCGTGGCACAGGTAATAGTTCGGTGATCACTCATCAAACATTGGCGCCGCTTTCTGCCGAACAGCAGGCGGAGTATCTCAGCCACTTCCGAGCCGACAACATCGTTCGTGACGCAGAATTTATTCGCCAGCAGTTTGGTGTGAACCAGTGGGCGATACTCGGTCAGAGTTTTGGTGGTTTCTGCTCACTGACATACCTTTCGCTGTTTCCTGAAAGTCTCTCTCGCAGTTTCATTACTGGCGGCGTGCCATCAATTCATCGCCACCCTGATGAGGTGTATCAGGCGACCTTTAAACGCACTTTGCAGAAAAATCAGGCGTTCTTTAAACAGTTCCCGCAGGCTCAACAGTTATGTAAGAAGATTGCTGACCACCTGATTGAAAACGAAGAGTTTCTGCCAAACGGACAACGTTTCACCGTTGAGCAGTTCCAGCAGATTGGTATCAACTTCGGAATGAGTGATACCTTCCTGCCAACCTACTACGCGCTGGAAAATGCTTTGATTGAGGTGAATGGTAAACCGCAACTACGTTACGAATTCCTCAACAGCATGTTGATGGAACAAGGTTTCCAGACCAACCCTATCTACGCAATTCTGCACGAATCGATTTACTGTCAGGGATTTGCTTCAGACTGGAGTGCTCATCGTGTGCGTCAGGATCAGGATGCCTTTAACTACGACTCGACTAAGCCGTTCCTGTTTACAGGTGAGATGGTCTTCCCATGGATGTTTGACCAATACCACTGCCTCAAACCACTTAAGCAAGCCGCAGAGCTGTTAGCGTCCAAACAGGACTGGCAACCGCTCTACGACGCAGAGGTTCTTGCCAGCAATAAGGTACCTGTAAGCTGCGCAGTCTACGCCGATGATATGTTTGTCGAAATGGATATTAGTCGTGAAACCCTGGCGCAGATACCAAATTCGCAAGCGTGGATCACCAACGAGTACGAGCACAACGGACTGCGTGCCGATGGTGAGAAGATCCTCGATACGCTTATCGCAATGGGTCACCAAACCGCTGCGACTATCAACTAAAATTAACGCCCCCGACTCACCTCGGGGGCGTTTTGTTTAGCTCATAGAGTGAAGCCCAATCATGTTCCCTTCGCTATCTGCCACTACAGCGATAAAACCATGCGGACCGATTGCAAACTTACTGTGCATCACTTTGCCACCCGCCGCTTCAGCGCGAGATTCCTCAACCGCACAATCCTGACATGAGAAGTAGACCATAGTGCTGTTACCACCTGCCGCGACACCGTCCATTTTTGCCAGCGCGCCAGAAGCACCATACTTCTCCATATCCGATGGAAATAACCACATCTCAACGCCCATTTTCGCGACATCTTCGAGAGGCTCAAGTGATGTGTCTAACAGTGCTTCGTAAAATGCCTTCGCTCGTGGCATATCATCAACATAGATTTCAAACCAACCTACCGGATTCATTTGCATACTGTCACCTAACCGTTTTGAGTTCCCTGTTAAAGCTAGTGCAGTTGGCAGCTAAATCCACTTATGCTCGTTCATATCGAGGAGGTGTCTCACTCATGAGTCGACCGGCAGAGTGACCGTAAACCTGGTGCCTTGCCCTGGCGCTGATTCTAATGAAATTCGGCCCGACAGATTTTCCGCCATCGCGGCGGCAAGGGACAAACCCAGTCCATAGCCCTGAACATTACTTCGGCTGGTGTCGACCCGATATAAGCGTTCAAACACCAATTGCTGATACTGCTTTTCGATCCCAATTCCGCTATCAGCAACCTCAATTTCAACCTGTTGAACATCGTGCTGAGACGCTTTGATAACCACAGTGCCGCCTGAATCAGTGTACTTGATCGCGTTGTCGAGCAGGTTGACCAGAATCTGAGTCAGTTTATCCGGATCGGAGTTAATCATGAGTGAAGCACTAACATCTTTCGTCAGAGCAATACCTTTCTCATCCGCGACATCTTCATACCAACTGGCAACGGTTTCGATGACCTGACGGACGTCAGTCGATATGCTCTGTTGCTGACGCTTACCTGTCAGTTCATCGTTTAGTTTCATCAACGCTGTGAGCATGTTGTTAGCCTGCATAGCGTACTCGGCACAGTCAGCTAGGGCATTTTGCATCTGTTGCGGGTTTGGTTGATCCATCAACGCAGACTGGGATGAGAGTGTAATGCGCGACAGTGGTGTTCGGATATCGTGGGCGATTGCATCAACCGTCGTGTTAAGTGTGGTAGTGACATGATGAAGCCGTGCCACCGCCTCATGAACACTGGCGCTTACAACGCTCAATCCCTGAGGTGCGGATTGCGACTGTTCTACCCACTCCAGCTTACCCTGCTTGAGCTTGTCTAACAGGTCACCAAGCGTCACTAACGGAGACATAGCACTGACTATGATTCGGCGTGTAAACCATGCCGTTATCGCCACCAGTAAGGCCAAGGCAAACAAGGTCATCAACCACTGCTTAAAAGCGATCGAGTAGCGCGCCTGATTATCGAGCACCAACCAGAAATCTTGCGCCTGTCCCTCTATCTTGAGCGACATATAAGGGTTGAAAACGAATGCGCTCAACCAGAATTTGTCATCAATAGTGAACTGCTCAAGCGCCCCGTCAAACTTAAAATTCTCATCTCCAGCGACAAAGGTTGGCGCAGTACCACTATCGTTCTCGACAGAATATGCGCGGATATTGTTTTCAATCAGACGATGCGGATTGGCGCTCATGACATGAACAAGTCGTTGAGCAGAATCGTAAGTCAGAATGCGTTGGTATTCGGTCGCCATCGAGCGCAGGATCTTTTTCTCAGTCCGATACAGATCGTAGAAAAACATAGCGCCGACGACTATTTCCACCAGCAACAAAACCAGCATCAAGATGGCAATAAATCGCATTAATAAGGTGTGCTGCGCCTTGTTCAGTGCCTGTTCGATATTATGACTTGAGGACATAACCGACTCCTCTGAGCGTATGAATCAAAGGAGTATCAAAACCTTTATCAACTTTGCCACGCAGTCGGCATACCAGCACATCCACGACGTTGGTTTGCGGGTCAAACTGGTGACCCCAGACCTGTTCCAGAATCGCAGTTTTGGTGATCACACTTTCCGGGTGCTCCATCATCAGCTTAATCAACATAAACTCGCGTTGATTAAGGTGCAGTGTTTTGCCTGCACGCTGAAGGGTATGCTTGAACAGATCCAGCGACAGTTCACTGTAACTCAGGGTATGACTTTGCGCCTGATTCTGCTTACCACGGCGAGCTAATGACTGACATCGGGCAAACAACTCCGGAAAGGCGAACGGCTTGACCAGATAATCATCGGCTCCCGATTGCAATCCCAACACGCGCTCTTCAACAGAATGTTTGGCGCTGAGGATAATCACCGGAGTGGTATGCCCCTCTCCGCGCAACTGAGCTAACACTTCAAAGCCATCTTTCTCCGGCAGCATGATATCGAGCACAATGACATCGTAGGCTTGCGTAACCGCTTCATGTAAGCCATCAACCCCATTATCCGCATGAGTAATGGTGCATGCCTGTTGTTGAAATCCATTAATCAGGAAACGAGCAATATGAGCATCGTCTTCAATCAAAAGTATTTTCATCGCTATCCGTGTTGTCACTGTGCCAAACCAATCTGATGGTTCTACTCTACCAACAACCTTGTGGGAATTTAACCAAGATTACACATTGGTAATGTTTGGGAAAGCTTACGGTAATTAGCCGCTGGTTAGGATAGTCCTACTGAAAACAAACATGTCTAACAGGAGTGAACATGAAAAACATCAAACTAGGTCTACTAACCGCATCTCTTGGCTTGCTTTCAACCTCTTTCAGCACTTTGGCTGCCAACTCAAGTCACACGGTCTCAGTAACGCAGATCTCGTCTCAGTCTGCTTTTAACCTAGCCAGTCAGGCAGTGAATCAATGTCAGGCTAAGGGTTACAAAGTGTCTGCGACAGTCGTTGATCTGTCGGGCAACGTCTTGGCTCAATTACGAGCTGATGGCGCCGGAGTGCATACCCTCGACAGTTCTCGACAGAAAGCATTTACCGTCGCGAGTATGAAGCAGCCTTCGGGTAACCTGATGAAGCTGATTGCTGATAAACCTATCCTGCAACCACTACAAAACATGGACGACAACCTACTAATGCTTGCAGGTGGTGTTCCGGTTGAGCTGGATGGCAAGTTAATTGGTGCTATTGGTGTAGGTGGCGCTCCGGGCGGACACCTTGATGTGGAATGTGCGAACGCTGCAATCAAGCAGGTTTTCTAATAGCGAAACACTGCCGATAGCGATCAGGCTCTGGTTATACCCTGAGCCTGATCGTAATAAAGACGCGTTAAATTCTGGGCTTAACGCTAGGTTAAGCAGTCACTTTTATCGCACTCGAGCATAGTGACTCTGAACGATGGTATCCAGATAGACCGTGCTTTCGACCAATTTATAGTTCTGCATGCTTTCTAGATCGCCAAATAGCTTAACTCCACCACCAAGTAGTACTGGTATGGTGGTAATAGTCAGTTGATCAATTAACTCTTGCTCAAGAAAGTTCTGAATCGTGATTCCACCATCAATGTAGAGATCGTGATAGCCCTGCTGGTTCAGGTCAGAAACAACTTGAGTCAGTTCGCCATTAATCAGGAAAACCTTGTCCTGATAACCTTCCGGAACCTCCGTCATAGTATTGCTAAGAACAAATACAGGCTTTGAATATGGCCAGTCGACGTCAAAACTGAGCACCATTTCCAGAGTATTTCTGCCCATTACCAAAGCATCGACTTGCTCCATCAAAGGACCGAATCCCATATCGACATTATCAGGGTTTGGCACACTGTGTAGCCAATCCAACCCACCATCTTTATCAGCGATGTAGCCATCGATACTTGTGGCGATAAATACAATATTAGCCATGCTTTGCACTCCGAAAGGTAAATAGTTGCATCTCAGCCTAGTTGAGATATTATTAATTCTACACTGTAGAATTTAGCTAAGCTTAATGAGAATCTAAGATGTCTGTCAAGGAAAAACGTCGTGGTCGACCACAAGGTGATAAAAGGCAACTGAGTGAGCAAGTGATACTCACTCAGGCAAAAGCTCTGATGACCGGAGACGGAAAAATGCCGAGCATCAGGAAGTTAGCAGCTCAGTTAGGCGTAGATGCGATGGCAATTTACTACTACTTCGCCAATAAAGATGCTTTACAAGAAGCCATTGCAGTGTCGCTAATCGAAGAGATTTATCAGCCTAACCTGGCAGACCCGTGGCGTGATGAACTCACAGCATTATGCCAAAGTTATGTATTACTGTTGCATCGTCACTCAGGATTACTAGAAACCCTGCTGAAGATGAAGTCGGATAGCCCAGCAATGGTATTTATCGAACGTTTTAATGCGATCCTTGAGCCGCTTAAGATTGATAGCGCCAAAAGCACCAACGCAATCCACCTGCTGGCCGACTATCTGCATGGTTTCGTATTAGCACTCAACTGCCAGCCAGACAGCGAACTTAACATTGAGATGCTCAATGGTCCCCTAGAGTTTTATTATTCAGCACTGCAATCATAAATTACCAATTGCTAATAATGACATATGAATCGACTCCCATTAAACTGTCGCTAATTGGCCGATTATTGAACAAGCTGCGCTATTGACCCATGCTTGAATCACACTAGAGGCCGACTCAAGTGCGCAAATTGTGGGGAAATGACAATCGAGATGTTACGCAGTGTGGTGCAAAAGAAGCTCTGTATATACCTGAGTATGTTACTTGGTGTCTTCCTGGCCTGCCCGACAGTTGCCAGTAACACATTTACGATGGCGTTCAATCACGACCCTGCTCACAATCCACAGTACGCCTTCTACCAAAAAGTCTATCAGGAAGCCTTCGCTACATTAGGGTTTGAGTTTCAATATGAGCTCCATCCAAGCAAGCGTGCCACGCAAATGGCTAACCATGGCAAAGTCGATGGTGAACCGCAAAGGGTGTTTGGTTACGCCAATCAGAATCCAAATCAGATTCGTGTTGACGAGCCTATCTTTGAAAATCGTACCTTAGCGTTTAGCATCGATCCCACTCTCGAAATCAGCGGCTTAGAAAGTCTGATAGATAGTGATCTCCGCGTCGATTACCTGCGTGGTTCAGCGTGGAGCAAGAAAAATCTGGCCGCTGTTGTTGATCCTGGAAACCTACAAATTGTTGATGAAAGCGATCAAGGTTTTCAGAAACTGATCAAGCTACGTTCTGACGTATTTATTGTTCTTGAGGTGATTGGCCTTAAAACAATGCAAAGCCACTACGATTACACTCTAGCCGGCGTTCAGGTTGTTGGTCAGGTAGGGAGTAACCTCTCTTATCCCTATCTCCACAAACGCCACGCAGAACTAGTGCCAAAGCTAGAACAAGTTCTACGCAACATGAAACAAAGCGGCCGCTATGACGAGATCCTTTTCGCCACTATGCCCTATTTGAAGACGCGATGATCCGGTCGCGCCAGAACATTGAGTTAACCTAACCAAGCTGTAAGGTGATTGTATGACTGTCCAATGGTGTGAAAAATGTGCTCAACAAACCGAGCACAAAGAAGTAATGAAACAGAAACCGTCTCAGTATGGAAAGAGTCGTAAAGAGCAGTTTAAAGCCTTCCTGTCAGGTTTCTTTACTGGTGTTGCAGTCGGTGGCGCGCTGGCTTCGCTGGAGCTGGTGGATCGCTATGTGGTCTGTCAGAAGTGTGGCCACAAAAAACTCGAAAACCATGGCGAAGAGTTTCAGTAAGGCTACAATAGGTCGGTGTCTGTTTTTGTAGTAAGCCGCTAATGCTGAAGATTTCTAATACCGTTACCCTTCAATCCTGGGAGATCCAACTGACTGCCATTCGCGCACAAGGGGCCGGTGGTCAGAACGTCAACAAGGTCTCCTCAGCGATTCATCTTCAGTTTGACGTCAAACACTCGACCTTACCGGACATCTACAAACAACGTATCCTTGCGCTCAAGGATTCTCGTCTGTCTAAAGAGGGCGTCATCACTATCAAAGCGCAGCAGTTCCGTACCCAAGAACAGAACAAAGAGGATGCGCTCAATCGCTTAGCGGATCTTATCCGTTCCGCGATGGTCGTGCAGAAAAAACGCCGTGAAACCAAGCCAACCAGAGCGTCTAAAGAGCGCAGGCTCAAGAGTAAGGGAATCAAGTCGCAAACTAAATCCCTGCGCGGACGTGTTAAGCACTAACCATAGCGACTGCTCTCTATCACGCGGACTTATCGAGGGCGAAAGTTTCTAGCCCTTCAACTTCACCGTAGAGTCGTGTATTGACTTCTTGGGTCATACCGAGCTTTTTCAGTATCGCCAGCGAGGCAAGATTGGCTTCAAGGGCAACGCCATAGATCTTATCGTGTTTGTTGGCTTTAAAGGTTTCTCTGATCACGGCCTGAGCCGCTTCAAATACATAACCTTTACCCTGATAATCAGGCAGCAGAGCATAACGGATATCGCTATACGCAGGATCTTGACACTGCTCAACACCAACGTAACCAATTTTAGTTTCAGGATCGCTTGCTAATCTTATGGCGTAAGAGCCAAAACCATGCTGCCAGTGTCGCCCTCGATTATGAACATACAGCTCTATTTCTTCGGCAGTATAGGCCTCACCTTTCGGCAAGTATTTCGTCAGCTCATTACAACCTAGAATCGCTGAGTAGATATCGAGATCCGCTTCACATACAGGTGTCAGTATCAAATTGTCGGTGGTAATCATCATGCTCTCTTTACTGTCTAGAAGTGGAAAGGTAACAAGCTAAATGATTAGTGACCAAACTGCCAGTGCCAAATGTCTCATTTCCATGAACGAGTGACTTTGCTCTGCATGCCAGATATGCTTGAATTAAATCAGGATATGGAAAGCTGAGTAACGTAATGACATGCTTAAGGAAAAGCCTCATTTTTGTCCTGTTGACGCTATCAGGCATAGGTTATTGCCAAGCCTCAACCCATTGGCAATTTGAAGGTGACAAAGACGGAATCACTATCTTCTCCCGTCATCATAGTGATGGGCTGGTAGAAATTCGCGCACGTATGTTTGCGCCAACCAGTTATGTGGCTTTCCTTACTCTGCTAGAAGATACAGAGAATGTGCCTAACTGGATCGATAACGTCAGTCATAGCCGGGTATTACGTCAGATCTCTTCTAACGAAAACATCGTCTATACTCAGTTCTCCGCCCCCTGGCCCGCCAAAGACCGTGATATGGTGACCTACTCAAAATATAGCGTTGATGAGATTGGCTTCACCCTCAAAATAGAAGACGCCCCAAAAACCACATTAGCTGAGCAAGAAGGTTATATTCGTATTAGCCAGGTAAAGGCAACATGGACGCTACAGAAACTCACTAACGGCATGACCTTGATTGAATACACTGCCTTCGCTAACCCCGGCGGTGCCCTGCCTGACTGGCTGGTTAATAAACTTGCTAAAGAGAGCGCACGCAGCACCTTTGAAGGACTCAGAATCCAGTTGCCTCGCTACCAAGACGACTCTAAACCCGATCTGCTTGAATAAAAAAGGGCCAGCCGTTGAGGCTGACCCTTTCATCACTCTTATCGAGACTATTTGAATTTATAGAAAACGGTCGCCAGCGGAGGCAGACGCAGTGAAACAGATTGTGCCAATCCTTCACTTTCTACCGCCTCAGTCGCTACCTGCTGTTCAACTGAATAATCACTACCATGGTATTTAGCGCTATCAGTATTGAGCAGCAATTCATATTCACCCGCCAAAGGTACGCCTAGTCTGAAGTTGTCATGAGGGACAGGCGTGAAGTTACTGATCACCAGAATTCTCTCACCATTATCACTCAAACGTTCATGCGCCAGAATCGACGCTTCTGCTGCGTCTTGTAAGCGCCACTCAAAACCGCGAGGTTCACAATCGAGTTCGTACATCGCACGCTCACTCGTGTAGAGCTTATTCAGATCTCTGGTCAGACTCTGAACACCCTGATGGCGTTCAAACTCCAGTAAGAACCACTGTAACTGGTCATCATGATTCCATTCAGCAGTCTGGCCAATCTCAGCCCCCATAAAGTTGAGTTTCTTACCCGGCTGAGCATACATATAACCCAGATAAGCGCGCAGGTTTGCCGTCTGCTGCCATTCATCACCCGGCATTTTGTTGTGGATAGAGCCCTTACCGTAAACCACTTCATCGTGTGATAAAGAGAGGACGTAGTTTTCGCTATGTGCGTAAACCAGCGGGAAAGTGATGGTATCGTGATGATATTTGCGATGTACCGGATCTTCCTGAATATAGGACAGCGAGTCATGCATCCAGCCCATATTCCACTTAAAGCCGAAGCCCAGTCCGCCCATAAAGGTTGGCGCAGAAACACCAGGGAAAGCGGTCGATTCTTCAGCAATGGTCATTGCATTCGGGAAGTGTTTGTAAACTTCTTCGTTCATCCACTTAAGGGTTGCGATAGCATCGTAGTTTTCGTTACCACCATCGACATTTGGAATCCATTGATCGTGACTGCGCGAGTAGTCGAGATATAGCATTGAAGCCACCGCATCAACGCGAATACCGTCAATATGGAATTGTTCAAACCAGTAAAGCGCGTTAGACACAAGGAAACGGCGAACATGCTCACGACCAAGATCGTAGATGTACGAGTTCCAATCCTGATGCCAGCCACGACGTGGATCTGGATCATGGAACAGTGGCGTACCATCAAAATTAGCTAAGCCGTGATCGTCAGATGGGAAGTGCGCTGGAACCCAGTCGAGTACTACGCCAAGACCGGCCTGGTGACACTGGTCAACAAAATATTTGAAGTCATCTGGTGAACCAAATCGGCTGGTCGGAGCAAACAAACCTACCGGCTGATAGCCCCAAGAACCATAGAACGGATGCTCAGAAACAGGCATCAGTTCAACATGGGTGTAGCCCATATCGACCAGATAAGGAATCAACTGCTCTGCCAGTTCGCGGTAGTTAAGGAAATCACCATCAGCATTACGACGCCAGGAGCCAGCGTGTAATTCATAAAACGACAATGCCTGCTTGCGTTTTTCCGTCACTTCACGCTCTTGCCATGTTTTATCATTCCACTGATAACGGCTGTGGTCATAAGTCACAGAAGCAAAAGATGGATATTGTTCAGAGTATGCGCCCCAAGGGTCCGCTTTATGCGGTAAGCCTTCACCATTAGGACCTTTTAATTCGAACTTGTACTGTGTGCCTTCAGCAAGGTTTGGAATGAAGATACCCCAGATACCATAGTCGAGACGCTGCATTGGCGTGCGACGACCATCCCATTGGTTGAACTCACCGACTAAGCTACAAGCTGAAGCGTGCGGTGCATAAACCAGAAAGCGGATACCGGAGATCTGTTTGCCATCACGCTCCAGATTCATGAACTGAGCACCCATGTGCTTGTACATCTCTTTTGGTGTGTGAAGATCGTCGTACTCGGCGTAGATATTGTGGTACTGGTATGGATCATCGATCAGCTGCTCAGTTCCATCCCAGTCAACAGCCAATAGGTAATGGCTAAACTGCAGATCCCGCTCTTGCTTAAGGATAAAACCCGACGCATCTTCACGCTCAAGTTCGATGCGCTGGTCATCGATAACTAACTCAACTTTATCTGCACCCGGCATCCAAACACGTAATGCACCTTGCTCGCCAAGAAATGGACCGATAAAGGAAAACGGGTCAGAAAACGTCGCATGTGAAAGTTGGTTATATATCTTTGTCGCCTTATCTAACGTTGTTGTTTTCAAGTTATTCTCTCCCTAACCTAACTTTCTTAATTCGAATGAGTTTGGCTGAAATATAAAGGGGTTCTATGACCCAAAAAGCCCGCTAGGTAGCGGGCTTAATTAGCGTTATAACAGTGTAACGAATTCAAGATTTACATAGAGTGACCTGACCGAGAAATTTTCCATGTATACCTTGTAACTCCGCCTTATTTACTCACTTTCGCGCGAACTTCGCTTAGCTTGTGAGCAATACGATTCACCCCTTCCTGAGCAAAGACTTCATCAAGGTTCATCGACAGTTTACGACGCCAGTTAGGGTACTCATCCACAGTGCCCGGAATGTTTACCGGTTTGTCCATTTCCAGCCAGTCTTCCAACTGAACACTCAGTAATGTTGAAGAGCCAGCAGCAACGTGAAGTTGCAGAGCTTCAGCTAAGTATGAGTCCATCGGAACATACTGAGCATCACGACCAACACCTTCAGGCAGGTAACCGTGCCATGCAACTGAATCAAGGATGCCTTGTTTACATTCCAGACGGCTTGCGAACAGCCCCTCTAGTTGCTTAGCATCAGGGTACAGACCAAGCTCTTGACCCATTTTCAGGTCATCACAATGCCAGAAACCACGTAGGGTCGGCATATCGTGCGTACATAGTGCAGACATTGACTGCTCTGCGTAATGTGCCGGAGAAATAAAGCCGCCATCTTCTTCTGACGTTTCGAAGAAGAATACCTTGTATGAGTGAACACCTGCATCACGAAGAATCTCAACGATCTCATCTGGTACCGTACCCAAGTCTTCACCAATAACACTACATTGGTGACGGTGTGATTCCAGAGCAAGAATTGCCAACATATCTTCTACCGGGTAGTAGATGTAAGCACCCTGAGTCGCAGATTCACCTTTAGGGATCCACCACAAACGTAGCAAACCTAATACATGGTCAATACGCAGTGCACCACAATGCTTCATGTTAGCGCGCAGTAACTTGATGTATGCATCGTAGCCTGTCGCCTGCAGCACTTGCGGGTTAAATGGAGGAAGACCCCAGTTCTGACCCAGAGGGCCAAGAATATCTGGTGGAGCACCAATGCTCGCATCCATTACCAGGTTGCCTTCATCAGCCCAGGTTTCTGAACCTGAGTCAGCAACACCAACCGCAAGGTCACGGTACAGACCTACTGACATCCCTTTCTCTTCAGCCAGAGCCTGAGCTTCTTTGATTTGAATGTCCGCTACCCATTGCAGGTACATGTACAGGTGCACCTGATCCTGATTCTTCTCAATAAAATCCTGAACTGCGCGATTTTCAAACTTACGTAGCTCTTCAGGGAATACAGGCCAGCCCCAAATGTTTGAATCTTTAGCATGCAGTTCCGCATGCAGCGCATCAAATGCTGCCTGATGAACCAGGCTTTCACCGCCCTCTTCAACAAAGTCGAGGAATGCTTGTGCACGTTCACTGTTTTTATCCAGATGACGTTTTTTGAACTCAGCAAACAGCGTAGGTAATACGCTCATTTTCAGGTTAGAAACTTCACTGTAGTTAACCCAATGTGATTCACGCGCTTTTTGCAGACGTTGCTGGAATTCAGCACTGCCCACTTTTTGCTGAGCTTCGATGCTAAGTGAGAACTCAGGAACCGAACTTACATCAATGTACATGATGTTCAGCCAGCGACGTGAAGACGGGCTGTACGGGCTCGCACCTTCAGGGTTAGCCGGGAACAGTGAATGAATCGGGTTAAGACCGACAAAGTCACCACCGCGTGATGAAATGTCTGCCACCAGTTGCTTCAGATCACCGAAGTCACCGATACCCCAGTTGTGCTGAGTACGCAGGGTGTAAAGCTGAACACTCGGTCCCCACATTTTCTTGCCATTGACGATAGCATCTTGCTTGTAACACGCTTTTGGCGTCACGATTAACGTCATCTCATACGGTGCTTTACGGCGCTTACGAGAAATCGTCAGTTTGTGATAGCCCCAAGCAATATCACTTGGTAATGCAAACACTAAAGGGCCACCCTCTTTGCGCTCATCGCGAACGATTTGCGACTGAAGATAGCCTTCAAGTACCTCTCCTTGCTCTGTATCCAGACGCCAGCTGAACTCGCTTTCACGAGCACTTGCACCCAGGTTAAGCGCAACTTCAATTGGCTCTCCGTCACGAACAACCAGGACGGGATCCAGTACATCTTGCTTGTGTTTTTTCTCTGCTGATTTTAGAAGAGTTTCATCATTGGTTGTGTCATAGCCTAAAGACGCGAGTAAGCGACGAATTGTCTCGTCTGCAACTTTTGCTTCATCTCCCCACGCGCTAACGTAGCTGTCGGCAATTCTCGCCATTTCAGCGACTTGTTTTAATGCGTTATCTTGTTTCATCGCTCTCTCCGAAGGACTGCTTATACCTTCAAAATGTAGGGTTTATTAAATCGTTATAAAGAGTAGAGCCAAGGCGCTAGGCCTTGGCTTTTATGGTTCAATTAGCGCGATACCGCTTCTAATTTCCAAATGTTATTGACGTAATCTCGAATCGAACGGTCTGAGGTGAATTTACCCACCAAGGCCGTGTTCAGGATTGCTTTCTTAGCCCAGCCAGCCTGGTCTTTGTACTGTTTACCCATCGCTTCATGAGCCTGAACATACGCAGCGAAGTCCGCCAGACATAGGTATGGGTCACCGCCATCAAGCAGGCTGTCGTACGTAGCACGTAGCAGACCCGGTTTACCCGGTGTGAACTCTTCGCCCACTAGCAGATCAAGTGATGCTTTCAGTAGCGGGTCCGCGTGGTAGTAATCGTAAGGGTTGTAACCCGCAGCCTTAGTCGCTACTACTTGGTCTACTTCCAGACCGAAGATGTAGATATTGTCGTCACCCACTTCTTCGCGGATTTCAACGTTCGCACCATCCATAGTACCGATAGTCAGTGCACCGTTAAGTGCCATCTTCATGTTACCTGTACCAGATGCTTCTTTACCTGCTAGTGAAATCTGCTGAGATACATCCGCAGCTGGGATAATGATTTCAGCCATGCTGACACGGTAGTCAGGAATGAAGACAACTTTCAGTTTATCGCCAATGCGTGGATCGTTGTTGATCTTCTCAGCAATCTTGTTGATAGCAAAGATGATTTCTTTCGCCAGGTGGTAACCCGGTGCTGCTTTCGCTGCGAAGAATGCAACACGTGGCGTGCATTCGAAATCAGGTTCGTTAATGATGCGGTGGTACAGAGACAAGATGTGTAGTAGATCCAGATGCTGACGCTTGTACTCATGCAGACGCTTGATTTGTACGTCAAAGATCGCATTGGTATCAAGCTCGATGCCCATGTTGTCTTTAACCCACTTCGCCAAACGTTCTTTGTTCTGTTTCTTAACAGCCATGAACTCTTTCTGGAATTTTGCGTCAGTAGCGTACTGAGCAATACCTTCTAGCTGTTCCAGTTTCGCAGGCCACTCGCTGCCAATCTTATCCGTGATAAGTTGAGACAGACCCGGGTTACAGAACTTCAGCCAACGACGTGGAGTGATACCGTTTGTCACGTTATGTAGACGAGTTGGGTACATTTCGTGGAACTCAGGGAAAAGATCTTTCTTAACCAGTTCTGAGTGCAGAGCAGCAACACCGTTTACTGCGTATGAACCAATCACACATAGGTTTGCCATGCGGACCATACGGTGGAAACCTTCTTGGATGATAGACAGCTTAGCTTGCTTCTCACCATCACCTGGCCACATTGCACGAACTTCTTGTAGGAAGCGGTGGTTGATCTCAAAGATGATTTCCATGTGACGTGGAAGCAGACGCTGGATCAAAGACTCAGGCCAGGTTTCCAGTGCTTCTGGAAGTAGCGTGTGGTTAGTGTAAGCAAAAGTCTGTGAGCTGATTTCCCACGCTTTATCCCAAGACAGTCCCTTCTCATCAAGAAGAATACGCATCAGTTCAGGGATAGCGATTGTTGGGTGAGTATCGTTAAGCTGAATTGTTTCTTGCTTAGGCAGATCCGCCAGTGCAAAACCCGCTTGCTCATGACGACGTAGAATGTCACGAACTGAAGCTGCAGAGTGGAAGTACTGCTGCATTAGACGCAGAGTCTTACCTTTCTCGTGGTTGTCATTCGGGTAAAGAACTTTGGTAATGTTACCTGCATCGATTAGTGCGTGTTGCGCTTCGAAGTAGTCACCATTGTTGAAGCTCTCTAGTGAGAACGGTGCAATCGCCTGACATTCCCAGAGACGTAGTGGGTAAACAGTGTCTGACTCGTAACCAACAATTGGCAGATCCCAAGGCATCGCTTTTACTGCCATACCTGGTACCCATTTACGTACTTCTTTGCCGTTTTCGTGGCTCACTTCTACGTGACCATAAAAACCGATTTCTTGTGCCAGTTCAGGACGAGCTACTTCCCATGGGTAGCCTTCAACACCGCGCCATGCATCTGGAGCCTCTTGCTGACGGCCATCTTTAAATGATTGCTTGAACAAGCCGTATTCATAGTGAAGACCGTAACCCACTGTTGGGTACTCTTGCGCAGCACATGAATCCATAAAACATGCAGCAAGACGACCAAGACCACCGTTACCTAGTGATGGGTCGCGCTCTTCTTCAAGAAGATCTGTCAGGTTCTGACCTAACTCTTCCATTGCTACTGTGATCTGCTCGTAAAGACCCATGCTGATCAGGTTGTTACCGGTCAGACGACCAATAAGGAACTCTAATGACAAGTAGTTTACGCTTTTCGCGTTTTTGATCTTTGGATCCTGCTCAGTCTGAAGCAAATCAAAGGTGGTTAGCTCTGCTAGTGCTTTACCCATTGCTAGGTACCACTCACGCGCAGTCGCTGTTTCTACAGTTTTAGCGTAAGTCGCTGAAAGGTGTTTTTTCACATCAGCCTGGAACACTGCTTTATCAAAATTTTTCTGTTGCGTAGGTTTCATTAGAGAAATCTCACTTATTGGTTTCAATCCATCTGTGCCATATCGTGCATCGACATGTCTGGCAAAACATCCTCCTACTCCTAGCCATTTTAGGAGGAGGACAAAGGGCGTAGAGGGCGTACAACCAGTAGCTCAGTGATCCAGGTCTCATTAAGTTTTCCTAACATCACAGCTCGGGTGATTGAGATCACACCGTCAACCAATTTAGCCTATATCTGGTTTATTAAAGATACGTGTTTATAAAAATACGCAATTGATGAATATGCATACTCGATCACATTAAGTTTTAACCAATACTGCAATTTTCACGTTTTTTGGTGCAAACGTGTGTTTGAATCGCATCTAACCCAGATCCATTAAGAGACATAAATCACAAAATAGGGGCGTAGCTGCTGGCAAAGTGTGAATTGAGCGAAAAACCGGTGGTTGATCAATAACGGTAGTGATTGTTCTCAAGTAACATCCTTGCCAATAAGCTTTATTGATTAATATTTGCACAATTTAGTGTCATGCCTACGGGTAATTACGCTGCTCCACCGCTAGGTGGTAGGAATATAGGGATTAAGAAGATGTGGATTCCTTCGAAATTAACGCGTCCGGGTCGCTTGCATAACGCTATCGTACGACCAAGGGTATTAGATCTGCTTCAGCAGGCGCCATTCTATAAACTGGTACTACTACGCTCTCCAGCTGGCTATGGTAAAACCACCATGGCAGCTCAGTGGCTCTCCGACAAATCTCATGTCGGTTGGTACAGTATCGATGAGAGTGACAACGACTCGTTTCGTTTTATGAACTACCTGCTTCAGGCTCTCAATAAAGCAACCGACGGCAGCTGTCCTAATTCACAAAAGCTTGCCGAAAAGCGTCAATTCTCCTCACTTCACTCCCTGTTCGGCGAAGTTTTCACTGAAATGTCCAATTTCCATCAGGAATGCTATCTGGTACTGGACGACTATCACCTGATTTCTGATGACGAAATTCACGAAGCTATGCGCTTTTTCCTCAAGCATATGCCAGACAACCTGACACTGGTTGTGACCAGTCGTGCTGCGCCACCTTTGGGCACTGCTAACCTGCGCGTTCGTGACCTGATGATCGAAATTGGCGACGAGATGCTGGCATTTGATACAGAAGAAACAACGCGATTCTTCAATCAGCGCATCGCCGATGGTATTGATGACACCACCGCGACTAACCTGCGTAACTATGTTGAGGGCTGGCCTTCAGCACTTCAGTTGATCGCTCTGCAAGCTCAGCATCAACACAAAACTCTCGCTCAATCCGCGGAATCTTTCTCGCAGTTCAATCACGCTCATCTTTGGGATTACCTGATCGAAGAAGTGTTCGACCTGTTAGATACTGAGACCCGCCAGTTCTTGCTGCAGTGTTCCGTCCTTGATCATTTTAATGATCAGCTAGTGTCTGAACTGACTCAGCGAGAAGACGCGTTGAGTATGATCGAATCCCTCAACCGATTCGGCCTGTTTATTCACCCTCTTGAGGGAGAGCAAAACTGGTACCGCTTCCACAACCTGTTTGCCGAGTTCCTTGCTCACGAACGCAGTGCGAGGATTCCTCAGCAAGAGAAACAACTGCACCATGCGGCAGCCAAGGCGTGGTTAAAACTCTCTTCGCCACATCAGGCTCTGCGTCATGCTCAGGAAGCAAAAGACAGTCAATTGACCGCTGATATCCTGACTCAGTATGGCTGGAAGATGTTTAATGGTGGTGAGCTACAAACGCTGGAAAAGGCGATTAACTCACTCACCGTAGAACAGCTCTACAGCGAGCCTAAGCTATGTATGCTTCAAGCCTGGCTGGCTCAGAGTCAACACCGCTACAACGATGTAGGTGACCTGCTGTCAAAAGCAGACCAGGAGATGAGCAAGCTGAATGTTGTTCTGAGCACCAAAGAGCAGGGTGAATTCAATGCCCTTCGCGCTCAGGTAGCCATTAACCGCAACGAACCAGAGCAAGCGCTGGAGCTTGCAGAACTGGCGCTAAGCCAACTGGATAGCACGGTCTATCGTAGCCGCATTGTTGCGACTTCGGTTGTGGGTGAAGTAAACCACGTTCTCGGTCATCTAAGTCGTGCCCTGCCGATGATGCAGCAGACTGAGAAACTCGCGCGCCAGTATCAGGTCTACCATCAAGCGCTTTGGGCAATGCTTCAGCAGAGTGAGATTCTTATTGCTCAGGGTTATGTACAGGCAGCGTATGAAGTTCAGGATAACGCCTTCAAACTGATTGAAGAGCAGCAACTGCAACAGGTTCCGCTGCACGAATTCTTACTTCGTGTTCGCGCTCAAATCCTTTGGTGCTGGAACCGTCTTGATGAAGCTGAAGAGTGTGCCTATAAAGGTCTGGATATCCTTGGTAACCACAGCCCGAGTAAGCACTTACATAGCTACTCAATGCTGGCACGTATCGCGATTGGCCGAGGCGAGCTGGATAAGGCAGGTAAGTTTATCGAGCAGATTGTTCACTTACTCAAACAATCTACCTATCACGTTGACTGGACTGCCAACGCCTCGCTCTCTCTGATCCTATTCTGGCAGGCTCGCGGCGATCACGAGTCAATCAAACAGTGGTTGGAAACAACGGTTAAGCCTGAACATGCATGTAACCACTTTACTCAACTTCAGTGGCGTAATATTGCGCGCGCGCAAATCATTCTCGGTCAGTATCAACAGGCGAGTGAGACGTTAGACTTCCTTCAGCAGCAGGCCGAGGAAAACGAGCTCCTTACTGATACCAATCGCAACCTGATCGTGGCTTCGGTTCTGGCTATTTCACAAGATGACGAAGAGAGTGCCCGCGATAAGTTGAAGCAGGCTCTGGCGCTAACCAATCAGACCGGAATGTTAGGTAACTTCCTGGTCGATGGCGCTAAAGTCGGTCATATCTTAGAGAAGCTGAACCACAAAAATGAGCTTGGCGATCTGGAACGTCACCGCGCACAACAGCTACTCAAAGATATCTCAACCACTCAACGCAGTAGCTCAGTTCATTTCGATGAAGAGTTTGTTGAGAAGCTGGTCAACCACCCGAATATTCCAGAGTTGGTTCGCACCAGTCCACTAACTCAACGTGAGTGGCAAGTGCTTGGTTTAATCTACTCAGGCTTCAGCAACGAACAGATTGCGCAAGAGCTGGATGTTGCAGGAACAACGATCAAAACGCACATCCGTAACTTGTACCAAAAGCTTAATATTGCTAACCGAAAAGAAGCGGTCAAAACCGCAGAAAATCTACTGCAATTGATGGGCTACTAGTCCTAAGTGTTACCAACAGCCGACTGTTTAAGTCGGCTGTTTTTGTTTGCGCATCCATCTCTCTACCAATTGATAGAGTCTCATCGCCGTAGCGCCTGTCAGCAAATCAGTCGCAGCTATGCTTGCACTCTGAACAATTAATGCCAAAATGTATCTGTCTAATGGAATGAATGAGAATAATATCAATGACTTGGTTCAAAGCGACAACTCTTTCTCTTGCCCTGGCGGGAACCCTCTCAGCTTCTAGCTTTGCCGATGTGGGCAACACACCACTTGTTGGTGGGCTGTTTAACTCATCACAAGTTCTCAAGAACCAAATCGTCAACTCACTTTCCTATTCAACTCGTTTTTCACGCGACATGGCTCTGTTCACTATCGGTGGGATGACACTCGAAACTTATCTGCTGACCTTACCGCTAGACGCGGATACTAAGGCAAGAGTGATGGGGCAGCTTGCAGACCCGACCTACTCGATTCCACTTGGCTACTTCCTGTATCAGTTTTATGACCGATATACAGGCATTGAGAGCGGCGATAAGTTCAAAGCCTATCTTGCAACTGTCTATGACCAGCAAGCCCTCAAGGGATTTGAGCATTCTCTGTTTCAACTCGATCCACAGCACCAGCCTGAAGAGAAAAAACACGCTAAAGACCAGGCGCATCAAGAAGGCTTGAAGATCGACGGCAATTTCATCGCCGCCATGGTTACTGTCTATGATGCCCTGATTCAGATTGGTGAGTGGCAGGATATGGAGTATCTTCCTGATCAGTACACCTACCTAACTGACTCAAAGGAAGATCTCGCTCTGGTGGCAAAGATTCAGCCTATTGTTGTCAACATCCTCCTCCAAACCGCCAATGGGATGGATGAAGGTGAGATGAAAAACGCCGTGCTAGCCATCGTAGCCGATGGCGAGCCTTCACGTGCGAAGGTGCCAAACAACAAAGCTCAAGCATTGACCGTCACTCTGATTGATTTTGTGCGCCTCAACGTACTTAAAGCCTATCGCCAGTTCGTCTATCAGGATGAGAGGCAACAACGCCTCAACGACTGGCTGCAAAATGCCTTTGATGATGAGCCAAAGCAGGCAATCGAGTTTCTGCAGTCTCAGCAGGAGAGACGCTTCGCTGTTCAAATTACAGTAGATGGCCTTCAGCAAGGGTTGATTGAAGGACTGGTCGACCCAAACAAGCCCTTTATCTCGCATGCCTACAGTCGCCACGTGAATCACCAACAGCTCAACTCACCGCTTGCGACGTCAAGTCCAGAGCACCAGCAAGATGTTCGCTTCTTACAGATTCTTTCTGAGCAAACTTATCGTGATCCTTACTATCTGCCCTTTTTTAAACGGCTCTATAAGCAACATACGCCTTCTATTGCCCGTGTAGGGATCTCGTCTACACCAACCATCAGCGTCCGTAACTTACCTATTATAAAAACGGGGGCGAAAGTGTCTGGCGAACAAGGGACAGGCATCCCTAATTTCCACTTTGTCGATCGCCATGAAGATCGCGCTTACTACTTCTTTGGCAATGATGCCTTACAGCTCGACCGGTTAATGCAAGCCAACAAGGTGCAAACCATGTTTGATCGCCTTGTTCACTTAAAGACCCTTAACTGCAACGCTCAGTATGATTGGAATGCTCACACCAGCTATGACGGTTTGGTCAACCTGGGTGCGGGTGAAGCACTAAGAGATTTTGGCGAGAAACGCTGTCTGAGGGAACTCGATGAGCGAGCTAAAGTGGAAACTACTCTCACCAAGCTGCGTCAGTCTCTGATTGATAACATTCAAGCTTATCAGCAGATCCCCGGGTGGGACTTCTATACCAAGCTGACACGTAAATGGAAGATAGAACAAGATATCTCCGCCTACAGCAAATTAGATAGTCAGGGCATGCCTGACTTTACCTTAATCTACAACCCTTGGCCTGATCACTTCGCGCACTTTGTCGGTCCATTCAGTGATGAAATCATTATGCCAAGTGGCGAACTCAACCGACTGGATTACTGGATCAGCCGAGTTGAACAAAGCTACAAAGAGGCTGGCATCTATGACCAGACGCTTTGGGGAATGGCTGGAGACCATGGTCTGGCGCCAGTTTACTATACTCTCAATCCTGAAAAGGTCATCTTTGAACCGCTAGAGGATAAATTAGGCTATCCATTAGTCATTAAGAAAATCTCTTCTGACGAAGGTGAAGGGCCGAAAATTACTAATGCTTTAAACTACCCGAGTAATAAAGGTACCGATGTTGTGGTTGCTTCAACTGCGGGCGGAAACTTTATGTTTGACCTGTTTAACTCCGGTCAGGGCTGGACTACTCAACCTGTCTATCAAGAGCTCACAAACTGGCAGCCTATCCATGCACAACAAGGGCAGACTGTCGACATTATTGCTCAGTCACTTAACTATCTGGGTGATTCATTGGATTATATGGTCGTTCGTGAACAAGGGTGTAATGAAGAGCAGTGCCAAATCCGACTGGTTGCAACTCGTGATGGTGCAAGATACGACGAGCAAGTCATCAAACAAGGCGATCGCTACTACTACGGTGCAATTCAAGGCGACCACACCAGAGTTCAACTTCTTGAGGCGAAATCCCTCAACCCTTATCTCTCAACACCAAATGATATTGACCTACAGCGCTTCGCAAATCTGATCGATAAATGTCTCGACCGCGCGAGTCCAACCGATAGTCAAACCTGGTGTAACGCGCAGCAGTGGCGAGAGCTGACTCAGTATACCCCTAAGCCGGACTCTGTCGTTCAGCTGGCCCAGCTTTACGCAGAAGACAGGGCGGGAACCATTAACCTGTTTCCACGAGAAGGCATTGGCTATAACACTAAGGTTCCCGGGCGACATGCAGGTGAAAGCTACTTAGAGAAAGATGCCTTCATAGGCTTTTGGGGAACCCCGATTGGCGATGCAGCAACACCTCTACAATCAGAGGCTAACGGTTCTTTAGCACCGACCTTGTTTGAGTATTTAACTGGCGAGCAGGTTGTCGAAGGCGAAAATGGCTGGGGGTTCCCGTCTCTACTCGACAAACTTGATATTACATCCGCTCGTTAACGGTAAAAAAGCGTTCGCACATAAACTAAAAAAGCGCCATCAGGCGCTTTTTTATTGGATTCATTGAAGTATTAGAACTTCTTCGGTGCGTAACCTGTCATCACTTGGATTCGTAGCTCTTTACCCAGTTTAGTCATTGGGTGAACCACAACCAGGCCTTTCACTGATTTCTTCAGCTTGCCCATATCTGCCTGTTCTGCTTTCGTGATTTCACGAGAGAATGGCATATCCAGTAAGCTCTTACGCTCTTTGTTGATGTCGTATTGCTGCTTGTGCTTCATTGAGCTTACTTTCTTGTTCAGCTTTTCGATTTCATCAGTAAACTTCGAAATCATTTCCTGATCGCCACGGCCTTTCGCTGCATCCAGTTTACGATGACAAGCATCTAGACGGTTATGTAGGTTTTGCAGTTCTTTCTTTAGGCTCATGGTTGTTTATCTCATCGAAACAGAAAAGGGCGGCGAGTGTAGCATAAGCCTCACCCTGAGCCCTAATTATAATCACTGATTTTAATTTTCATCTTGGCAATAACGCGCTTTTTCAACCGATTTTATCATCGGTATCAAACAGCTCTTCGCTAACAGCAGCTAAGAGGTCATTTTTATGTCACTATTAAGGAGGTTTATATAACTCACACAGTAATAAGGATTTGTTATGTTTTTGCGGGTATTGCTTCCTTCGCTACTGCTGTCAGCCAGCGCTTTTGCTGATTCAGACAGTGTCGTTATTCGCTATCTTGAACCACAAAATCAGGTTGAGAAAACGGCTAAGTCTGATATTGAACAGAGCGGCGTAAACCAAACCTTGGTTGATCTTTCTGAGAGCCTTTTTCCTTTTAGAAAAACCTTAACCATTGAGTATGGTGGCGACCAAGGTCCTCTTTACGATCCTGAGCTACATCAGGTACAGATGCCGTATGAGTTCTACCAGCAGGCTCTGGATTACTTTAAGAAAAATGAATACGACAAGAAGTATGGTAAGAGCGCGCAAGCAGGAGCCATTGATACCGTGCTGCACACCCTACTGCATGAAGCAGGACACGCCTACATTGCCGATCAGAACATCCCTATTCTCGGTAAAGAGGAAGATGCCGTCGATAATTTTGCAGCGCTGATGATGATTGAGTACGTCGAGAACGGTGAAGACGCCGCGATCAGTGCCGCAGATATGTTTGCCTTTGAATCGGAAGATCGTCCCGACTATTACGATTTTGGCGAGTACATTGATGAACACAGCTTTGACCTGCAACGCTACTTCTCAACCCTGTGCCTGGTATACGGAAGTAACCCGGAGAAACATAAAGGTCTGCTCGATGAAGTAGAGAATGACTACCTGGCCGATCGAAAAGACTTCTGTATTTATCAGTATCAAACTGTGGCGCAAAACTGGCACAGCTACCTAAATGTAGAGACGACTGATCAGTAATGATTGCCTAAGCGTAGAAAGTGAGAGGTATAACTATGACTAAACTAACCATTTTCTACGATGGCCGTTGTCCACTATGCGTTATGGAGATGAGTAAACTCTCTCTCCATGACCATGATAGGGCTTTAAAACTGGTCGATATTCAACAACCAGAAATCGAGAATTATCCTTCAATTGATCCACTCAAAGCATCTCAAATTCTGCATGCAATAGATGATCAGCAGACTTTGCTGTTGGGCTTAGACGTCACCTATCGTGCCTGGACGCTAGTTGGTAAAGGCTGGATCTACGCTCCCCTCCGTTGGCCTAGTATTCGCCTGTTCGCTGACTCTATTTATATCAGCTTTGCCCGCAATCGATACCGTTGGTCTAAGTGGTTGACAGGAAAGAGTTACTGCGACAACGGTCAATGTTCTCGATAGATTGTACTAATGTCTAATAACTAGTGTCAGCAAACACCTCAAGATTCACAGTCCTGAGCCGATAAATTGGCTAATCTTATAAGATAAACTTTTGGTCTACACGCATGATTCCAATAACCAGGCTCTTTATCTGAGTGAACGTTACATACGCTCGCTTAAAGATAAGGACGCTATTATTACTAAAACAGGATGTTTGTATGAGTCTTACAATTCGTAGCCGCTTATATATTTTGGCACTGGTTCCGCTGCTAGTTATCGCATTAGGTATGCTTAGCTTTACCTATATGAAAACCACTGAACTGAATGAACAACAAATTGAGGTTACTCGCGCTAATTTAATGAACATGAAGAAGGCAGAGTTGAGGAACTACCTTCAAATGGCTAAATCAGCGATCGAACCTTTCCTCGAAAAAGGGGCAACTCTTGAAGAGGCTTACCCAACCCTGAAAACTCTCGAGTACGGCAAATCAGGATACGTATTTGGTTACGATTCTAAAGGCATCCGCAGAGTTCAAGGTAAAAGTGAGAAAGGGATTGGCGAGAACTTCTGGAACCTGCAGGACAAACAGGGCAACTACCTGATCCAAGACCTGATCCGCAATGCCAAGACAGGTGAGTTCACCACCTACTACTTCCCTAAACCTGGTCAAACCCAACCACTTCCAAAGCTGAGTTACTCAATCTTCATTCCTGAATGGGATCTAATGCTTGGCACTGGTTTCTACACTGATGACATTGATGCAATCATTGCCGATATGGAAGACGCTACGATTAGCGCCCTGCAGACAACCTTGTCTGCTATCGTCATTTTCTGTTTAGTGATTGCTGGTATCGTTGCGGTATTCGCTGTTGCTGTTAACCGCACAATCATGAAACCACTAGAGATGTTTGACGACTCCATCAGCTCATTTGCCAGCGGTGACGCTGACCTTACCGCTCGTATGGATGATTTCAAAGCGCCAGAGTTTGCTAAACTCAGCAGCAACTTTAACGCCTTTGTTTCCAGCCTGCAGACGATTATTGCCAGCGTTAGCGATGTTGGTCAGCAGGTGGTATCCGAAACCAACAATATGTCACAACGTGCTGCTAAAGTAGATGAACTTGCTTCAGGGCAACGTGAAGAGACTGAGCAGGTCGCAACGGCAATGACAGAAATGACCACCACTGCGAGTGAGATTTCTAACAATGCCAGTCAGGCAGCATCATCAGCGAAAGAAGCCGATGACAATGCTAAAGAGGCGCAGCAGATCGTTAACTCCGCAGCCCAGTCTGTCGAAGCCCTGGCTGAAGAAGTCTCTCAAGCCAACGGTGTTATCTCTCGTCTGGAAGGCGATGTACAAAACATCTCCTCATCTCTTGAAGTCATTCAGGATATCGCTGAGCAAACTAACTTGCTTGCACTAAACGCTGCTATCGAGGCCGCACGTGCTGGTGAACAAGGACGAGGCTTCGCAGTCGTTGCAGACGAAGTTCGTAAACTTGCCAGCCGTACTCAGGATAGTACTGGCGAAATTCACCAAATGATCGAGCAGCTTAAAGCCGCTTCTGACGATGCAGTGAAAGCGATGGAATCGAGCCAGAAACGCGGGGCAAGCACGGTTGATGAAGCCAATGCTGCAGCGCAAGCCCTGATTCAGATCCAGGAGTCTATTGGTACCATCATGGATATGAACTCACTGATCGCGACAGCGACAGAAGAACAGAGCTTAGTTGGTCAGGAAATTTCTCAACGCGTCGTTGTGATTTCAGATCAGAGCTCACAATCAGCCGAACTGGCTAACGAAAACCGTGCCGGTAGCCAAGAGCTCAACCACCGCGCTAACGAGCTATACGATTTGGTAGGACGCTTTAAAGTGTAACCTTCACCTCGTCACCAAAAATCTAAAGCCCGCACTTCACAGTTGCGGGCTTTTTGTTGTCAGCAATTAACATGTTTTATCTGCTGTGGAACTGCGTGTTTTTTCACTCTGCTGAGATAAAAAACGTCTGGCTTCAGCCGGACTGGTCAGTGTCACAAAGCGAATATGTCGATATTGAGGATTCTCCATATCAGCTACGTACCGAGCGCGATTGGATTGATAAGTCCTCAGTGTCCACAAAATGATCGAGTCTTTACTAAAAAATGATTTTCTCAGTGTCTCTTTGTTGCCGGTATTGGGCCATAACTCTTTACCGGATAAAGAGCGCTTTAACGCCCGGGTTACGGCATGAAACATTGTTCGCCACAACGAGTAATTAACCCAAACCACAGTGTCGACTTCACGCCACTTAATATCGCGAGTTCGATTGTAGTTTCCATCCAGTACCCAGCGCGCGCCACTCAGCTCATCTTCAAGACGAGCAAAAAACTCCTCATCACTCGATTCTTGCCAGTTTGGCTTCCAGAACAGGCGGTCCATTTCAATGTGAGGACAGTCTAGCTTACGAGCTAGTTGGGCTGAAAATGTCGACTTACCGCTACCGCTGGTTCCAACTACGTTTATTCTTTCCATCACAACCTCTATCTAGCATCTATAAACAGGCGGCGAAGTAAACCATCTTAACGATGCATTTTCAAACCCCAGACACACGATTTGTTAACAATTCCCTATACAGGCGTCACAAAGCTTTCTAAGGGAAACTAGCCACATGTATACAAAGTGAAGTATGATTGTTTTATTAGCGAAATAAATGGTTTGAGAGTGAACGCCGCTTATGGCAAATCTAAAAAATTCTGTGGCGAAAAACGTCAAGACGAAAGTCGCCGGCCAAACTCAGGATGACGTGGTTTACTGCCATATCTTTGATGCGATTCTTGAGCAGCGTCTGCCACCAGCAACAAAGCTTAACGAAGAAGCCTTAGCTGAGATTTTCAGCGTAAGCCGTACCATTATACGTCGTGCACTGCTGCGTTTATCGATGGAGCAAGTCGTTAGCATCCGCCCTAACCGTGGCGCTATGGTCTCTGCACCAACGAAAGAAGAAGCTAAGCAGATCATCAAGGCTCGCGAAGTGATGGAGCTTGCGATTACCGAACTAGCCGTCGAGCATGCGACTCCGGCCAAGATTGAAGAGTGCCGCCGTCTGGTCGAAAAAGAGAATGAAGCATTTGACAATGGTGACTATGGTAAAGGGCTGCGACTATCTGGTGAGTTCCATATAAAACTCGCGGAAATGGCCAATAACGTGCCATTACTGGCGTTCCAGCGCAGCTTAGTTTCCCAGACGTCACTGTTGATTGCTCAGTATGAGACTGGCACCCATGCCAACTGTTCCCTTGATGAGCACTCTAACCTGCTTGATGCCATTGAGTCTGGCGAACTGACCCAGGCAGTATCATTAATGCAGGAACACATTAACCATATCCGCTCTCGCCTTAACCTGGATAGCAATGCGGCTTCCAATGACTTGCATGTCGTCTTTTCGGATATCGTCAATAATCGATAGCACTCAGGTGTGATTTCACTGCTTTTACAAACCCGACTTCTGGTCGGGTTTTTGCTGCCCCTCATCAAGATTGTACACAAATAAAAATACAATATTAAAAATCTTTACGCTAAGATTTTTGACATAAAAACAAAGCCAATCAATTTTAATATCAAACACTTACATTAATCACACCCTCCATAGATGTGAATTAACACGCTGATTCTTGTTGCGTTTTTGTAAAAATAAAGTTGACCTTCCAGTCAAATTATCCAATTATTGACCCAAAGGTCAGAAAATAAACATCGGAACAATAGTGTCAATGCACAAGGAGGTCTCTTGATTACTTTCCTACTCAATCAAGAACTCAGACAAGAAAGTGAGCTGTCACCTAATATGACAGTACTCCAGTACCTGAGAACACAAGTACAAAAAACAGGGACGAAAGAAGGATGTGGCTCGGGTGACTGTGGTGCCTGTACCGTGGTACTTGGTGAAGTAGTTGAAGGAAAGCTTCAATACCGCTCTGTTAACTCTTGTTTGACGTTCGTATCTAGCCTTCACGGTAAGCAGCTAATTACTGTCGAAGATCTACAAAACAAAGACAAACTGCACCCAACTCAGCAGGCAATGGTTGAATTCCATGGCTCACAATGTGGCTACTGTACACCTGGCTTTATCATGTCAATGTTCGCGCTAAGCAAAAACAAGCCAGCAGCGAATAAAGAAGACGTGATGGAGTCTCTTGCAGGTAACCTGTGTCGTTGTACTGGTTATCGTCCAATTGTTGATGCCGCTCTGTCGTTGGCTTCCAATGAGCCGCTAATGGATCAATTTGTCGAGCTAGAGAAAACGACCGTTGCCAGACTACAAACTCTTGCTGAACAACCAGCAAGCCTGAGTCACGGTAACCTAACCGCCTACCTTCCTCGCAGCATTGACGAGCTGGCTGACATTTACGCCGCAAACCCGAAAGCGAAACTGGTTGCAGGTGGTACCGACTTAGCTCTTGAAGTAACTCAATTCCACCGTGAAATCGAAACTCTGATCAACGTAAACCTTGTCGAAGACATGAAGGTATGTGAAGAGAGTGAAGACGCGCTTCACATCGGCGCTAACGTAGCCATCAGCGATGCCTACCAATTGCTTACCGGTCACTACGCAGACTTTGGCGAACTGCTGCACCGTTTCGCTTCACTGCAGGTTCGTAACCAAGGTACGTTAGGCGGTAACATTGGTAACGCTTCGCCAATCGGTGACGCGCCTCCACTACTGATTGCCCTTAATGCTCAGGTGAAACTACGTCGCGGTAAGCAGAGCCGAGTTCTGCCAATCGAAGATTACTTCATTAGTTACAAAGTCACTGCTCAACAAGAGAGTGAATTTATCGAGCAAGTCATCATTCCAAAACCAAAAACGAATGAAACCTTCCGCGCTTATAAGCTTTCAAAACGCCTAGACGATGATATTTCAGCGGTGTGTGGTGCTTTCAATATTCAGATTGAAGACAACAAAGTGATTGGCGCACGCATTGCCTTCGGTGGCATGGCAGCAACACCAAAGCGTGCGACACGCTGTGAAAATGCTCTGCTTGGTAAAGAGTGGAATCAGGCCAACATTGATGAAGCAATGAAAGAGATCCATAACGACTTTGAGCCACTGTCTGATTTCCGCGCCAGTAAAGAGTATCGCTCATTGACGGCTGCAAACATGCTGCGTCGATTCTTCATTGAGCAAAATATTCACAACAACCAGATTGAAACAAGGGTAACGTCTTATGTCTAACGCACATCATCAGACCATGACTCATGAAGAGATGGTCGCCATCGTAAAACAGGATCTGAAAACTGGCGTTGGTAAAAGCGTAAAACACGACAGCGCCCCAAAACAGGTAACTGGTGAAGCCGTCTATATCGACGACCGCCTGGAATTCCCTAACCAACTCCATGTCTACGCACGACTAAGTACTCATGCCCATGCGAAGATCACTCACATTGATGTTTCGCCATGTTATGAATTTGAAGGTGTAGCTATTGCTATCACACATGAAGATGTTCCGGGTCAATTAGATATCGGCGCGATTCTTCCTGGTGATCCACTGTTAGCAGACGGCCTAGTTCAATACTACGGTCAGCCTGTACTGGCAGTCGCTGCAGACGACATGGAAACCGCACGTAAAGCGGCGTTGGCAGCAATCGTGGAATACGAAGCACTGCCACCTGTGCTTGACGTTAAGGAAGCTCTGGAGAAAGAGCTATTTGTCACTGAAAGCCACCAGCAAAAACGCGGTGACTCAGCGGCAGCTCTAGCGCAGGCAAAACACATTATCGAAGGTGATCTGGAGATCGGCGGTCAGGAACACTTCTATCTGGAGACTCAGGTAAGTAGCGTAATGCCAACCGAAGATGGTGGCATGATTGTCTACACCTCGACTCAGAACCCGACCGAAGTACAGAAGCTGGTCGCTGAAGTACTTGGCGTACCAATGCACAAAATTGTGATTGATATGCGCCGTATGGGTGGTGGTTTTGGTGGTAAAGAGACGCAAGCAGCAGCGCCGGCATGTATGGCGGCAGTGATTGCTCATCTAACTAAGCGCCCGACCAAAATGCGTCTGCCACGCGCAGAAGATATGACCATGACAGGTAAGCGTCATCCGTTCTACAACCAGTACAAAATTGGTTTTGATGACGACGGCGTGATTCAGGGTTCAGAAATCATTGTGGCAGGTAACTGTGGTTACTCCCCTGACTTATCAAGCTCGATTGTTGACCGCGCTATGTTCCACTCGGACAACGCCTACTATCTGGGTGATGCGACAGTGACAGGCCACCGCTGTAAGACCAACACAGCATCAAACACCGCATATCGTGGATTTGGTGGCCCGCAAGGCATGATGACCATTGAGCACATCATGGATGAAATTGCCCGTTACCTTGGCAAAGATCCACTCGAAGTACGTAAAGCGAATTACTATGGTGGTGAAGGACGTGACGTCACTCACTACTACCAAACGGTTGAAGATAACTTCTTGCCAGAGATCACCGAACAGCTTGAGCAAAGCAGTGACTATCACGCTCGTCGTAAAGCCATTGCAGAGTTCAACAAGCAGAGCCCGATCCTGAAAAAAGGGTTGGCAATCACTCCGGTGAAATTTGGTATTTCCTTCACAGCGACTTTCCTAAATCAGGCCGGCGCGCTCATTCACATCTACACCGATGGCAGTATTCATTTGAACCACGGTGGTACTGAGATGGGTCAAGGCTTGAATATCAAAGTGGCACAAATTGTTGCACAGGAGTTCCAAGTTGATGTTGAACGTATCCAGATCACCGCTACCAATACCGACAAAGTACCGAACACATCGCCGACCGCCGCCTCATCGGGCACCGACCTCAACGGTAAGGCAGCCCAGAACGCCGCACTGACCATCAAGCAACGCTTAATCGACTTCGCTTCAAGTCACTTCAAAGTGTCCCCTGAAGAGGTGGTGTTTAAGAATGGCATGATCCAGATCCGCGATGAAATCATGACTTTTGAATCCTTTGTCCAGCTTGCCTACTTCAATCAGGTCTCGCTCTCAAGCACAGGGTTCTACCGCACGCCGAAGATCTACTACGATCATGAGAAGGCACGGGGTCGTCCGTTCTACTACTACGCGTATGGTGCATCGTGTTCAGAAGTTATCGTCGATACCTTAACTGGTGAATACAAAATCCTGCGTGCTGACATTCTTCACGATGTCGGTGCCTCACTCAACCCGGCCATTGATATCGGCCAGATTGAAGGTGGCTTCCTGCAAGGTGTCGGCTGGCTAACAACGGAAGAGCTAGTTTGGAATGAGCAAGGACGTCTGATGACCAACGGTCCGGCAAGTTACAAGATCCCTGCGATTGCTGACATGCCAATTGAGTTCCACACCCATCTGCTGGAAAACAGAGCCAACCCAGAAGATACCGTGTTTAACTCGAAAGCCGTTGGTGAACCACCGTTTATGCTTGGTATGTCAGTTTGGAGCGCTCTGAAAGACGCGATTGCTTCAGTCGCAGTAGAAGGCGCGATTCCGAAACTCGATACCCCTGCAACGCCTGAGCGTGTATTGATGGCGATTCAGAAAGTAACTGAACCACAAGCGCAATCAGCACAGCAAAGTGCTCAACAGGCTTAACAGAGTACGCAGGACACTCCCGGCACCAAGTGTCTGGGGGTGAGCAACAAATTTGAGCGTCAGCTCAACCGTTCAAGGAGAGACGTATGTTTAAGGACAATTGGATTCATGAACTGGCACAACTAGAAAAAAACAGCGAACCTTGCGTAATGGTAACTGTATTGGAAGACCGTGGCTCAGTGCCAAGGGATGCAGGGACTAAAATGCTGGTAACCCGAGATAAACTTATCGCCACTATTGGCGGTGGTCACTTAGAGCACGTCGCCACCAAAATGGCGCGCGAAATGCTGATCTCTGGTGAACGCTCACTAAAAGTAGAACGCTTTAACCTCGGTGCTCGCTTAGGTCAGTGTTGCGGCGGAATGGCAACCCTGAGCTTTGAACCCATAGGCACCGCGCAAAAGCATCTGGTTGTGTTCGGTGCTGGTCATGTTGCCAAAGCCCTTTTACATATCGTCTCCACTCTTCCATTTCGTGTCACTTGGATTGATGAACGCGACGATGTTTTCCCAGAGGAGCTCCCTCGTGGCGTCACTAAGCTAGTTACTGATGATCCGGTGGCTGAAGTTCGCGATTTACCACCGAACAGCTACTACCTGGTCATGACGCACAATCATCAGCTCGACTTTGATCTGGCGCGAGCGATTATCGACCGAGATGACAGTGTTTACTTCGGTATGATTGGCTCACTAACTAAACGCAAGAAGTTCGACATGCGATTAGCTCAACGCGGTTACAGTGACAGCCAAATCAACACCATGATCTGCCCTATTGGCGTCAGCATGGTCAGTGGTAAGCATCCGGCAGAAATTGCAGTCTCGGTCGCGGGTGAATTAATTGCTCACTATCAAGGGATTCCTCTTGAAGAAAAGCGCCCGACCAGCCACAGTAAAGAAGTACAACTGAGCGATTCGACACTGGAAGAGAAAATCGCCTAACCCATAAGCCGTTTCACTTGGGTTTAAAAGGAAGTAAAAATGACAACGCAACGTAACGCTTATCGTGCAGCTATTTTGCACAGTATCGCTGATCCGAAAGATGTCGGACTGGACAACTCCTATCAATTCTTCGATGACGGAATGATCGTGGTCGAAGAGGGTCATATCGTCGATATTGGTGAGACCGAAGAGGTTCTTGCCCGACAGCCAAAAGACCTGAACATTACCGAATATGAAGATAAACTCATTACTTCAGGTTTCATCGACACTCATATTCACTACCCTCAAACAGGTATGATCGCTTCATATGGTGAACAGCTGCTCGACTGGCTGGAGAACTACACCTTCCCTGAAGAACGTCGCTTCAAAAACCCAGTTTACGCACACAAAGTCGCCAAGCTGTTTTTCGATGAGCTTGCCAGCAACGGTACCACCACAGCTTTAGTATTCGGCACGGTACATAAGGAGTCTGTCGACGTATTTTTCGAAGAGGCAGAGCGCCGTAATCTACGTATGATTGCGGGTAAAGTACTGATGGATCGCAATGCGCCAGACTATCTGACAGATACTCCGGAATCCGGCTATCAGGCTTCAAAGGAGCTAATAGAAAAGTGGCATAACCGTGGACGCCTGCTTTACGCTGTGACCCCTCGATTTGCACCAACCAGTACCCCTGAGCAACTCGCTACCGTTGGCAAACTGCTAGAAGAGTACCCAGACGTTTACATGCACACCCATCTTTCTGAGAATAAGAAGGAGATTGAGTGGGTGCTGGATCTTTTCCCTGAACGAGACTCTTACTTAGATGTTTACGACCACTACGGTCTACTGCATAAACGTTCGGTATTTGCTCACGGTATTCACCTTTCCGACTGTGAATGTCAACGTCTGGCCGATACAGAGTCAGCCATTGCATTTTGTCCAACCTCTAACCTGTTCTTAGGTTCCGGTCTGTTTAAGCTGCCTAAACTTGAAGAACATGGTGTCAGAGTAGGTATGGGGACAGATGTCGGAGCGGGTACCAGTTTTTCCATCCTGCAAACCATGAGCGAAGCCTACAAGATCATGCAGCTTCAACAAGAGAAACTTCACCCTCTTAAGTCACTGTTCCTGGCAACATTAGGCGGTGCTCGTTCGCTGCACCTTGAAGATAAGATCGGTAACCTTGAAGTGGGTAAAGAAGCGGACTTTGTGGTACTGGATCTGCACGCTACTCAGCTAATGCGCTTCAGAATGAATCAGGCAACGACGCTCGAAGAGAAGCTGTTTGTCCTCATGAGCCTTGGTGATGACCGTACTGTATGCGAAACCTTCATCTACGGTGAAAAAGCCTACGATGCAAAAGGCCAACTCGAAGCAAAGAAGTTGGCTAGCTGAGCGCTAGCCTTCAAACCTTAATCTGTTCCTTCCTGTGAAAGCAGTATTCGGCAACGAAGCTCTTTCACAACGTTCCGACTACATTTTGTCTGGAGCATTTATTGGGCCGAATGACCAGACATTCGGCCCTTTATTTTTCTCGCGTGATACGTCTCTACTGGATACCGTATTTAGCTAAGATTTTATCAAAGGTGCCGTTAGCTTTAATTTCAGCCAAACCTTTATTGAACGCTTCGATGTACTGACCATTGTTCGGGTTCGCCAATCCGGAAGTCACATGCAATGGATTGACAGACAGAGCGTTAGCGGTAAATTCAAAGTCGGCGACATTCATACCCGCACCGGAAAGAGTCGACTTAGCCACCAACTCATCTTCAAGAGTCAAATCAATCCGCTTCGCCATCAGTTTCTTAGCATTTGCCACCAAATCATTCGCCTCTGGCTTCTTAAAGTTGGTCGCCTTTAAGAATTCATCACCATAACCATAGTTACGGATGATACCGACAGTTTTGCCTGACAGGCTATCCATACCGTTATATTCGAAGCCATCTCCCTTACGTTTTATAAACTTGAGCGAGTTCTCCAGGTAAGGTTCACTGTATTTGAGAAAAGCAGTTCGTTCACTGGTAAACCAGGTCGCTACCAATACATCCACTTTTCCTGACTTAACTTCATTTAGCGCACGTGTCCACGGCATGATTTTAAAATCGACGCTATGTCCTTGGGTCTTAAACGCTTCAGTGATGATTTCCACCGACACACCCGGGTTGGCGTTATCTTTCTGTACAAACGGCGCCCAAGGGTCTTGCGCGGCAGTGATGGTAGCGGCTTGCACGACAAAAGAAAAAAGTGCGCTCACCGTGAGTAGTAGAAGATTCCTCATAATATTTCCTCTGTTTAATAGGTTAAGTACGGAACTTAGCCATGTGATTGGCAATACTTTGGCTGAGACTCAATACTTCTTCCGTTCGTTTTGCATTCTTGGTCGCACCAGATGAAACATCGTTCGTTGCTTCAGAAGCTTCAACAATGGCTTGGCTGATCTCCTCAACTGCCATTCGTTGTTCATCGGTTGCTTGTGAAATCTGGCCACTTCGGTCGGAAATTATCGTTATTAGGCTTTGTACCTCGCTAACCGAACTCTGAGATTCACTCACTCTCGTCGCGGTCGATTCTAGCAAGGTAGCAATTCGTGTCAGTTCGTCTTCTACCGACTTAGTTGCCGAATCTAAGGCAACAATGTTTTTCTGAATTTGCTCTGTCGATTCGCTGGTTTTAACTGCCAGATTACGAACTTCGTCAGCAACCACAGCAAAACCCCGACCCTGTTCACCAGCCCTTGCTGCCTCAATTGCAGCGTTAAGTGCTAGCAGGTTGGTTTGCTCAGAAATGTCATTAATCACATTCAATGAAGTCGTGATCTTCTGACCTTCATCGATGAGGATGTGCATCTCCTCATTCACATGCTCCATCTCTTCACGCATGTTGATGATATCTGTGGCCGAGTTTTCAATTGCCTGGCTGACATTTGAAGTCAGTGACGTCGCGGTCTGAGCCTGACCAGCGGTTTCAGAAGCAGTGTCGGCAACGGTCGAGACTGATTGATTGAGCTCGGTCGCGGCGGCAGCAACGGTCGTGAGTTGATGCTTCTGCATCTCAAGCTTTTCTGCATTGGTTCGCGCAGTCGCCCCATTGGCTTGGGCTTTCTCTCCTAGTGCTTCAGACGATGAATTTACATCCTGCACTATCTGTCGCAGCGACTCAGTAAAGCTGTTGATGCCTTCGGTAATATCTGCGAATTCACGGTATTTGGCTGGCGCGAGTTTGTTGGTCAAGTCACCATCACCCGATGCCAGATCCTTAATGACGTCGGTTAACTGAGCAATCGGTCGAATAACAGTCATTGCCAGTACCGACACGATGACAATGGAAATGATAATGTCGAGTACGATCAACTCTATAATGCTGGTTCTTAATGAGGACGCAAGTTTGGCGTCCAAAGCGTGGGTATCAAAATAGACCACCACCTTACCGACAGAGTTTTCCTCTCCATATTCAATAAATGTCAAATCTGCACTATTGCTGTTGGCTACATCGAACTGGTCTTTGTTAGCGTCAACGGTTTCTCTCTCCTCTCCGCTCCCTTGCTGAGTAAGGAACAATAAATCATTACCTTCGTTATCAATCAGTTGAATCGCGGAGATTTCAGGTAAGTTCAACTCTGCAGACATCGACACCCTGGCTGAGTCTAAATCGAAATCCCATACTGACTTGGGTAAGCTAATCATCATTCGCTGGGTAGTGTTCTCCACCGAATATTCTAACTCTTGATGCAGGTTATCCTTAAAACTCTGATATTTGATAAATGCCGAAACAAGCAAAACAAGGGTCAGAGCGATGATCACCTGAACTAGAAATACAACCTTTAACCTTTTCAAAACTGATCCCTTGAGTAATTGAGACAGATACATAAAAAGTAGTAACTGATTAATCAATAATCAAACAAAGCTATTAATGTGATGAGAATCTCAGTAAGTAATCATTATGTTGAAGCTAATTAAGTCGTGCTGGCATTGCACCATGCTTGACTGACACTGACTCGTATTAGTGCAGTTGTGTACCTATCTATAGCCCAACAAAAACATAACTCTATGTATTTGAACAACTTAAATACTTGGCTCATTGATTGCTTTATACAAACAGAAAATCTTGTATACAAAAATGAGTACAAAGGGAAAAGTAATGAAGCAAGGAAATCACAGCGACCTGATCTATCAACTCGATGATCGCCCGGCACCAAAATCCGCTATCTGGGCGGCATTTCAACACGTATTAGCCAGTTTTGTTGGCATCGTTACTCCAACACTGATCATCGGCTCTGCGCTAGGGTTGGCGGCTCACTTGCCTTACCTTATCAGTATGGCTTTGATGGTATCCGGTGTGGGTACCTTTATTCAGGCTCGACGAGTCGGCCCCATAGGCGCAGGTCTGATTTGTGTCCAGGGAACCAGTTTTGCCTTTTTAGGATCTATCCTTGCTGGCGGCTTTATGGTTAAAGGTCGGGGAGGCAGCCCTGAGGAGATTTTGGCGGTTATCTTTGGTGTCTGTTTTGTCGGAGCTTTCATCGAAATTTTTCTATCCCAGTTGATCGACAAGCTAAAAAAAGTCATCACACCCGTAGTAACAGGAGTTGTGATCACTACCATTGGTATTTATCTGATTAAAGTCGGCATGACAGACTTAGCAGGTGGTTTCAACGCTCCGGATTTTGCCAGCCCTGATAACTTGCTGCTCGGCGGCTTCGTGCTAACAACCATTGTGGTGATGAACTTAAGTTCCAGCTCTGTGGTTCGACTAAGTTCGATTCTTGTCGGACTCGTAATGGGCTGGATTGTGGCCGCGATAATGGGCAAAGTTTCACTGGATGGCATCGTTAATCAACCGATGGTAAGTGTCCCTGTTCCATTTAAATACGGTTTTGGTTTCGACTGGGAGGTCTTCCTGCCGATCGCTTTCATCTACCTGATTACTGCCATTGAATCTACAGGGGATATCACTGCAAACTGCCTATTTTCAAATCAGAAGGTCACTGGTCAAAGCTATCTTAAACGCCTTAAAGCGGGTGTCCTTGGTGATGGCGTTAACTCTCTGATTGCAGCCACATTTAATACCTTCCCTAATACCACCTTCAGCCAAAATAACGGCGTGATCCACCTCACCGGGATCGCCAGCCGTTATGTCGGTTACTACATCGCACTGATCCTGTTCGTTCTCGGCATGTTTCCTGTGTTAGGTTCGCTGTTGATGACCATTCCTAAGCCTGTGCTAGGTGGTGCTACCCTGGTGATGTTCGGCACCGTTGCGGCAGCCGGTATTAAAATCATCGCCAGCGACACGCTCGACCGACAAAAAATCATGACTATCGCCCTTTCACTGGGTCTTGGCTTAGGTGTCATGCTGGTGCCGGAACTTTTAAGTCAAACGCCTAAACTGGTTCAGAGTATTCTCGGCTCTCCTGTGACCATGGCTGGCGTAACCGCGTTGACCATCACCTCTATTCTGGCGTTCTTACCGAGTAAACAAACCGAAACCGCGAGCGAATTAGCAAGCGCAGAAAGCTAGTCTAAGCGCCACAACTAAAAAGCCCCGACACAGTCTGTCGGGGCTTTGTTATCAAGTACGCCGTGTTACTTAGCCCACCAGCCAAGGCGTGCTATGGCGGTAGAACACCAGTAAAATTCCAGGGTTCGGTTATCAGTACCTATCTTAGCCGTCGGCCCTTGAGGACCTTCCGTAATCGTGTTCAGTGCCTCTTTCAAGGTAGCCAGAGTGTAACTAAAGGTGCCAACTCCATGCTGAATGCTTGGGCTCACTTTACTTTTGTTGACCTTATCAAAAAACGGGTCATTGGTACTGTAGAGTACCTGTCCATCACCCACATAGTATGAATGCGGAGTATAAGTCGGATAGCCCGTAGGGTTGACGACGGTTAATACCCCCGGCGCCAGTGTATCTAAATCATTCGGGTGAACGCGTTCCATCTTGCCAATCAAAAGGCTCCAGAACTGCTTGCTCTCTTTAACACTCGGTGTTTTATCTTTGCTCTCAACCGGGAAGCAGCGAGTAAATGCAAAATCGTGACACACTCCATTAATCGGCATCTTGTTGTTCTCCTTGTATTTATCTGGTCAATGTATCGTTAACAATTGGCTTATTCAAATTCAAAGTAACTGGTAAAACCAATCCTGTCGGAGCAGCACACACAAAAAAAGCACCTCGATAAGGTGCCTTTTCACACTGTCTGTAGATGCTACTTCATGGTTAACATGCCCTGAGTAACAATAAAGTCGATGATGGTTTCCAACCCCTTACTCTCTTTTAGGTTAGTGAACACGAAAGGCTTGGTCGGACGCATTCGCTGAGTATCCTGTTCCATCACTTCCAGTGAGGCTCCAACATAAGGAGCGAGGTCAATTTTGTTAATGATCAATAAATCGGAACGAGTAATTCCCGGTCCTCCTTTGCGAGGGATTTTCTCCCCCTCTGCCACGTCAATAACGTAGATTGTCAGGTCTGCCAGTTCAGGACTAAAGGTTGCACTGAGGTTATCGCCACCACTTTCAACGAACACCACATCCAGATTCTTGTGTCGCTTTGCCAGTTCTTCGACTGCGGCGAGGTTCATCGAAGCATCTTCACGAATCGCTGTGTGAGGACAGCCACCGGTTTCGACACCTATAATTCGGTCAGGCTCTAATGCTTCAGCACGAGTCAGAATCTTCGCGTCTTCCTGGGTGTAAATATCATTGGTTACGACAGCAATATTGAGTCTGTCACGTATCGCTTTACATAACACCTCTAACAGAGCCGTTTTACCAGAACCTACCGGGCCGCCGATACCGACTCTTAATGGTTGTTTGTAACTTTCCATAGTCTAATCCTTAATAATCCTTGTCATCTTGTCCCTACACTATGAGCGGAACAGACGTGTGTACTGTGTTTCGTGAAGGCTGCTGGCAATTGAAATAGATGGGGTGAAGCTGCCAATCATCCACGCTTCGGTTTGGCCGGCTAGGTTCAGCGCCTGAGGGAAACTCTCACTAATGCTCAATAGCGCCCTTTGGCCATCTGTTTGGCCTAAAGGCACCAGTTTTACCCCAGCCATCACTAAGTTTTCCGCCCAACTCCATAGGTAGCCTTGCTTAAGTGCCTGCGGAGAAATCTGCCAGTGTTTAGCCGCTATGCATAAGCCCAGTAGCTGATTCATCTCGATTTCAGGCTCATCAAAGCTAGCGTGGTCGATACCGAGCTGTTTAAGTAGCGTCGCCAGAGCTAAACCTCGCTGACTCTCTTCTGCTCTTAATTCTTTGGTCTCTCGGCTGCTGTATAACAGCTGACTGTATTCAATCAGTGCCGTACGATCATCGTTTTGCAGAGCGTGACAAAACTTATCAATCACAGGCAGTTCTAACGTCGCGACACTGTTAAACAGCATGTTGCCAAGCCAGTCCTGCATTGACTGTCTGTTCGTTACCCAGCCTGCTTCAACCGCCCACTCCAGGCCTTGCGAGTAAGTAAATCCGCCAATCGGTAACGAGGGACTAATCAGCTGAAATAATCGGTATACACTGAGAGCGTCGTCTTGTTGTTCCATAAGCAAAACGACGGCTTAAATGAGCACTAAAGCACTAACTGACGCAACACCCACCGAGAGCCAAGGGCTTGATAGTGCACGGCCGAACTGAACACCTAACATCATCAGAGCAGCAGCACTTAATGTCATTCCTGCTGCAAATGTCGAGATTGCTCCCTGTGCTTCCACACCATGCGCATAGCCATGGAAAAAGACCAGACCAACACACAGAGTCACAGCTAAACGCATCATGTCTTTAGAAGCATGAAACGCTTGCCAGATGGCACCACTGACGACAAATAGTGATGCGCCAATTGCCAGTTCGACGCCATTGAAAATTCCGAATAACTGACCTGCGGCTAGTCCGGCCAGCAAAGAGACCAGTGCACTGCCCATCAGTGCCGCCTTGCGTTTGAAGCTGGTATTGAGACATGCGATTAAGATACCAAATGCAATCAACATGATGAGATGATCAAAGCCAGTAACCGGGTGAGTAAGCCCGGCAGAAAAAGAACTCGTTTCATGGCCGGGGTGCGCAAAAGCCGGCAATGAAGCAAAAGTAAGAGACGTCGCAGCAAAAAATGAAAACAATGACTTTTTCATAATAACTTCCTTGTAGTGATAACTTATGTTTGTAATTAGTGATGGTGGTGATGACCACCTGAGCGGCCACCATAAGCGCCGCTTTCAGGTTCAAACGAGGCTTGTTCGGTCGTCACCTTAGCGCCAAGCCCTTCGACCATTTCATCCAGAACATGGTCATGTTGATAACGTACCCAGCCAAACTCGACCTGAAGAGGAACATGTCGGTTACCCAGATGGTAAGCAACACGGGTAAGAAGGTGCAGATCGCTGCAATAAACGGTAGAGACTTGCTCCGGTGCGGCTTTTACTTCAATGATGAGCCCACACTGGCTTTTCAGCTGCTCTCCGCCACGTAGAATATGTCCGCGAGGTAGAAACAGTCCGGCCTCTCGCCCATCATCCAGCTCGACTTTAAGTCGACTTTTAATTCGGCTATCTATCGGCAAGCTAAGAAAAGCGTCCGGTTTTATTGCAATTTCGCGGCTGATTTCGGTCAGTTCAATCATGGCATTTCCTTATTCATTGTGAGTGCCAAAGCGCAGTTAAAACAGAAAGTAACGTTGTGCCATGGGCAGCACTTCTGCTGGCTCACAAACCAGAAGCTCTCCATCGGCACGAACCTGATAAGTTTGCGAATCCACTTCGATATTTGGCTGCCAGTCGTTCAGCTTCATGTCAGCCTTACTGATGTCACGGCAGTGGCTGACTACCCCTATCCGGCTTCCCAGACCCAGTTCACTGGCAATTCCTGCCTGTTCTGCAGCTTGGGAGACAAACAGCATTGAGGTGCTCTGAGTGGCTTTGCCATAGCTGCCAAACATGCTGCGGTAATGCACGGGTTGAGGCGTAGGAATTGAGGCATTCGGGTCCCCCATTGGTGCCATAGCGATCATGCCACCTTTGATGATCACGCTTGGTTTGACGCCGAAGAAAGCCGGCTTCCACAACACCAGATCAGCCAGTTTTCCTGTTTCTATAGAGCCTATTTCATGTGCCATTCCGTGAGTGATCGCCGGGTTTATAGTGTATTTGGCGATATAGCGTTTGAGTCGGAAGTTATCACTATAGGATGAGTCTTGTGCGAGACTACCGCGTTGCACTTTCATCTTGTGCGCAGTCTGCCAGGTACGAGTGATCACTTCCCCAACTCGCCCCATAGCCTGAGAATCAGAGGCAATCATCGAGAAAGCCCCCAAATCATGCAGAATGTCTTCCGCAGCAATGGTTTCGCGTCGAATACGGGATTCGGCGAAAGCGACATCTTCAGCAATTGAGGGAGATAAGTGGTGACACACCATTAGCATATCGAGATGTTCATCGACCGTATTAACCGTGTAAGGTCTTGTCGGATTGGTTGAAGAAGGTAACACGTTCGATTCGCCTGCCGCCCTGATGATATCCGGGGCGTGTCCGCCACCCGCACCCTCAGTGTGGTAGGTGTGAATCACCCGATCACCAATCGCACCCAGTGTCGACTCAACAAAGCCCGACTCATTAAGCGTGTCAGTGTGGATAGCTACCTGCACATCCATCTCATCGGCCACCGACAGGCAGGTATCAATTGAAGCTGGTGTCGTCCCCCAGTCTTCATGCAGCTTCAAGCCAACCGCTCCAGCGCTCACCTGCTCACGCAGAGCTTGTGGCTGACTGGCATTACCTTTACCCAGCAAACCAAAGTTCATTGGAAACTGATCCAGAGACTCCAACATACGGTGCATGTTCCACGGCCCCGGTGTACATGTGGTGGCGTTGGTTCCGGTATTTGGTCCAGTGCCACCACCAATCATTGTGGTGACGCCCGAAGCGAGTGCTTCTTCAATCTGCTGCGGACAGATAAAGTGGATATGGGAATCGATTCCACCAGCAGTAAGAATCGAGCCTTCTCCTGCCAAGACTTCTGTACCCGGGCCGATCACTATAGTGACATCCGGTTGTACATCTGGATTTCCCGCCTTACCAATCGCCTGAATACGACCTTCTTTGACCGCCACATCAGCTTTGACGATTCCCCAGTAATCCAACACAATCGCATTGGTGATCACTAAGTCTGGTGTCTCTGCACTCGGACGCTGGCTTTGCCCCATGCCATCACGAATCACCTTACCGCCGCCAAACTTCACTTCATCGCCATAGACGGTGAAATCCTTCTCTACTTCGAGCCATAAATCAGTGTCCGCCAGACGCACACGGTCACCCACAGTTGGCCCAAACATTTCGGCATATGCCAGTCTGGAAATGCTTGCCATTACCTATCCTTGTATTTTGTTTGAGTGCTAGGCGAGTTTGCCCATGACTTTGCCCTGAAATCCGTACACTTCGCGTTTTCCTGCGTACTCTACTAATTCAACGCTACGAGACTGTCCGGGCTCAAAGCGAGTCGCGGTTCCGGCAGGAATATTGAGCCGATAGCCGATGCAAAGCTGGCGCTCAAACAGGAGTGATGGATTAACTTCGTAGAAATGATAATGGGAGCCAATCTGAACAGGTCGGTCGCCAACATTTTCTACTGAGATTTCGAGGGTCTTGCGGCCTGTGTTAAGTTCAATTTCACCAGCTGCGGTTTCGATTTGTCCCGGCGCAAAGCCGCTATGGTTGCTTGTCGTTGCTGCCATAATGCCCCCCTACACAATCGGTTCATGAACGGTAACGAGCTTCGTGCCGTCAGGGAATGTCGCTTCAACCTGCACATCTGGAATCATTGACGCAACCCCTTCCATCACATCATCAATGCTAAGAAGAGTGCGGCCATAATCCATTAGCTGCGCGACGCTTTTTCCTTCCCGGGCACCTTCCAGAATCGCGCTACTGATATAAGCGACAGATTCTGGGTAATTGAGCTTAAGCCCTCGCTCTTTGCGTTGCTGCGCCAGCATGCCAGCGCAGAAGATCAACAGCTTGTCCTTTTCTCTTGGTGTAAGTTCCATAGTTTCCCTTGTACTAATCCCACTGATAGCGAAATCGGGTAAATATGGAGCGATATGCGAAACCTCTATGACACCGGGCTGACTAGGTCGCCCAAATCCTTGGCGGTTGAGGTAACTCTGTGGTCCAGTATTGGCGAGCTTGCTGCCAAACCCGCTGAAAGCAGGCTAAGATCACTTCACTCCATTGACCCAATGCTCTCACTACAACGAGTTGTTCTACCTGCGTCGCAGCGATCACCAGCTTATCTGTGCCAATGTCATCTCTTATGCTAATGAGCAAGCTCTGTACCAATTGAAAAAATTCCTCGTTTTGCGCCGAAATATACAAGGTTCCCGCAACAGGAAAATCCAGTAAGCCATTGTGAAACATAAGATTATCGCCACCACGAATATTTAACCCCTCGGTCAATATTTTCTTTCCGTCGTAGTAAATCTCTGTTTTTCCGACTAAATGTCCTGATGAAAATCCCTCATTTAGTGCAGGACGACCAAAACAGTGCATCTCCCAGCCCAAAAACAGGGCACCGTTTTCTAAGTGGATTTGAGTATCAAGCCGGGCATGAGCATCAGGAAAGAAGATGTTCTCCTGCGGTAACCACTCCAACAATCCTCCTCGCGCCACTTCCAGTATTTGTCTCTGATGGGCGTATCGTTGCTCCGATCGATAGAACTTGGTCGCTCCCGGTGTGGTGACCAATGAGTGAGCCCCCGATTCGACCCTGGCATGAATGTTCAGTGTATCCCCGCCAACTACACCTCCCGGGGGGTGGAGCAAGTAGGTATGGCAGGTCTTCCCTTCAGGATAGAGGGGTCGTTGAATTGCCAGTGGGCCCTTCTGCTGGCGCTCTTTAATCACGGTTTTATCACCACGATCGGTAAAGCGTAATTTGAGTTTTGCCTTCCAGCCCAGAGCCGTATCAGACGCGATGGTTTTACCTAATGACTGAGCGTTATTGCCTGGTTCAAATGCTACTGCCGGGTCACAAATCATACTGTGAGATACTCCTTTATCAGTTCTTCCTTGAGTTGATCCATTGGTCCCTCTGCAACTCTCCTGCCACGATCCAAGATACAGAACTGATCGCCCACTTTTCTTGCAAACGGCAGCTTCTGCTCCACCAGCAAAACGGTCAGGCCCATTTTCTCGTTTAACATCCGTATGATGTCGCCAATCTCCTGAACAATATTGGGTTGAATGCCTTCGGTTGGCTCGTCCAGAATCAGTAGACTAGGGTTAACAACTAAAGCGCGGGCGATAGCAAGTTGTTGCTGCTGACCTCCAGACAAGTCCCCGCCACGACGTTGACGCATCTCATCCAGGACTGGAAATAGGTCAAAGATGAAGGCCGGAATCTGTCGATCCCCTTTTGCACGGATCGGCAGACCTATCTGCATGTTCTCTTCCACCGTCAGCATTGGGAAAATCTGACGTCCCTGCGGAACATAACCTATCCCCATTCTTGGACGTGACTCAGCATCACGAGCCACGATTGACTCACCTTCAAGCTGAATATCACCACTCTTGACCTTAACCAGCCCCATGATGCACTGCAGTAAAGTGGTTTTGCCCACACCGTTTCTGCCCATCAGCACTGTGCATTTCCCTTTAGCGACCTCCATGTCGAGATCCCAAAGTGTGTGGCTCTCGCCATAATATTGATTGAGTCCTGAAATGGTTAACATGCTATTCCCCTAGATACACTTGCTTAACTTGTTGATGCGCCTGAACCTGATCCATGCTCCCTTCTGCTAATACATGGCCCTGATGAAGAACCGTGACATGGCTGGCAATGGAGCGCACAAAATCCATATCGTGCTCAACCACCACCACCGAGTGCTTACCAGCCAGCGAATTAAGCAACTCGGAGGTACGATCCATCTCCTGATGAGTCATGCCTGCCACAGGTTCATCGATAAGCAGCAGCTTGGGGTTTTGCATCAGTAACATACCTATCTCAAGCCACTGTTTCTGACCATGGGACAAATTACCCGCCAGCATACGAGCATGGTCCTGAAGGTGAATTAGGCTCAGAACCGACTCAAGCTTGTCAATCTGCTCACCCGTTAAGCTGGCGATATACGTTCCCCATACTGAGCGGACACCTGACATCGCCAGTTCAAGGTTCTGCCACACGCTAAGGCATTCAATAACGGTAGGTTTCTGGAACTTTCGTCCGACGCCTGCATTGGCAATTTGAGCCTCATTCATTTTGAGTAAGTTAAGATTTGAACCGAGCCAGACAGAGCCGCTATCCGGTTTGGTTTTACCGGTAATGATGTCCATCATGGTGGTCTTACCCGCCCCATTAGGCCCTATAATGCAGCGCAACTCTCCCTCGCGGATATAGAGATTGAGATCATTGATCGCCTTAAAGCCATCAAAGCTTTTATTCACTCCTTCAACATAGAGCAGTATGTTGTGGCGGGTATCGATAAGCGGATGTTGTTCCGCTTTGAGAAATGAAAACACCTCATCGCGTCGGGTGATTTCCGCTACGGACTGTTTCAGTTGCATCGCACGGTTGAATCCTGTCATACCAGTGCCTCCTTCTCTTGCTGCTCCTTATGTGTAACTTTGTTTCTGCTCAACAATCGGGATTTGTCACTAACGAACCCAATGATGCCTTTCGGGAAATACATGGTTGAGAGCACAAACAGACCACCTAAAGCGAACAGCCACACTTCGGGAAATTCGACCGTAAACCAGCTTTTGGCGTAGTTGATCACCAGTGCGCCAACAATGGCACCAAATAAGGTTGCACGACCGCCCAGTGCCACCCAGACAACGATTTCAATTGAGTTAAGCGGCGCAAATTCACCCGGATTGATAATGCCGACCTGAGGTACATACAGAGCACCAGCAACACCCGCGATAACCGCAGACAGGACAAATACCCACAACTTAATCCCGTCGACGTCATACCCCATAAATCGGGTGCGAGACTCTGTATCTCGGATCGCCAGAGAGACACGTCCTAGCCGGCTCGACACCACACTGCGGCACAATAAATAACTGAAGATAAGCGCAATACCCGTCGCAACGAATAACGCAATACGCGTACTGTCCTGCTGCAAGCTATAGCCGAGAATATCTTTAAAGTCGGTCAGGCCGTTATTGCCACCAAAGCCCATTTCGTTGCGAAAGAACGCCAACATCAGAGCATAGGTCAGCGCCTGAGTGATGATAGAGAGGTAGACCCCTGAGACCCTTGAACGGAATGCAAGATAACCAAAGACATACGCCAGAGCGCCTGGTACCAACACCACCATTAATGCAGCAAACCAGAACTGGTCAAACCCTAGCCAGAACCAGGGTAACTCCTGCCAATTGAGGAAAACCATAAAGTCAGGCAGCACTGGATTACCATATACCCCGCGGTCGCCGATCTGACGCATCAGGTACATCCCCATCGCATAACCGCCCAACGCGAAAAATGCGCCATGACCCAGACTCAGAATGCCCAGATAACCCCATACCAGATCGACCGCCAGAGCAAGCATTGCGTAGCTAAGGTACTTACCGAGCAGCGAAATCGTAAAAGTCTCAACATGCAGTGGATGCCCGGCTGGCAGCTGAGTGTTAGCCAATGGGATAAGTATTATCGCGGCTAACACAGCCAGTAGGGTCAGTTGCCCCCCTTTGTCACCAGCCATTGCAGAAAGCACAAATGAGCGAGGTCGGGTTGTATTTACTGTTTGATGCATAACCTCTCCTTAGCTTTCCGCAGCTCGGCCACGTTGAGGGAACAACCCTCGCGGACGCTTTTGGATAAACAGAATAATGAAAACCAACATCAGGATTTTCGCTAGCACAGCGCCTGCCCAGGGTTCAAGAACCTTGTTGAACAGGCCAAGGCCTAAACCAGCAACTAAAGTGCCCCACAGGTTACCGACACCGCCAAACACCACCACCATAAATGAGTCGATGATGTAAGCCTGCCCCATGTTTGGCCCGACATTAGTTAGTTGAGAAAGCGCGACACCCGCCACGCCAGCAACACCTGAACCTAAGCCGAAAGTCAGCGCGTCAACACGCTCAGAACGAATGCCCATCGCACGAGCCATCGATCGGTTTTGTGAGACGGCCCGAACCTGAAGGCCTAAAGGCGTCTTTTTCAGCGTCATCACCAGTCCAATAAATACCAAAGCACAGAACAGAATGATGTAGAGACGGTTGTAGGTCAGTGACAGCATTGTGTTGATTTCCAGCGCCCCAGCCATCCAGTCAGGTGTACTCACGGAGCGATTAAGAGGAGAGAAAATCGAACGTACCGCCTGTTGCAGGATCAGGCTAATACCGAAAGTGGCGAGTAACGTTTCCAGAGGTCTGCCATAAAGGTGGCGAATCACACTCCTTTCAATCGCAACACCAACTAAGCCAGAAACAATAAACGCCATTGGAATCGATGCCAGCAAAGCAAAACCGATATGGTTAGGGAGCAGCTGCTGCATCACATAAGTGGTGTAAGCACCGAGCATAATCAGCTCACCGTGGGCCATGTTAATCACACCCATCACGCCAAAGGTTATCGCCAACCCGATTCCCGCCAGCACTAACACCGAACCCAGACTTAAGCCAAAGAACAGGGTCTCCACTCCAGAATAGAACCGTTGGCTCTGCTGGTAGTGCTGTAAACTGCGCTGTGCAGCGGCGAGGATCTGCTCATTCTGAGCACTGGCAATGATTTGGTTGAGGGTCGACAAAACGACTGGCTGATTGGAGTCAGCCAGAGACTCTATTGCTGCAAGCTGTCGAGCATTATTGCTATCAAGTGCCGCATCAACGGCTATCGCCAGCTCAAGCAAGGCCGTGATATCGCCATCCGACTCAGCGGCGAGCAATTGTTTAAGCTGTGCTATCACGTTCGGATCGGTGTTGCCAATCAGCGCCTGAACCGCAGATTTGCGCGTCTCGACATCTGAACTATTGAGCCCAAGCGTGGCTATTTCAGACCGAAGAACAGAACGGAGTTTGTTGTTCACCTTTACTTTTTTAAACTGACGCTTACTCCCAACCTTGAGGGTTTGGTCACTCCAGACGTGCTTCGCCTGTGCATCGACTTTCAACGTGTGAATGATAAACAGCGATGCGTTCAATGGATTATTTGTGTCCTTTAGATAGAACAGATCCCCTTCCAGCCAGGCGGCCAGAATGGGCTTTGAGATCTCAGCAGGGTAGGAAGCAACAAGCCAATTAACGGCCTGCTGTTTGTTAGCACTGTTTTTACTTAGTAAAACCTGGCTAAATGTATCCTGATTCAACGGCTCAGATTCACTGTTAGCAGCGATGGAAAAAGAGCTAAATCCAACCAGTGAAATGACGAGCACAGCGAAGATCCGTAATACGGTCAACATAATGTGCATCCTTGATGTTATTAACTATCGGCAGAAAAAGCGCCTCAGAGTTATCCCTTCGGCGCTAAACAGGGAGGTTAGTTTGTGCCCGAGCACTTATTAGTTTCTACGTTAAATGCGCCGCAGGAGAATGGCTTTGACCAGCTTGAAAACAGCTTGGCTGATTCAGGCAGATACTCAGACCATGCATCACCCGCCACTAGACCTGTTGTTTCCCAAACCACATCAAACTGACCATCGTCCTGAATCTCACCAATCAGAACAGGCTTAGTGATATGGTGGTTTGGCAGCATGGTTGAGTAACCACCAGACAGGTTAGGGACAGACACACCAATCAAGGCATCTTGTACCGCTTCAGCATCAGTAGTACCTGCGTTGGTCACCGCCTGAGCCCACATGTTGAAGCCAATGTAATGCGCTTCCATCGGGTCATTCGTCACTCGGTCTTCACTGGCAATAAACTTCTGCCAAGTCTCAACAAACTCGTCGTTACTCTCTGTATCCACGCTCATGAAGTAGTTCCATGCCGCAAGGTGACCAACCAATGGCGAGGTATCCATGCCAGATAGCTCTTCTTCGCCGACCGAAAATGCCACTACTGGAATATCTTCTGACGAGATACCCTGCGCACCCAGTTCTTTATAGAACGGGACGTTAGCGTCACCATTAATGGTCGAGACAACCGCGGTTTTCTTACCTTCAGCACCGAACTTTTTGATGTCTGAAACGATGGATTGCCAGTCTGAATGTCCAAACGGCGTGTAGTTGATCATGATGTCTTTTTCACTAACGCCTTTGCTCTTAAGGTAAGACTCAAGAATTTTGTTCGTCGTACGAGGGTAAACATAGTCCGTACCCGCCAGAACCCAACGCTCAACCTCTAACTCCTCCATTAAGTAATCAACCGCAGGAATCGCTTGCTGGTTTGGCGCGGCACCTGTGTAGAAAACGTTTTTAGACGACTCTTCGCCTTCGTACTGCACCGGATAGAACAGGATGCTATTGAGCTCTTCAAATACAGGCAGCATTGATTTACGCGATACTGATGTCCAGCCACCAAATACTACGTCCACTTGTTCTTTTTCAATCAGCTCTCGTGCTTTCTCAGCAAACAGAGGCCAGTTTGACGCCGGATCGACAACAACGGCTTCAAGCTTCTTGCCCAGCAGACCACCTTTTTTGTTCTGCTCCTCAACAAGCATTAACACCGTATCTTTAAGTGTGGTTTCACTGATCGCCATGGTGCCGGATAGTGAGTGCAGCACACCAACTTTGATCGTTTCGGCAGCGTTAACCAGTCCTGATGTTAGTGCCAATGAAGTGCCCAATGCAGCAAGCTTTAATTTGAACGTCATGTTCATGGATATCTCCTTATAATGCATGGTTATTCAACCTTTCGGTTTCTGCATTAACAAATCCAAGAAAGATGCCAGATTAAAAACTGAGCACAAAAAGTTTTATTTAATTGATTTATATATATTTATTGAGTTGACGCGTAATATTGGTGCATTTTCATGCCCTAATTAACGCTGCATAGTAGTGCAAAGGCATCACGTATTTCACCAATTTGGAGATATGACTCGAAAATCTATCAGGCGGGTTTGGCAAGGGTATATTTACTCAGCACTCTCTGCATCAGTTCCATTTTGACCGGCTTTGGCACTACGTCGTGAAAACCCAGTTCTAAATAGTGAAGTGCATCTTTATCAAAGTTGTTAGCGGTGAGCGCAACAATCGCCGTATCGGGAGCTAAGTTTTCTGAACGGATTCGCTTCAAGGCTTCAATGCCATCCATCACTGGCATCTGGATATCCATAAAGATGATATCGAAATGTCGCTGCTTCACAATCTCTAAACACTCCTGTCCATTACTGGCCGTTGCCGTATCGACCTTCAGGGTACTAAGCATTTTCTGTGCAACAATCTGGTTAACCCGCATATCTTCTACAATCAAAGCAGACAGGGCATGAGAACCATCAGCGCTGTTCGTCTCCGAGATCTGTTCTGCTTGCGGTAGTCGACTACAAAACACGTTAAGCAAACTGAATATGTCGTAAGGTTTTGTTAGTTTAGTCACCCCCTCGAAATCTGGTATCCATGTGTGCAGGTCGCCGATCACAATAGTGCGTTTGCCCTCAGTCTCAGTATTATCTGAACTGTTTTCAAATCCACTGTTCCCACTCAGGTAATGAACCGTTATATCCCCCTGCTCATCATATAAGCCAAAACGCGTTAGCTCTGAGGAAATTAGCGCTTTAACACGCTGGTCACTGGCGACGACACGAATACGTTTATCAAGATTGCAAGGACAGTGAATAGCCCGTTTACTTTCAATCTGAACGGGGATCGAAACGCGAAACTCAGTACCTTTATCCTGTTCACTATCGACCTCCATCGTGCCACCCATCATGTTCACCAGCGACTGACAAATGGATAAACCCAGCCCCGTACCGCCATACCTTCTGGTGATCGAGTCGTCAGCCTGAACAAATTCCTCAAATACCTTGCTCAACTGCTCCTCAGACATACCAATACCAGTATCCGTCACCACCAGAGTTAAGTAGCTTGGGCTTTGCTCAGTAGACTCTTCACCAACCTCAATCGAGAGCTGTATATCAACATAGCCACTATCGGTAAATTTGAGCGCGTTATAACTTAGGTTATTGATTATCTGAAGCAGCTTGGTCTTGTCAGCAATCAATTGATAGTCGTGGTCGACTGGTGAGGCGAATAGAATTTCAACATCCGGTTTGCTCGTATCGACGAAAATGGTTTTCGACAGCTCGATCAGTTCGCTGCAATAGAAACAGTCGTGCTCCAGCTTCATCTTACCCTGCTCGATCTTACTTAGATCCAACACGCTGTTGATCAGTTTCAACAGGTGTTTACCCGAATTATTAATCATTGCAATGAAGCTACGAGTCTGGTCGTCCGCGCCCTGATAGTACTCTTTGTGACTAAGCCCAATCACCGCGTTTAACGGCGTACGCATCTCATGGGACATATTGGCAAGGAAACGGGCTTTGGCAGTGGCACTTTGCTCAGCCAGCTTTTTAGCCTCCTCCATTTTATCCGTGCGTTCTTTGAGGTCTCGACTCAATTTGCTCTGATTAAGATACATCCATGAAATGATACCAACCATCATGGCAAGAGCCGCGGAAATAACAGCAAGATACGTATATTGCTGATTATAAAACTGCTGTTTCTGTTCAACAAAAACCATCTGATTTTTTTGCACTTGGGAGACAAAACTCGACATGTAAGCATTAAGTTGCTTATAGAGCTGAGAAATCTGCGTCAACGCCGTTTGTGCTTTCAATTCACTTTGATCCAGACTGATTTGATCGAGTGTTTGTCCCAGAGAATCCAGCTTAGCTTCGATGGATTTTAGCTGTTTCACATCGCCAAACTGCTGGTGAATACGAATGGTTCGCTCAGAACGAAAATCTTGCAAGATGCTCGAACGATAAACACGCGATTTCATCTTTAACTTCGCAAGGGACTTATCTGACCGTTCGCGCATAAACTCGACCAACTCGAGTTTGAGCAATAACAGTTTTCCTTTCGCTGAAATATTATTATTCACTATCGTCACGTAAGGCTGTGGAGGGATACGTTGGATTTCAGACATTGAATGGAAAAAATAGACGATCATCGACACCAGCACTAAGCTGAGTGTCAAAGTAATAGTGATAAATAAGCGTCCCTGGGTCATAAAAGGCTTCTGGCTACCATTACTCAACCACTATCTCCTTCACCTGCCATACAGACAAACTGTAGTAGTAGTCATTGCGTAACTCTGGGTGCTCAGCAAAAGGGTAGACCACAAACAGAGGCCCCTTACCATCGATTGTCATCTTTCGCCCAGCTTCATGGGTCGCCAGTAACAAGCCATACTTCTCTGCATCTGAGATCGGAATCGTGACGACATAGTCATCCCATGCAATGACTTTTATCGTTTTACCTTTCGCACCTGCAAATTCAAGTACAGCCAACAACTTCGGCCCTTTGTATTCGACGATACCATCAACCACATGGTTGCTGGTCTCTATAGTGCCTTGTTCCAGCGCTGCGAGCATTTGTTGATCAAAAACAACGCCGTCACTGGTGTTGGATTGAGAGATATTGCCGGAAACCCAAAGAACAGGGTCCCCTTGTGGAGCAGGAAGCGGATTGGCAAAACTCATTAGACAGGCAGCGAAGCTCAGTGCGACAGCGATTACTGCGCGATGAAAAAATATTGCAAACATCAATTCCCTTCCTCCAGATATAGCGGTCAGCCACTCTCAAGACGTTAATTAATGTCAGTATAGACAAGCTTGCTGGTACTCGATGATGTTAAAACACACATTATTGATAATAATGTGAATTATGGTTCACTGTCCGAGCTATAAAGGCAAGCTGAGACTCCGTTGTTGTGATTGAATAACGACTTTGGAAGTGAACTTCTTTACGTAATCATTAGCCATGAACAGACGTCGTGACAAAGCATCATAGGCTGTCATATCGTGGGTAATTGCCACAACAACAAAGTCAACATCGCCAGCAACATAGAAAAACTGTTGCACCTGTGGTTCGGATTCAAGCTGACGCATAAAGTCATCCAACACCTTTTCACCACCCTGAGCCAACGTCACGTCGACAATAACGGTGATGAAACCGGGTAGTTTTGAGGGATCCAGAATCGCCACTTCACTATCTATCACACCTTGTTGCTTTAGCTTTTTTATTCTTCGCTGACAAGCTGATGCTGAAAGTCCGATTTCTGCTCCCAGTTCGTCACTGCTTATTCTGCTGTTGCGCTGCAAAGCCATTAATATCTGACGGTCAAAATTATCCACGCTTTAATTTACGCACCATTCAACTAAATACGCTTATTTATAGGCGCAATAACGCCCAATTTCAAGCGCAGCTTTTTCGATGTCAGGATACAATTTTCCTCAACAGCCTAACCAATTACTAAGGAAGTCACATGGAAAGAATTCTGTATAGCGGTAACCGTAACGCCTCTAGCTGGGCATTTCGTGCCTGGTTAGCTCTCAAAGAGCAAGGGATCGAATTTGAAGAGAGAGTTATAGACATCAGAAGACCACAACGATGGGACAACCTGGCACAAATCGGAGAGTTTTCTCCACCCGCAGCGGTGCCGGTATTAGTGGAGAATAACTTTGTTATTTTTGACTCAATTGCCATCATGGAATACGCCAGTGAGCTTGGCGATGCTCCTTTGTGGCCAGCAGATATACATGCCAGAGCGAAAGCGCGCAGTTTTGCTGCATGGCAACATTCAACGTTTGCTCGTGTTTGCCCATGCTTATCATTTGAGAGCGCTTTTTATACCGACAAGAAGCAACTATCAGCCGATGAGATAGCCCAGATCGAAGGCGTTTATTCAGTATGGGAGGAGACGATTATTCAGTTTGAGGGCGACTACCTAGTCGGCACTTATTCGATTGCTGACATCATGTTACTGCCCTCTGCCGTGCGTTTCTCGTCTCACTACATGCCAGACCAACGTTGGCCTCACACCAGAAAATGGTTTGAGTGTTTACTTAACCGTCCTCTGGTTCGTGAATGGCTTGATGAGGCTGAACAGCTGGAACCTATTTACTTGCCGGGATACCGTAATGACCCTTAACCTCTCGGCAGTCATTCTAAAATTTAAACTTCGCCACCAGTTGCGTCAGTGAATCAACATTGCTCTTCAGGTCAGCACAATGTCCTGAAGTCTGAGTCACCATTTCGGTATTGCTTCGCGCGACATCTGCAATGCTAGATACGTGTGGAGCAATCTCATTAACTACCTGTGATTGCTGCCCGGTCGCAGTGGCAGTCTGAGCGCTTAACTGATGTATTTCATCGATGATTTGATTGATTGAAGCAAGATGTTGCTCAGACTCTTGAGCCAGAACCAGACATCTCTGACCTGAACTGTAGCTTTGACTTACTTCACTCACCGCACTGTGGCTGAGGCCTTGAAGGTTTTCAATGATTGTCCTGATCTCACTCGCAGATTGATGAGTGCGGGAAGCTAGAGTACGAACTTCATCTGCGACTACGGCAAAGCCTCGTCCCTGATCACCAGCACGCGCCGCTTCAATAGCCGCATTGAGTGCCAGCAAATTGGTTTGCTCTGAAACGCCGCTAATCACATCGAGCACGGTATCGATAGCATCAATATCATTGGAGAGCTGCTCTATACTTCGGTTGCTAAGCTCCAGCTGTTGGTTCATCGCTTCAGTGTTCGCATAAGTTTCACTCACCGAGTGAAGACCGCTCTTCACTTCCTGAGCCGTTTTCTGCACATTGTCAGAAGTGTGATTGGCGTTATTCGCAATCTCTTCCGAGCTGGCACTCATCTCATGAATTGCCGTCGCAACCTGATCAATGTTCTGCTCCTGACCGTGGATCTGTTGCTTCATGTCATTTGCTTGCAGATCGATCTGATCAATGGTCGTCACCAACTCTTTTCTTGAATGTTCTATCTCCTGAAGTACATTCCCCATATAGGCGACAAACTGGTTGTATCCTTTGGCGATATTACCCACTTCATCGTTACGGCTTTCATCCAGACGCTGGGTAAGGTCACCGCCACCATTACCGATTGCTAACAACACCTCGGCGGTGGTTGATAATGGCTTGAGTAAGATATGAGTCATGTAGGCGCTAATAACGGTAAACAGGATCGCGACGGTCGCCCCTACCCAACTCATGGTTTCTATAAAATGATTAATCTCGCTAAGTACTTCACTGGTCGGTTGCAGAGAAACCAGCACCCAGTCGAGCTGTGGTAATGGCATCAGACCGACAATCATCGACTGCCCATTTAACTGATGTTCATTGATACTCGACCCGGTTGTATTTAACTTAGCGAACTGGCTTTCGATACTGGTTAGACCCAGTTCAGCCAGTGATTTACCAACCTGCGCGGTATCATGGTGAATCTTTACTATGCCATTCGAGTCAGCTAAAAACAGTCGCCCTGATTCACCCAAAGAGTAGTTAGCGACGGTCTGACTAAGGGTCTCTAACGATAAACCAATGCCTGCCACACCAATTCGCCGACCGTTTTTCACCACAATATGGTTAACAAACACTGTGGTTACTCCGGTCGCATCATCAACATCAACTGACAGCTCAACGCGTTTAGCACTGTTTAAGAATCCGTAGAACCACTGATCATCCTGAGATTCAGCAGACATCTGCTTGAGCTTTCCGCTGGCCACATAGTAGCTGTCATTGACCGTGGTGACATAGAAAGCCGTCAGTGCATCAAACTGCTTTTTAATCCGTGTAAGTTGCTGAGTGACCTGGCGATCGTCCAGGCCTGTAAACTCGGTAAACTGAGCCATTTCTGACATCACCTGAGCGACAACCAGTGGTTTTTCTAACTCGTATTTAATCTGATTACTTACTTCACCTAGTGCTGCTGGTACTTGTTGTGAATAGGTTTTATCTAGGATGATTTTCTGTCCCTGACTGAGGGTAATACCAATCAGAACAACGATAACCAGAATCACCGCCATTACGGTAGCGAGAATGGTTTTATGACGAATGCTTAGTGCTGTCATCTTCACGTTAAACTCCTTTTAACTGTGTAGGTTTCCACCTTATCCCAAGGTGAAGTTGCCCTCTTTGTAAGGGTCTTATCTGACTCAGTAGCGACGAATACCAGTGTTGCTGGCGCGAATATTCTCTAGCCAAGTGGCGTAAAAAACCCCGGAACAGGGGCCGGGGGATCTCATCAGAGATAAAGAGCGGGAAATACCACTTTTTGCATGAATCTCGCTTACCGGGGTAGCAATCCGGTAAGCGGGATGAGGAGTGCGATTAGTTAATCATCGCACCTTGTTCTACCCATGTACCGATCAGCGACCGTTCGTCATCGGTCATTTGAGTCAGGTTGCCCAGAGGCATCACCTTAGTCGTAACCGTTTGAGCAACGATACGTGGCACATTGGCTTTGATCTCTTCAGGAGTATCCAGAATCACACCGGCTGGAGCTGCGGCAAACGCGGCATGAGTCGGTGTCGCTGAATGACATACTGAACAACGCTGCTGAATAACCTGATTGATTGCGTCAAAGCTCACCAAATCACTAGATGAATCCGCTTGAGCAACCTCGCCACTTGCTGGTGTAGCTGCAGATTCAGTAGCAACAGGTGCTTTCACTACCGGCGCCGCTGGTTTGTTCATGTTAGGTGAAGTAACAAACGCTAGTGTGATCATACCTAATGCGGCTACTGGCACCGTCCACGCGAACTTCTGACTACCATGACGGGTGTTGAAGTAGTGTCGAACCAAAATACTGAAGATTGCCAAACCAGCCAGAATTGCCCAGTTGTACTCCGACCCATAAGTGCTCGGAAAGTGGTTACTGATCATAATGAACAGCACTGGCAAAGTCAGGTAGTTGTTGTGACGAGAACGCAGCAGACCTTTCGCTGGTAGAGCAGGGTCAGGTTCACGATTCTCTTCAATTGCACTGACTAGATTGCGCTGCGCAGGCATGATAACGCGGAATACGTTACCGACCATAATAGTACCAATGATGGCACCAACGTGAATGTATGCACCGCGACCACTGAACACCTGCGCCAGACCGTAAGCGGCGCCAACAAGCAGAATGAACAGCACTAAGCCAAGTAGTACCGGAGTCTTACCCAGTGGAGACTCACACAGTAGATCATAGACAAACCAACCAGCTATCAACGCACCGATACCAATCGCAATCGCGGTCGTTGGCTCCATACCTGAACCTGGTGCAATCAGATAGATCTCCGCATTGAGGTAGTAAACTACACCCAAGAGTAGAACACCGGTAATCCAAGTGAAGTAAGCTTCCCATTTAAACCAGTGCAGATGCTCTGGCATTTCTGGTGGTGCTAGTTTGTATTTTTCCAGGTGGTAGATACCGCCACCGTGGATAGCCCATAAGTCACCTGACAGGCCAGTTTTCGGGTTAACGCGGTTTAAGTTGTTCTCTAACCAAACAAAGTAAAACGATGCGCCAATCCATGCGATACCAACTATCATGTGAACCCAGCGAATCGCCAGATTCAACCACTCCGTGATATGTGGATCCATAATATACTCCTTTACAACGCGCTCTCCATGCGTTGCGTTTGTTCCTTACTGTTGCCGCTCGGGAGATCTTCCAGATGCAGTGAAACTAAATCTGTCTCAAAGAAGACTTCGTCACAGTTATGTCCTTCACCGCCGCGATCGACGATTAAGAACTGATCTTGGTCGCTCAATGCCAACACAGGGTGATGCCAGACGCCTTTGTGATAATTGACGCCCTGGCGTCCATTACTTAAGAATGCACGGCACTCTTTCAGGCTTGGGTCATCACCTCGTGGCGCAACAACAATGAGATATGGTTGACCAAGCAACGGAACAAAAGCCTGAGAACCCAAAGGGTGACGCTCTAACATCTTAATCGTTAACGGGTAGCTAAGCGGTGTTGCCTGAAAGATGCTTATGATGGCCTCGCCACCTTGTTGTTGCACATCTGTCGTAGCTAGCTTGTGGTAACGACGTGTCGAACCGTTGTTGATCATGAAGTAATCACTGTTGTCTACTTCAATCACATCACCAAACTCGGCAAACGCCTGTTTAGTTAAAGGTTCGATGGTCAGACGGCGAATTCCATTGCTCATAGTAATGTCCTCGCTTATTTCGCTTTAGTGCCAAACAAACGTAGACGGCTGATACCACCGTCAGGGAAGATGTTCAGACGCACGTGCGTGACGGCTCCAAGGTCGTTAACCTGAGAAACAAACTCATGAACTTCGTGTGCTTGTAACTTCTGTGCCGGTAACAGCTCACGCCAGAATAGGCTCTGAGTCGCGACCTGATCATCGGTACCACCTTTAACGTAAGCAGCCTGAATTGAACAGCTGTCTGGGAAGTTGCCCTTGAAGTGCGCCGTATCAACCACAACTCGGTCGATGTTACCGGCATGACCAAGCGCGACGATAACCCAGTCATTACCTGGAGTACGACGACGTGCTGTTTCCCAACCGTCACCCATGTTCTCACCACGACCAGGGCCAAGGATGTTCGATTTATTACCGTAGTGCTCATCACTACATGCCAATGCACGGCCACCGTTTTCTACGGCTGCCAAATCGACTTTCTGCTGAGCATCAATGCGGTCCCAGTCAACGCTTGGACGACCGTAAACACGCAGACGAGCCACACCGCCATCCGGGTAGATATTAAGGCGTAAGTGAGTAAACACTTCGTCACTGTCGATTGTTTCTAGATGGTGATGATCACCTTGAAGGCTCATTGAAGGCAGGATTTCTTGCCACTCAGTCGCGTCTGTCGGGTCACCGTCTGGCGAATAACATGCATCGATAGAAGCTGATGGTGGAAAGTTTCCGGTAAAGAATGACGTATCGATATCAACGCCAGCAATCGTGCCAGCAAGACCTAGACGGATAACGCAGTAGTCGTAGCCTTCACCACGTTTACGGCGGCTTTCCCAGCCATCCATCCATTTACCGTTATCGTCGTAAACTCCTTCCTTCCACTCCGGCGCTTCGCGGCGCAGAAGGCGGCTTTTATCAGCAAAGAAATCATCAGTAGCGTAAATTGCTTGTGCGCCAAGTTTGTCGTCAGCAAGGTTAATGTATTGTTCAAAATCTAAGGACATGTCCTTTATCCTTCCAATTAATCAAAAATAGGGTAAGTGAGTAAGGCTCTCGCTAAAGAGCGGTAATGCTTGATAGTCGCCAGCTCCGTGACTTACATATCTCGCAGACGAAACAGTGCAATCTTGTTGATTTCCTGAATCGCAGTAGCAAACTCAGTTTCACTATCATTGCCTAATCGCTTCTCGAACGACTCAAGAATTTGGTAACGATTGGCCCCTTTCACTGCCATGATGAAGGGAAAGTTGAAGCGACTTTTGTAACTGTTGTTGTACGTGGTGAATTTTTCAAACTCGTCAGCCGAGCACTGGTCAATACCTGCGCCAGCCTGCTCTGCAGTTGATGCTGCAGTGAGTTCTCCGTTTACTGCTGCTCGACCTGCTAAATCAGGGTGAGCATTAATAAGATCCAGTTGCTGTTGCTTATTTGCATCGAGCAGGGCACTGGCCATACGCTGATGCAAGTTTGCGATCACATCATCGTTATCATTTAGCCCCTGATCGTAAACAGACTCGGCAACCCATGGGCTATGTTCATACACATCACCAAAGTGGGAGACAAATTCCGCACGTTCCATCGTTGATGGTTTACAAAAACGAAATTCAGCCATTTTATTTCTCCTGTTGTGGTGTGTAAGGGTGGTGCTCATGCCAGTGGCGAGCGATATCAACACGGCGACATAGCCAAACATCATCATGTTGTTTTACGTAATCTAAGAAGCGTTTCAGTGAAGCAATTCGGCCCGGACGACCAATCAGGCGGCAGTGAAGGCCGACAGACATCATCTTCGGCGCAGTTTCACCTTCTGCATATAAAGTGTCGAAAGTATCTTTCAGATACTGGAAGAACTGCTCACCTGAGTTAAAACCTTGTACCGTCGCAAATCGCATGTCATTGACATCGAGAGTGTATGGGATCACCAGTTGTGGCGTTCCGGCTTCAGTGTGCCAATACGGCAAGTCATCGTCATAAGCATCCGAGTCGTAGAGGAACCCGCCCTCTTCTGCCACTAGTCGACGAGTATTTGGACCAGTTCGGCCGGTATACCAACCTAGTGGACGTTCACCTGTCATCTGCTTGATGATATCGATCGCTTTCATCATGTGGTCACGCTCTTGTGACTCATCCATGTATTGGTAATCAATCCAGCGATAACCATGACTACAGATTTCATGACCTGCCTGAACCATGGCTTCAGCAACTTCAGGGTGACGTTCTATCGCCATCGCAACAGCAAAGATGGTGAGTGGAATTTCGTACTCATCAAAAAGTTTCAGTACACGCCATACGCCTGCTCGGCTGCCGTATTCGTAGATCGATTCCATACTAATATGGCGCTCACCTTTAATTGGCTGCGCAGCTGGGATCTCAGACAGGAAGGCTTCAGATTCATCATCTCCATGGAGAAGACAACGTTCGCCACCCTCTTCGTAGTTCAAGACAAATGACACCGCGACTCGAGCACCACCCGGCCATTTAGGGTCAGGCGGATTCGCTCCATAGCCAATCAGGTCTCGCGAATAATCCTTATCCATTAAGGCTCTCCTTAAATGCAAGGCACACTCCATTGGTGCCTTCTCAATCTCATACATTCATTGTATACAATAAATTATCTTAATGTAAAGATTTTGTTGTTAAAGTTAATTTAACGATACAAACACTATCTATTCAATGACTTAGCAAACATAGATTGGTTATAACCTTCGAGTACAAGCTCACAAAATTGATTTTCCGTTGTTTTATGCAGTAACAAATTTATAACAACAAGCTTTACTATCCGGATATTTTGTGTACATATATAGTTATCAAAAGCGAATTTAAAACAACTTTGTATACAATTTAGTTTCAACTTAAGCTAAGGAGAGCGCTAGGCGCAATTAAGTATTATGGGCAAATTAACCACACACGTATTGGATACAATGCACGGAGTTCCCGGCGCAGATATTCAGGTGGAGCTGTTTAAAGTGGAAGGGGATTCTCTAACCAAGATAAAAACAGTGACCACTAACTTCGACGGTCGAACTGACCAACCAGTTCTCGAAGGTGATGCATTTACGACAGGCAAATATCAATTGGTGTTTCATGTCGCAGACTATTACCGCAAACAAGATGTCGATCTGGGCGAGATCCCATTCTTAGATGATGTGGTGATCCGCTTCGGTCTTGGTGAAGAAGGCGCGCATTATCACGTGCCGCTACTCGTTTCGCCTTACAGTTTCTCTACCTATCGCGGTAGCTAAAACCAGCAATCTAACAACGTCAAATTTAATAATACATCAGGAGAATTGGAGTCTGCAGACAAACCTTTCGGTAACACAACATCCTAATGCAGAAAGCGGTATTCAATTTCAGAAACACCAAAACAAAAGGACTTGCTGACATGAATGAAAGCAAAGCAGAAGTGCTTAATAACGAAAGCCAATCGGGTGGCTTACTAGAGCGCTTTTTTAAACTGAAAGCACATGGAACCAGCGTGAAAAACGAGATGATCGGGGGGATCACCACGTTCGCAACCATGGCCTATATCATTTTCGTCAACCCACAAATTATGGCTGCATCGGGGATGGACTCAGGCGCGGTATTTGTCGCAACCTGTATCGGTGCAGCAATCGGCTGTCTACTTATGGGCCTGTTTGCAAACTGGCCTGTGGGCCTGGCTCCAGGTATGGGCCTCAACGCATTTTTCTCTTTCACTGTAGTGAGTGAGATGGGTTACAGTTGGGAAGTTGCACTGGGTGCGGTATTCCTGTCCGGTATCCTGTTTGTCGGTATGAGTTTCTATAAAATCCGCCAATGGATCATCGAAAGTATTCCTGAGAGCTTGCGCTTTTCTATGACGGCTGGTGTCGGTCTGTTCCTTGGTCTGATTGGCCTTAAAACCGCTGGTATCGTAGTTGAAAACCCAGCCACTCTAGTTTCACTTGGTGATTTCACTAAGCCTGATGCTATGCTAGCGGCGATCGCATTCCTTATCATTGCTGTGCTAAGTGAACGTAAAGTGTTCGGCGCTGTACTGATCGGTATCCTGAGCGTAACTGTGGTCGGTATGATGCTTGGTCTGGTTCAGTACAACGGTTTCTTCGCCGCTCCACCAAGTATCGCCCCAACCTTTATGGCGATGGATATTTCTGGTGCATTCAATATTTCTATGGTGAGTGTCATTCTGGCATTCCTGTTCGTTAACATGTTCGATACGGCTGGCACACTAATGGGTGTCGCTGAGCGTGCCCACCTGGTAAACAAAGAAACAGGTAAAATTGAAGGGCTTAGCAAGGCGTTAAAGGCTGACTCTATCTCTAGTGTCGCTGGTGCGTGTGTCGGTTGTCCTCCGGTAACAAGTTACGTAGAAAGTGCAGCAGGTGTTGCTGCGGGCGCTCGTACTGGTCTGTCTGCCATTGTAGTCGCGGCCCTGTTCCTGGCAGCTATCTTCCTATCTCCACTGGCTGGAATGATCCCAGCTTACGCAACGGCTGGTGCTCTGATTTACGTAGCTTTCGTTATGATGAGCAGTATGCAGCACGTCGATTGGAAAGACTTCACCAACGGCGCTCCGGCAGCGATCACTGCGTTGATGATGCCGCTGACTTTCTCTATCGCTAACGGTATTGCACTAGGCTTTATCACTTACACAGTGCTGAAAGTCGCAACAGGTAAGACTAAAGATGTCTCTATCTCGATGTACATCCTGACGGTCGTCTTTGTTGCCAAGCTTATCTACATCTAAGCCGCTTTAAATCCAAATTTTTGAACCAATAATCCACTAGCCTGAACCTCGGGACGGGCTAGTGGTGACCAAACACATTTCGTGACCCTACGCAGTTTGTAGAAGTCAATTGTCCAATCAAAGAGAAAGAGCCTATGCGACTTTCTCTGAGGTAAAACCAATGAAACTTCTGTACTCGCTTAACCAAAAGCCGCCTCACGGCATTACTTTTCTTCTTGCTCTGCAACATATGCTCGCCTCTATTGGTGGTATTGTTGCCGTTCCTCTTATCGTCGGCTCCTCGATTGGCCTGCCGAACGAAGAAATTGTTTCTCTGATCAATGCTGCTCTGTTGGCGTCAGGTATTGTTACCATGGCACAATGTATCGGCCTTGGTCCTATTGGTATCCGCTTACCCGTGGTGATGGGTTCCAGCTTTGCGTTCCTTGGCGTGGCTATTGCCATCGGTCGTGAAGGCGGCGTTGCCAGTATTATGGGCTCGGCTCTCGTCGGCTCTCTGGTCGTTATCCTCGCCAGCTTTTATATGGATAAGGTACGTAAGTTGTTTCCGACCGTCGTCAGTGGTGTGGTGGTGACCTTGATAGGTCTGACTATCCTGCCCGTGGCGATGAACTGGGTCGGTGATGCACCTGCCTCCAGTGAAAACTTCGCTACCTTACCAAAACTCTTCCTGGCCATTATCTCGCTAGGTATCGTGGTGGCAGTATCGGTTTACTGTAAAGGCGCCGTCGCCGCTTCTGCTATCGTGATTGGCCTTGCTGGCGGTTACATCGTTGCACTGTCTCTGGGAATGGTTAACCTTAACGATATTTCATCAGCAGCCTGGGTTGGTGGTCCGGAGCCACTTAAATACGGTCTTAGCTTTGAAGCTAGTGCAATTGTCAGCATGAGTCTGGTTTACATCGTAGTCATTGCCGAAGCAACCGGTGACTTTATGGCTCTGGCTAACAACTGTAATACCAAGGTGTCAGGTAAAGATCTCCAGCGTGGTCTACTTGGTGATGGTCTTGGTAGTACTCTTTCATCACTCTTAACAGCTATGCCGCTGGCTTCGTTCAGCCAGAACGTCGGTATTGTTGGCATTACTGGTGTAGCCAGCCGATTCGTCGTAGCCACGACCGGTGCCCTACTGATTCTAGGTGGATTGTTCCCTAAACTGGCGGCTGTCGCGGTGACCATTCCTAAACCTGTATTAGGCGGGGTTGGGTTCGTTATGTTTGGCATGATTGCGTATGCAGGTATTCGCATGTTGATCACGGCAGCAGATACCAAACGTAATGCCCTGGTGATCTGTGTTGGTCTGGCTTCTGGTCTGGCAGTTACCTTTGAACCACGTTTGTTACAGCACCTGCCTCATGATATTGCTAACTTCCTGCACTCGGGGATTACCACAGGTACTATCGTAACCGTGCTTCTACATCAATTGCTGCCAAAATCGAGCCGTAAAGAGGAACGCGAAGCCCTAAAAGAGAGTCGTAATCAGGTACAAGAGAAAATCGCCAAACGAGCTCAAGCTGAAGAAGACTCTCGCGAAGCTCAGGTTGAGCTAAAAACTCAGCAGGATTAACCGTCAGATTATCTTATGATGATCCGTCTAACGAGCAAAACGGCAGAGTGAATCCACACTCTGCCGCACTGCAATAAAAATACCGCCAGACGAGTCTGGCTTATCTATCACTAAAATGTTTAAGACCCTCTCCCCTGAAATGGTTGAGATGGCTAAGGACGACTATGAATGGAAACCATCTGGATTAAGAATCCACTGGCAATCTATACCGGTAACACTCAGGATGCCCAAGGCGGCATCGTGGTTAAAGGCAACCAGATTATCGAATTGATCGCTCAGCACCAAACACCGTCTCATACCATTGATTATGTGGTCGATGCTTCACAACACGTCATTACTCCCGGGCTTATCAATGCCCACCACCACTTTTATCAGACCTTAACCCGCGCCTACCCTGATGCACTGAATAAAGAGCTGTTCCATTGGTTAACAAGTCTCTACCCCGTCTGGGCCAACTTAGATGAAGAGATGATGAGTGTCGCTACCGAACTGGCATTAGTTGAGCTGATGCTGTCGGGCTGTACTACAGCGTCTGACCACCATTATCTGCTACCAAACGGCTTGGAACACGCAATTGATCTACAAGTAGAAACTGCTCAGCAACTTGGCGTTCGGGCTATTTTCACCCGCGGTTCAATGAGCTTAGGAGAGGATGAAGGAGGGCTGCCCCCACGTCACACTATTCAGACTGAACAGGCGATTGTTGATGACAGCCAGCGTTTGATTCGCCAGTACCACCAGCATCACGAGGGTGCAATGACCCAGATTGCTTTGGCGCCCTGCTCACCCTTCTCCGTTACCACAGACTTAATGAAGGAAACAGCGCGCATTGCGAGCCAAGAGAATGTGATGATGCATACTCATTTGTGTGAAACGCTGGATGAGGAGGATTTCTGTGTTGAACGATTTGGCCTGAGACCGGTTGATTATCTGGAAGATGTCGGCTGGCTTAACGACCGGACCTGGTTGGCGCACGGTATCCATTTCAATAGCGAAGAGATTGGTCGTCTTGGCAAAGCCGGAGTTGGTGTTAGCCACTGCCCGACGTCGAACATGATGCTTGCGTCCGGGATTTGTAAGAACAATGAGCTCGAAGCGGCGGGCGTTAAAGTCGGACTAGGCGTCGATGGTTCTGCCTCAAATGACGGGTCAAATATGATCGCTGAAGTCCGGATGGCAATGTATCTGCAAAGACTCAGATATGGCTCAGCCAATGTTTCCCATTTCGATGCACTGCGCTGGGCCACCAAAGGATCTGCTCAGGCAATGGGACGTAGCGACATTGGTGAACTGGCTATAGGTAAGCAAGCCGATATTGCGATGTTTAAGCTCGATGATATCCGTTTCTCCGGCAGTCATGATCCCCTCGCCGCGCTATTACTGTGTGGCGCGCAGCAAGCCGACCGTGTGATGGTCGCTGGCCATTGGCGAGTGCTTAACGGTGAAGTGATTGGTGTCGATATTCGTCAACTGATCGAACGCCATAAACGAGCGGCTTCCCGCTTAGCCAAAAAAGCGCTCGGGGAGTAAAGCTAATCTACTGTCGCTCCGTTCCATCGCGGAGCGACTGCTAAGCGTTATAGATCACTGGCATTTGACCATGCCATTGCTGCCAAAGGGCATCATCCAACACTAATCGACACAAGGCATTAGCGACATTAATACGACTGGTTTCGCCAGCATTAAACAAGGCGCTGCGTGTTGGACTCTGGTGCCATTGATAGTCACTGATCTGAGACTGGTCAATCAGGGTATCCGGACGAACAATCGCCCATTCAAGGCTGTTGTGACTTGTGGAATTTCGGTTAAGTAGTTTAGCCGCTTTCTCATTATCTCGATGAGGAGGGAGCATCCAACGAAGCAACAGATTCAACCATTTTTCTGACTGCTCAACGCGCTCCTGCAAAACGAGATTACGCACCCCAGCCGAACTCATGAGTACCAGTTTCAATGGCCGCTCTCGCTGCTTTGAAGTCAAAGAAATCACTCTTTGTAAACTGTTTGTCACCAGCATTCTCGGCGCGCCGTATACGCCTTGTAATGTCATGTTATGGCCCAGACAAGATATCACTGCGTCACAGTCTGAAATAAGTCGCTGTAGATGCTGACTCTCTAACGAAAGCGCTGTGTTGTTTATTTGGTTCAGTCTGGGATGCTCCGCTAACACCTCGGTGTTTCTTACCAGAGCAACAACATCACACTCAGCATCAAGTAACTGTTTAACGACCAGGTGCCCCGTAGCACCAGTTGCTCCCAAAACCATCACTTTCATCGCCAGTTCCATTTCTCACTCTTCATAGCTGCAGTTTAACACTTCAATTATGTTTGGGAATTGGGCAAAAATGTATAACAATCATTCATAATTGAATGGGACATCACCAACTGGATAGATGTATGGACTGGAAACATATCCAATTTGACTGGAATCGAGCGCGGGCATTTTTAGTCGTCGCAGAAGAAGGCTCGTTTTCGGCCGCCGGGCGAGCAATGAACATAAGCCAGCCGACATTGGGTCGACAAATTGCTGCGTTTGAGCAGGAACTCAACGTCACATTATTTGAGCGAGTCGGTAAGAAACTGGTACTGACAGAGAGTGGCAGTAAACTCTATCAGCACGTAAGCCAAATGGCCGAATCCGCTAACCAGATGCTGCTGACTGCGTTAGGACAAGACGAAAATATTGCAGGAGATGTAAGTATTTCCCTCACGGAACTGGATGCCTTTTTCCGTTTTCCACCTCTGATAAGTCAATTGAGAGAGTACGCACCAAACATCAACATCGAGCTGATCGTCTCGAATCAGGTCAGCGACCTGAAACGTCGCGAAGCAGACATAGCAATTCGTTATCAACGTCCTACCGACTTGGATTTAATCGCTCGGAAGATTGGCCATGAAACCGTTCACCTTTATGGTAATAAGAGCCTGGTCCAAAGCTTTTCAAACAAGTCACCAAGCGAAGTTAGCAATGTACAGATCATTGGCTTTGAGCGTGGCGAAAGACTCAAACAACACCTCGATGAGTCTGGCTGGCTACTCAAACACAACCCATTTAACATGATTTGCAGTAACCAACTGGTTCAGTGGCAATTGGCTCAACACACACCATCACTGATTCTGGTACCGGATCATATAGCCCAGTACAACCCCAACTTAACCATCGCCTTTAAAGATCATTTCAAGCCATTCGAGCTTGACGCCTGGCTTGTTTGTCACCGTGAGTTACACACCAATAAGCGGGTAAAACTGGTGTTCGATTTTCTGGCTAAATATATGCGTCTGTAGTAACAGCGCGTTTTCTATTAAAAATAGCCATAAACCAAATTGACATAACTATCAGCAACTTGATTTCAGCCTCCTATATTTAGCGTTAGAAAGGAGGTTGAGGCACGGGTTTTTGGCCACATGATGTCTATACTTCAGAGAGTTCTAAACTAAAGGACTAGGCAATTAGTCCGCCGTTGAGCTTGGCTATATGCCTGTTAATGAAAGACGTATTGAGGGCCAATTCAATAATGAAAAAGCTGCTGTTTTACTCTCATGATAGCTATGGCTTGGGTAACATCCGTCGTATGATTGCGATTGCCAATTACTTGGTTAATCGCCATCAACAACTCTATATTTTGTTGATTACCGGCTCTCCGATGCTTCATGCGTTTCGTACCCATCCGCAAATCGATTACGTCAAGCTACCCTGCCTACAACGTTCTCAATCTGGTGACTACAGTGCCAAGTTAGGCTGCTACACAGCTCAGGGATTGATCGAAGCAAGGTCAACAATTATTCAGCAGGTGGTGACTTCTTTTGAACCAGATTTAGTATTGATCGACAAGAAACCTGAAGGGCTCAATGGAGAGCTGAAACAAACCCTTTTAACGCTCGCGTCACTTAAACGCACACCTAAATGTACCCTGTTACTAAGAGATATCCTAGACGACCCCGAGGTTACACAGAGGATATGGCATAAGAACAACTACTACCAACTGATAGAGAAGTACTACCACCAAGTTTTAGTCGTTGGGGAACAACGAATTTTCGATGTCACCAAACAGTACGACTTCCCTGAAACAGTCGAGCATAAAACCGTATTCTGTGGTTATTTACACAGATCAGAACCGACTTATCAGCATAGCGAGCTGCTTGAAAGACTCGCGAATTCAGAGCGAAAGCTTGTCGTCGTCGCAGCTGGAGGGGGGAATGACGGCAAGTCAATGCTAGAAACCTATTTACTCGCCTGTTTGCAAAACGGTTGGCAGAATAAAGTTAACTCCGTTGTTTTCTACGGACCTGAGATGAGTTCATCAGACGTAGAACAACTGCAGGCTCTCGCCATACAGTTACCTAATGTTGTCTTGCTCGAATTCACCGCGCACTTCTTGACTTATCTTGCTGCAGCCAATTTAGTAGTCGCAATGGCAGGTTACAACACCGTATGTGAAATCCTGTCGGTACAAAAGCCAGCCATTATTATTCCGCGAGTGTTACCTGTCGCCGAGCAGCTTATTCGCGCTCAACACTTTGCCCGGCTGGAGGTTTTCGAGTATATCCACCCACAAAAACTCACACCAGGTCGTCTAAATGACAAGATCTTCAACAAACTGTTTTCAGAGGAAGCTCAGCTGCCATTTCCTCTACATGTCAGTTTGCGTGGTATGGAAAAAATAGAACGTCACCTGCTGGCCTAATTGAAGCTTCAGTGTCGATGTGAGTAATAAGAACGGTCTTGGTTAGGGATAAAAGGTCAACTCAATAAAAGGAGTCCCCTATGTGTGTCGCCTATATCGTCAAACGATATCCGCGCTATTCAGAGACATTTATCGTCAATGAAATCTTAGCTCATGAAAAAGCAGGGCTTGAAGTTCATATATTTGCCTTGTTGCCGCCACAAGACTCACACTTTCAAGATATCATCGCCAAAGTCAGAGCACCGGTCACCTATCTGCCAGCCAAAGCTGACAGAGCGAGTACATTTTGGGAACGACAAAAAAAAGCCGCCCGTTGGTATCCAGAAACATGGCAGGTATTAGGCAGATACCCTAACGCCAGTGTACGAGAAGTACTGCAAGCGCTGGAACTGTCACTATATATTGGTCGAATGCAGATTACCCATTTACATGCACACTTTGCCACCACCTCCACTACGGTCGCGCAAATCGCTTCAGCCATAACCAGAGTCCCTTTCTCCTTCACGGCACATGCCAAGGATATCTTTCATCAAGACAACGATTTTGCTGCATTGGCAACCAAGTTTGAGCAAGCCAAACGTGCTATCACCGTCAGTGACTTTAACTACCGTTATCTGACCCAAGAGCTATCCGTTAACAGGGAAAAGGTGGTCAAAATCTATAACGGTCTCGATTTAGACCAGTTTCCCTACTGCTCTCCAGAACAACGAGAGCCCATGATTTGCGCCATTGGCCGTCTGGTCGAGAAAAAAGGGTTCTGTGACCTTATTACAGCTTGCCAACACCTGAAACTTCAGGGGATGAACTTCCAGTGTGAAATCATAGGAGATGGCGAGCTCAAACATGAGTTACAACAGCAAATAAACGCTTTAGAACTTCAAGAAATCGTCACTCTGAAAGGCTCGCTACCTCAGCAAGAAATCAAACAGCACTTACGTCAAGCAGCTGTGTTCGCCGCGCCGTGTGTGGTTGGAGAAGATGGTAATCGTGATGGGCTACCGACGGTATTACTTGAGTCGATGGCGCTTGGTACTCCTTGTGTTTCAACCGATGTCACTGGCATTCCGGAAGTTATTCTTGATGGTCAGACTGGGTTAATGGTTGAGCAGCGTAACCCTAAGTCTCTGGCAGGCGCACTGGAAAGGTTACTTAAACAAACGCAGCTCCGGATAAGCTTGTCTCAGCAGGCACGCTTACTGATTGAAAGCCAGTTCAACATTCACACCAACGCTAAAAAGATACGCGCTCAGTTCCGGTTTATTTAGTGTCTGTCCTCGGAGGAAAAATGAAAGCTGCATATGTTTGTTCAGATCGAGGTGTGCCCGTATTCGGTAGCAAAGGCTGCTCGCTCCACGTTCAAGAAATAACTCGCGCCTTGATCAAGTCGGATATTGGTGTCGATCTCCACGCTGCGGCAGTGGGAGGTCAATGCCCGGATGATTTAAAACCAATCGATGTTCACCGTATCAGGCACGCTAAGCTCACTGACAGAGCCTTAAGGGAGCAATCGGATATTGACGATAACCTAACCACGATGACTGAGCTAGAACGTTCAGAACCGTATGACTTCGTCTATGAACGTTACTCATTATGGAGTTACGCAGGAATGTCTTATGCGGCTAGCCGACACATCCCTGCGATTTTAGAGGTCAATGCTCCGTTGATTGAGGAGCAGAAAAAGTATCGTGGCTTAATCGATCAACATGCAGCAGTTGCGGTAACCGAGCGTTGCTTTGACGACGCCAGTTTGATTCTCACTGTATCAGAACAAGTCGCTGACTACGTTGAACGCTATCCTCAGGCTCACGGTAAAGTGAAAGTACTGCCAAATGGTGTCAATACAGACCGATTTGCGCAGGTGTCTCATGATAATCATTGTCAGTTTACTTTTGGCTTCGTCGGTACGCTCAAGCCGTGGCATGGTGTGGAAAGGTTGATTGCCGCATTCGCCGCAATACACTCGCGTTATCCTCAAACTCGATTGCTGATTGTCGGCGATGGTCCGATGAAAGATACCCTCGTCAGTCAGGTGATCGAACTTAAACTGGCTGACTGTATTGAAATAACGGGGTTAGTTGAACCCGCAAATATGATCAATATGTATCAGCAAATGGATGTCGGTGTCGCTCCATACCCTGATGATATCGAGTTTTATTTTTCGCCACTAAAAGTCTATGAGTACATGGCGGCTGGATTACCCGTCATTGGCAGCGACATTGGCCAAATCAGTGATATTGTCACTGATGGAAAAACAGGATTGACCTGTTCAGCATCAGAGCTAGAAGGTCTTATCAAAGCGATGGAGTTTATGGTTACTCATCGTTCAATGTCTTTAGTCTGGGGACAAGCTGCACAAAGGGAAGCCCAGGCACACCATAGCTGGAAGCAACGGGTCGACAACATTCTGGCTTGGTCAGGATTAGCTCCGGAGTAACATGATGGCGAGGCCTAAAGGATTGACACAGAGCTTGCCGAGTTTAGTGCGCTTCTTTCACTATGTGACGCCTTACATAAAACAGCGTAAATGGCTGATTGTAGGCGCGTTTGCCTGCCTGTTTGGCCAAACCTTACTGCGCCTGCTTGAACCCTGGCCGCTCAAATACATCGTAGACCGTTTAGCATCACCGCAATTCAACACAGCTAAAGATCTTGAACTGCTCTCCTCTCTGCCTCTTTCCAGCTACTTCGCTGTGCTGGCAGGAGCTTTGGTTATCATCATCTTGTGCCGTGCTCTGCTTACTTACACCACCACAGTGTTGATGGCTTTAGCGGGTAATCACATCATCATTAGTCTGCGCAGTAAGGTGTTCAATCATATCCAAGGTCTGTCGACCATTTACCACCAGCAACAACGCAGCGGTGATCTGGTCGTACGCCTTATCAGCGATATGGGGATGATGAAAGAAATATCTGTTACCGCTGCGGTTCCACTGATAGGTAACAGTCTGATTTTTATCTGTATTGTCGGCGTTATGCTGTGGCTTAACTGGCAGCTGGCTTTGATCTCTTTATCTACCTTGCCTCTGTTATGGTTGGTCACCCTGAGCAAAAGCAAAAAGATTCATAAGGTTGCACGCAAGAATCGCCACAGAGAAGGCGTTATGGCGGCTACGGCGTCAGAATCAATCCATGCCATCAAGTCAGTACAAGCGCTGACTTTAGAGGATCGGTTCTCAACTATCTTTGGTCAGGCGAATAACAAAAGCCTAAAGGAAGGCGTACAGGGGAAAAGGCTGGCGGCCTCATTGCAGCGCAGTGTCGAAATTCTGATGGCAATCTCCACAGCACTCGTGCTGTGGTATGGTGCCAACCTTGTCATTAGCGGCAGCTTAAGTCTTGGTGAGTTATTAGTTTTCGTTTACTACTTAAGACGGGTTTTTCGCCCAATTCGCGACTTTACCAAATATACCGCCAGACTAGCCAAAGCTGCGGCAGCCGGAGAACGGGTATTAGCAGTCCTTGAGCAACAAAAGGATGTTCAGAATCGTCATGATGCGATTGAGGCTCCATCGCTGGCAGGCAATATTCACTTTGATCATATCCAGTTCTCTTACCTTAATGATGACGTGACTAATTTGGAAAACATCGAGTTAGAGATAGCCAAAGGCCAAAAAGTCGCCATTGTAGGGCCTTCAGGTAGTGGTAAGTCGACCCTCATCGCCCTGTTACTACGTTTACATGACCCGCAAACCGGCTCAGTCAGGATCGACAACGTGGATATACGAGACTACACCTTTGAAACGGTTCGCCAACAAATATCAGTTGTCATGCAGGAGACAGCATTATTTGCCACTTCCATCTTCGATAATATAACAATTGGTCAACGAGAAGTTAGCGTAGAGCGGGTAATAGAAGCTGCCAAACAAGCTGAGATTCATGACTTTATCATCTCCTTACCCGAAGGCTATGACACTCATGTTGGTGAACGTGGAGTCACTCTTTCTGCGGGGCAACGACAGAGAATCGCCATCGCCAGAGCGGCTCTGAAACAAGCGCCAATACTCATTCTTGATGAACCAACCACTGGCTTAGACCCAATGACTGAAAAACATGTCAGTGAGGCGTTGATGAGGCTGGCTGATCACTCTACCACTCTGTTTGTCACTCACCGTATGCAGTTTGCGGCTCAATGCGATCATATCATCTGTATGCGACAGGGAAGAATTATCGAACAAGGTAACCATCATGAGCTGATTCAACGCAGAGGATTCTACTTCGATCAGTTCAACTCTCCGACACAACAGGTACTAGGAGGATAAATGGAGCCTGAAGATACGAGCTTAATTAACAGAGAGTCGGCTATCACCGGTTTATCACTGGTTTTAGATCCCTGCAAAATGTTGTCCTTAATGCAGAACTGCTTTCCTGATGCCAGTATCCAGTCAGTCAGCAAAATCTACATTCGTTATAAACCGGCCACTAACTGCTTAGTAAAATATCTGGTCGACGATCTAAGTGGTTCTCGTCAATGGTATGCCAAAGCCTTTACCATTAACGATCGAGATAAGCTCCTCCGGATAGAAGCAGAAGGAAAGACCCGTCAATTGGCTCCAATCGTGATCATCGACAAATTGCTAGTCCTCTATCCATTTCCTCTGGATGGCAAGCTAAAGCTTCTGACACGTCTTGTTGATCACTCCGCTTTACAGCAACTTTTTACTCGTGTGTTATACCCCAACACCATGACTAACCGTTCAATCGCTAGTATTGAGGTTCTGCAATACAAGCCAGAGAGGCGATTTGTCGCCAGACTGATAATGAACTCTGGAGAATCCGTGGTGTTAAAAGCCTACACTCAGCAGCGTTACCAACTGGCTAACCTTTCACGGCGCAGAAAACTGAATTCAGATTACTTACTTGATGTAGTCGGTCGCAGTAGCAAACATCGTCTTCTTGTTCATCGCTGGATTGATGGTCAGAACCTGACTCTTTATTACCATAGCAATGAATTAAATCCAGCACCTTTCCGTGAGTGTGGTCGATACCTAGCGGATTTCCATCAACACTCAAAGCGAAAAAAGGTCGTTGAAAAAACCACCACTGATTTTATATACGGTATCGATCAATGTGTATCAGGCTTAATCAACCTGATACCCGACATTGAAAAGCAACTCGTCACTATCAGATCCCAGTTGCACGCGGCTTTGACCACTCTTAAATCCGAACGAAGTGTCATCCACGGCGACTTCTACGCCAAACAGGTTTTAATTACCACATCAGGCATACGCCTGATAGATCTGGACGATGTCTGTTACTGGTTTTCTGGTTATGATTTGGGATTGTTTATCGCCCATCTAGAACGAGATCATCTACTTGGCACCCTTTCATCAGAGCAGTCCCAAACTTATCAAAGCGCATTGCTAGCAGGCTATCGACAGCTACGAGCTCTTCGCCAGAGCGACGTAGAATTGTTTAGCGCAATAGGCTTGTTGCAGCTATCACACCACCCTTTTAGAAATGCTGTATGTAGCTGGAAAAGCAAGATTTACCAGTTAGTTAAACGTTGTGCCGAACACTTATCAACTTATCAGTTATTAATCAATTTACCGGATGCCGAACAATCACTCCCGAGAGTTTCCGAACTACTCGATCCTCCCTGTGCAACTCAGTTATTGAGAGATAACCTTGGCCATTTCTCGAACCAAGACACTCTGGTCAACATTGATGTCGTTCGCCATAAACCTGGCAAGCGAATGCTGATTGAGTACACCTTCAAACAACCTGATGGAGAGCAACACGCCATTTTAGGCAAGGTCAGACTAAAACGTTTTGATAAGCACACATGGAACGTAAATCATGCTCTGTATCAGGATCAGTTTGGCGAGAACAATAGTGATCGCATCATGGTTCCATCCCCCTTGGGATATGCTAAAAGCCACCATATCTGGTTTCAGAAAAAAGTGACGGGAACAATATGCTTCGATGATTTCTGCCATGATGGGGAGATCGCAGAACGAATTGCCCAAACACTCTACAAACTTCATTCGAGCAATGTGACAACAGAGCGCACTCATAGCCACCAAGACGAGATTGAATTGTTAGAGAAGTACTTAAATCAGGCGGCGACTCGGTTGCCAGACAACAGTGATGATATTCTCGATGTACTTAGCCATTGCAAACGACAGATAAACCAGCTTGAAGCACTGAAATCACCGACCACCATTCATCGTGACTTCTATCATGATCAAGTACTTATCGATAATGACCATGTCTACTTACTCGACCTAGACCTATTGTGTAACGGCGACCCTGCACTCGATATCGGTAACTTCATTGCTCATATTGAAGAGCAGTGCTTGCGACAGTTTGACGAGCCAGATTATGCTCAGTTAAAAATTGAACGCTTCATTCAACGCTACCAAGAGTTAGCAGGCTGTGATTTACGCTCTAGGATTGAAACCTTCACCACTCTCAGTTGGGCACGACATATTTTTATCAGTCACAGGATCCCTCAACGTAATCCTTGGACAGAGCGCATTATTCAACAATGTAAACAAAGAATTTGCTAAACTTTTCTCGATACGCTCAGTCGGTCTGATAGATATCTCGGGAGTAGACTCTGTCTACTACATCAGCTAACTCTTGGTTAAATCGATTAGCGATTATCAAGCTCGCGGAACGTTTAAACTCATCAAGCTGATGAATCACTTCACACTGATGAAAGAATGGCTCAGATAATTTAGGCTCAAAGATCACTACTCGAATGCCATGAGCAATTAGCCGGTCAACCACACCCAGGATTGCCGATGAACGGAAGTTATCAGAACCCACTTTGGTAATTAATCGATATATCCCTACAACCTCTGGTTTACGCGACATTATAGCGTTAACAATATGCTCCTTGCGAACCGAGTTTGCTTCGACGATACCACTGATCATCCGGTTGGGAATCGTAGCAAAGTTGCTATGAAGCTGCTTAGTGTCCTTGGGCAAGCAGTACCCCCCATAACCAAATGATGGGTTGTTGTAGTGATGACCGATTCTAGGATCATGGCAGACGCCTTCGATAATGTCTTTACTGTCTAACTGGTTCACCTCTGCATAGGTATCCAACTCATTAAAAAACGCCACCCGCATGGCGAGAAACGTATTGGCAAACAGCTTGATTGACTCTGCTTCACATGAATGAGTGTAGATAACTGGCGGATTGTCGACTTTGGCTCCTTGTTGTAGCAATTGGCCAAATACCTTTGCTTGATGAGAAAGGCCTCCAACAATGATTCGCGATGGATACAAACAGTCATGTAAGGCTTTACCTTCTCGAAGAAACTCGAGCGAAAAAAGAATACTAGGCTGTTGATAACGCTCTCTTGCCTGATAGGTAAAATTTACCGGAACGGTGCTTTTTATCACTATGGTGGCTGAAGGATTGAGACCGATGGCTTTTTGCATCACCCTATCTACAATCGTGGTATCGAAAGTACGCGATTCTGTGTCGTAGTCAGTCGGTGCGGCGATGATAATGAAATCTGCATCTTGGTAAGCCAGTTTCTCATCTGTCGTGGCAGTGAGTTGCAGAGGTTGATGAGCGAGATAATCCTCGATGTCGCCGTCTTCAATTGGTGACTGATGTTGATTAATCATCGCTACCTTGCTGGCATCAATATCAAGCAAAGTAACCTTATTGTGCTGGGCTAATAAAATAGCATTGGCCAATCCAACATAACCAATTCCTACCACTGCGATTTTCATATCATACCTATATTGGCTAAATGGTGTGTACGAAGAATGAAGTAGAATTATTGTTATGACCTAGCCTGAAATGAGTATAGACAAACAGGGAATGCTTGTGCGTTAAATATTTTGTAGCAATGAGTGAACAAGCGCTATATTCTGAGGAAAACATCACCTTACTGATTTCACGACTTATGCATCCAGTATTTGAATTATCAATAAACATCTGTGAAATGCATCGCGGCTAAATTCCCTCAGTTGGATATGCTTAGGCAATGATTAGTAAAGGATCCAATCAAGATGAACAAATCGCTCACCCTGCTGCTGGCAGCATTAGCTTTCGTTAGTGTCCCATCATTCGCTTCTGAGCGTGCTGAGAAAGGCTGGCAGTGGATTGAACAAGGAGCATTAATTGTCGATGTTCGCACCCCACAGGAATTCGATGCCGGGCATTTGGACAACGCAGTGAACTACCCGCTGTCCCAACTGGCAACACACTTCGCCAGCATTGATAAGAATAGCCAGATCGTACTTTACTGTCGCAGCGGCAACCGCTCCGGCCAAGCCTATCAATATCTGCTTTCACAAGGCTTTACTAACCTGCACAATGCGGGCGGTCTGGTTGAAATGCAAAATGCTCAGTAGTCATTTCTGAGTAACAAGCGTCAAATCTGGTACTGCTTAACCAGATCAAGTGTATCCCGGTAAGAGTCCGTCAAGTCTGACTGGCTCTTACCCTGATTGTGATAAAACAGTGCCCCCTGCTCTTTCAGCGCAGAATACCCTTCATCAATCATCGACAGCACAGCCTCTACCCGTTTGAGCGTCGTTGGTGTGCAACTCTTGCCACTCAAATCATCCTCAATGTCCAGCACATGCGAGCGGAACATCTCCTGCTGAAACAGCAGTTTCAGTTGTCGGTCACTTGCCAGTGCCGTCTTATAGTCAGTGATTTGCTTCAGCTTTGCCTCCAAGACCTGCGAACTCGCACCTTGGCTTTGTAGCCAGTCACACTGAACTACGAGCGCCTTTAACGCCTGACGTTTCACCTTGCGAAACAGGGCTAATGACTGCGAATCCGAATATCCCTGTTCTAACAACCAGCCTGAGAGAAAACGGGTCTCGAAGCGCTCACAAAACTGGAACAGCGGGTCTTCCATGCCGTTACTATTGAGTTCAGTAAGTGGATCAAAACGATACATATAGCCAAAATCAAATAGCCATAGTTTGTCGTTGCTATCCAATAACAAGTTACCTGCGCACAGATCCCACTCAAACAAACCTATCTGCTCACACGCGGTCAGTGTTGAGAACAACTGCTCAAGCACTTTGACTGAAATCGCGCGGACAGGCTCGCCTTCAATCCAGTCAGACAAGATGATCCCGAGGCGATAGTCGGCATAGACCGTAGTGACAATATTGTCGAATTTCTCAGCAGTAACCGGATTATCTTTACGCTGCTGGAAATCGGCTCGGCGTTGCACTTCATTGAGAAACGAATAGTGACCATCAAGATTGTGCACCTTCGCCTGAGGTCGCTTTTTCTTCAGCGTGTAATCTTTACCTGCGAAACGAACACGGAATACTTCGGCCGTCAGTCCGCTGTTAAAGGTCTCCACTACATAAGGCGAATTACTGGTCGTTGAAGCCAGTTGTTCTGGGTCGATAGGGCAGTGTTCCACATCGCCGACAATCAGGTTTTCCCCACTAAGTTCAAATTGCTGTTGTTCGCTTTGACGCTGATTCATCACCAAGTCCTATTCTGATTATGAGTGGTGATTTTATCAACAGCGGTCAATGGTGAATCCTCCCCCTAATCGATACTTGAGGCTGAGAGTCAGGGCGTAACAACAAAGTAATATGAAGGTCTCAAAGTTGTGACCCATAATGCACCAGAGCACTTTTTCAGCCAGCAGCTCTGTACATTGAGACAGGCAAAGCTAGAATGCGAGCTATGGATTAATCGAAAATGGCAACATTTTCACAGCAAATTTAAGGAGGAGTCTATGTCTTTGTGGTGTTCAATCAACCCACGTTTCTTTGGTATTCAGGCTCGCTCAAGAGTTTCAGATTTCGCGCTGCGATAATCTCGACTTGAGCGAATAATTACCCTTCGACCCAAAGCGTCCCCCGAGTACCTTCCCTCAAGCTCGAAGAATTATTGTCAGCTACGGCAATGGCCTTTTGCGCCCAAAATTCTTGAGAACATTATGAGTACTTTTTTAACTGCACAATCCCTAACACTTTCTTATACCTCTAGCGCTCTGTTTAAAGAGCTCACCCTGACGATTAATCGCGGCGATAAGATCGGCCTTATCGGTCATAACGGCTGCGGCAAAAGTTCACTGATGAAACTGCTTAATGGCCAGATTGAGCCCAGTGAAGGTCACGTCGCTAAAGCAAATCACTGTTTGATGAGTTATGTAGAACAACATATTCCAAGTGCTTTACAAAACCAAAGCGTGCTTGAAGTGCTGGCTGAGACACTCACAGCGGATGAACATTGGCGTGCAGAGTTGCTTCTCAGTGAACTCGGTTTTGCTGAATCAGAGTGGCAAATGCCAGTGGTCAACTGCAGTGGTGGTCAACAGATGCGATTACTTCTGGCAAGAGCCATCATTAATGAACCGGATTTACTGCTCCTTGATGAGCCAAGCAACCACCTGGATCTGCCCTCACTGTTATGGCTGGAACAGTTCCTATCACGTTGGAAAGGATCATTTGTCTTGGTATCCCATGACCAGACTCTACTTGATGCGGTCACCAACACGACTTGGATAATGCGCGATCAATCGCTGCATCACTTTGCTCAGCCTTGCTCTGGCGCCCGACAAGCGCTGCAGGATAAAGATCAGCAAGACCGATTACGCCATAGTAGCGAGCAAAAAGAGATCGATCGCATCGAGAAAAGCGCCAAGCGATTAGCAATCTGGGGCAAAGTCTACGATAACGAAGATCTGGCACGCAAAGCGAAAACCATGATGGCGCGTAAGGAGCGACTGGAAGAAGAACAGACTGAATTAACTGAAGGCACGCCCTGGCGCCTGCAATTGCACGGAGAGCGCCTGCCAGCTAATCGCTTAGTAGAAGTCACACAGTTAACTGTCTACCCACCTGACAGTCAGCGCAGCTTGTTTGTTATGCCCGAGATGCGGGTAAAAAGCGGCGATCGAATCGCTGTGCTCGGTAGCAATGGTTGTGGTAAATCAACCCTGCTTAACCTTCTGTATAACCTATCTCAAACTGACGAAAGGGTTGCAACGGACTTAAGCTCAGCGGTCACCTTCCACGACCGCTGTCGACTCGGTTATTACGATCAATCTCTGGCCCAACTTGACGACCAACAGAGCCTAAGTGAGGCCCTCTGCACCTTTGCTTCAATCAATCACGAGCAGAGCAAGCGTGCCCTGATTAGCGCTGGATTTGGCTTCTCCCGACATGGCCAGCAGGTCGCTTCATTAAGCGGCGGAGAACGAGCTCGGCTACTGTTTGTTGGCCTGACGCTGGCTCGCTATCACCTGCTGTTTCTCGACGAGCCAACCAACCATTTGGATATGGAAGGCAAAGAGGAGTTAATCGAAACCCTTAACCAGTTTGAAGGAGCAACTCTACTGGTCAGTCATGATCGTAGTCTGATCGAGCAAAGTTGTAACCGCTTCTGGCTGATCAACAATGGTGTACTGAGCGAATACCTGACTGTAGAAGAGGTCTACCAACAACTCACTAACGCGCCTGTCCTTACAACGGGCGCTAAGGGGAATGCTAAGGTGTCTGTCCTTACAACGGGCGAACAGTTCACAGAACAGACTGTCCAACTAACAGCCGAGCATTCAGCTAACCCACAGGGAGAGGAACAGCTATTAGAGCGTCTGATTGAGCTGGAAACGCTGTTAGCCAAAGATCAGCAAAGAAAGCCAAAGCATCAGAAGCCAAACCTTCAACTGCAGTGGCAGGAGGAAATTGAGCATATTAATCTGCAGCTATGATCCAAACAAAAAGGCACCATTCACGGTGCCTTTTTCTTCATCTCTGCCACTAACTATGGTGAGCGGTAAGGTTGTACTCCAGCGCGGGTTTGATCAATTTAGGCGGAGGTAGCTGATGGTCTCGCCCTTCACGCTTTTCGACAAACTGAGTTTGTGTTGTTTCTTCATCAACAAACACGTTGTCGTGCTTCTCTTCACCAATAGTGGTCTTATAAACCAGTTTCTCTTCGCTTTCCGGATAGTTATGGCACAAGTAGACCTCAGTGCTATCTTTGAGTTCGTACAACTTACGAATCGATTCAAACATTTTCTCCGCACTGCCTCCGGGAAAATCTGCTCGCCCGGTACCATGATAAAACAGCGAATCGCCAACGAATAACGCATCGCCAATTTTAAACGTGAGATCGGAAGGTGTATGTCCGGGGGTACTGATGACCTCCAAATGAGAATGACCGAAATCCATATGTTCATTCTCAAGCAGGAAGTGTTCAAAATGGTATAGCTCACTCAGACAGAGTTCATCTTTCCATTGCGAATAAACTTCTTTGACACCTTCAGAGACATAGATTGGCACGTTGAGTGTTTTACTTAGATAGAAAGAGCCTGAGAGGTGATCGGCATGAACATGTGTTTCAAGGATAGCTACAATGTGCAGCTCATGCTTATTTATATGGTCGATAATCTCTTGTGCAGACTCGTAACTGATCACGTCCCTCTGCACATCATAATCTGCCACAGGGTCGATAATGATCGCCTCTTTGGTGTCATTATCTGCGACCACATAACTGATGGTTCCAGAGTCAGGATGAAAGAAATGCTGAATATTCTGCGATGCCATTTTGCCCCTCCTTCAAGGTCAGAATCGACCGGAAAAACACCAGACGAACACTACTCAGTGTAGACCTTGATAGGAGGAGATGAGGAACTGATTTACAATAAATCACCACAGCGTGGCAGTAAAAACCAACGAGCCGATGCCAGACCGAAATGAGTACTTAGCAGCATGGTTTTATGCACCAGACCATGTGGTTCAAGGGTTACGCCATATCACAACTTGGTGAACGATCTGAGACCAGCTTTCCATCTTTGATGGTAATGATACGCTTAGTGCGCTGTGCCAATGCATTATCGTGAGTGACCAGAATCAAGGTACGCCCTTCACCATGGAGCTGGTTAAACAGCGCTTCTATCTCCGCTCCTGATTTCGAATCGAGAGCCCCTGTTGGTTCATCCGCCAAAATGATCTGTGGGTCATTGACCAACGCACGCGCGATAGCAACTCGCTGCTTCTGACCACCAGATAACTGATTCGGTTTATGATCCAGTCGGTCGCCAAGCCCGACCTGCTCGAGCAATTTGGCCGCTCGCTCACGGCGCTGTTTCACTTTGACTCCCGAATAAACCAACGGCAGCGCTACGTTATCAAGTGCAGTGGCGTACTCAAGCAAGTTAAAACTCTGAAATACGAATCCAATTTTTTGGTTACGGATCGCAGCTAACTCGTCAGCACTGAGCTGCGCGACATTTTTGCTATCTAAATAGTACTCACCATCGGTCGGCTTATCCAAGCAACCCAGAATATTCATCAGGGTCGATTTCCCTGAGCCAGATGGTCCAAGAATAGATAACAGTTCACCTTGATGAATTGTCAAATCGATGCCATCTAACGCTCTGACTTGCGTTTCACCACTCGAGTAGTATTTGCAAATATTGGTCAGCTTAACCAATGGCTTGTCAGACATTCTCTCTCCAGAATTATCATTATTCACTTTGCAATGCCTCCAGAGGGCTTACTTTTGCCGCGCGACTTGCAGGTAACCACGCCGACGCAACGCCAATGATTAATAGGGTTGTAATCACAATTGCCACAACTGCCCAGGAAAGTTCTGGAACGGGTTTACCCAGGTATTCATAAAACTCATTCCCCTCCAGACTGATAGAGCTAATCAAGCTGACCAGCGTATAGGTAACGCCTAAACCAAGAACACCACCCATGATCATGGTCATCAATGACTGAACCAGATAGTGAAGACGAATCGCAGTTGGCGTAGCTCCGACTGCCATACGTACACCGATATCACGCGTCGAACGTTTCACGGTGGCGTACATCACATTGGCAATCCCAACTCCCGCAACTGCGAGGGTGACTAGGCCAATAATGCCAAGGAAGCTTTGCAGACCAATAAGAAACTGCTGCATACTTTTTTGCTGTAAGAAGTTATCCGCAACCTGAACAATTTGTTGATCATTGACGCTGGCGCCATGTTTACGAGCAATAACTTGGCGAATGGTCTTAGCAAGTCGCTCCCGATCAGCACCAGACGCAGGTTCAACATTAATTCCACCAATATCTCCATTAGTATGAAAACGCTGCCACGTCGCGAATGGTACAAAACTTGAGTAATTGATTTGATCGCCCTGTTCTATGGAAGCACTGCTCTTAGCCAGAACACCGACCACAGTAAACTCTTCCTTACCAATCTTGACCTTTTCGCCAACCGGATCAACTTGCAGAGTTACCGCAGCAAACCAGCTGAAATCATCGACAGGGTTAAACAGATCCGCCGCTAGTGAGTAGCCTAGAACCACCACTTTTCGCATCTCTTTCTGATCAAGTGGATTTAGCCACCGTCCACCGGGAAGGGGAACCAGATTGGTCATGGTGGCGAACTCAGTCGTGACCGCTAACGGCTCGATCCAAGAACTACGGTCACCTGCTGTGATGCGCTCATTCCACCTTGCTGTCGGTGCGACCGCTTTCACCTCAGGTAAAGCTTCAACAACGCCAGCATCTTCTTTCTTCAATGTAAGAAACTTGCCTTGATGGAAGGCTCCATGATCCACCGTTGCCATACCACCAGTCAGATAAATCAGATTCCCGTTGCCATTTTGCGCCGTTCTCAGGACACCTTGTCGTATCCCTTCTCCCACAGCTAACATCGCAGCAATACATAACGTTGCCCACGCAACAGCCAAGATAGTTAAGCCTAAGCGCAACTTCTCCGCCGCCATCTCCTGAAAGATTTGTCTCATCGGTAATAGCATCACTACGCCCTCGCACTCAATGCAATGACCGGAGTCAGACGCGACGCTCTTCTCGCCGGAAAGTAAGACGCCAGCAGAGCCAGAATTAGCGTAACCAACAAAGACCAACCAATCGAAGCTGGAGTGATCACCGGAGAGCCAATCCAGTCAGGTAACGTCACGTTGGCTAATAGTGATACCGCAGTAAAAGCCACCAACAACCCCAAACTGGTCCCAGCGGCAACCAAAGCAAAGCCTTCAACAAGAAACTGACCTAATATCGTCTTTGGTGTGGCACCGATAGCAAGTCGAACACCGATTTCTCTGGTACGCTCGGTGACCGAAAGGAACATGATATTTGCAACCCCCAGTGCGCCAACCGCCATCGTCATAGCTCCACTGGCAGCAAGAAAGATCTGAATACCGCGAAAGATTCCGTTAATCATTGCTGCGCCTTCGCTTAAGTCAGGTAGGTTGATCGCCTCTTTATCAAGCGGGTCAAAATGCAACTGTTTGGCAAAGAAGTAGACGATACTTTGTCTGAATCCAGCAGCTTCCATACCATCAATCGGCTTGAGTAGTATCAACCATGGTTTGCTATCCCATAGATCGAGGAAAGTGCTCTGCGGGATAAATACATTGCGACTCTCGCCAAAGTTGAGACCCGCATCCTCATCTTTGATCACACCAATGACCAAAAACGGAATTCCGTTGACCTTAACCTGATTGCCGATGCTGATGTTACCCATCTTGGCAATCTGATCACCAAGTACCGCCACCCGGGTATGATTTGTCATATCACTCGGTGATACATTGCGAGAACCCGGCACCAATTGACGCTCAATCAGTGGAAAATAAGATGGATCAATGCCACTTACTGAGCTTGATAAGTGCTGGCCTTTATCATTAGTCACACTCGCATCCCATTTCGCGTAAACACTTGAAGCATCCTGAACAAAGCCTGACTGTTTAATCACATCGACCTGATTCTGATTAATGGCGATTTCTCTTCTCGCAGGTAAACCTTGCCACGGTTTACTGGTGCGGTAGGGAATGGCAATTTGCGTGTTGTTCACCATAAACGACAGTGACTGTGTTTGATGGCGGTAAAACCCTTCGCCAAGTGCAATCAACACCACCACAGAGATCACTCCCCAAGCAATTGCAATAATTGCCAGCACACTTTTCATCCGGTGCGCCAGTAGGGTTTGCCATGTTTGCTGTAACAATGTGATCATGAGTTAAAGGCCTGAGAAATCAGAGCCATTGTGTCGTCATCAAGTTTGCCTGCGGTACGAAGTAAGCTCACTCTCTGACGCCAATAGTTATACCAATGTGTCTGTAAGCTGTTTTTGGCCTCAAACAAACTATTATGTGCATTAATAATATCTGATGCTTCAAGCAAGCCGGCATCGTAGAGCTTTTCTTTACTTAGCAGCACCTTAGCTCGGGATTCAATTAAATCATTCGCAATCAGAACCTGATTCCAGTTGATACCAACCAGTGTATATTGCTGAACAATACTCTTCTGGATATTAATTTCTATCTGACGCAGGTCCTGCTTGGCATCGAGGGTATTAAGCTGAGCTTGCTCGACTTTGGCACGCGTTGCACCATTTATATCAATCGGTACGCTTAATGTAATGCCCGCGTTGAAGTCACCATTGGAACCTCTATCGTCGTCACTGTAGCCAAGGTCACCTTTGAGCGTTGGATAGTAACCTCCGCGCGCAGAATCTTTCGCATACTCACTCGATTTGACGTTCTGAGCAGCAACTAACAACTCTGGACTGCTATTTTTAGCTAAGGTCAGCCATTGCTGTTGAGATGAAACCAGCATCCTCGGCTCGATCAATGAATCGGTACGGACTTGATCTACCTTGGTAGGAATATCATTAATTAACGCTGCCAACTCTGCTCGCTTGTTTTCCAGAACTGCCTGAGCACTCAGGATCGCAGCTTTCTCTGCAACTTGCGTCGCTCGCATCTCTTCGACATCAATCGATTTCACTTTTCCGGCACGATATCGCTTCTCGACGATCTCTAGTAGCTTGCTTCCCTCATCCAGCTTGGCTTGCGCAAGTTGCAAATCACCTTGAGCACTCGCCACATCTAAATAACTTGAAAGCAGATTTTCCGCCACTTCATTGTGGGTCCGAGTTAATTCAAGCTGGGTCTTCAGGTAGTTTGCTTTGGCTTGATCGAGTTCTGACCACAGGCGACTGTCCCAAATATTCAGTGATAAGCTGGCACTGTAGCTATTAGTATTGTCAGATGTCTCACTCCAATTGGCCGATGCTGACGCACTTAACTCAGGTAACAACGAGCTTCGACTTGAATCGACATTAACTTCTCCCAACTGAACACCGATTTTGGCCTTTTCATAACGTGGGTCATTCTGTTTCGCTTGCTGCCACGCCTGCTCGATAGAAATGGCGTAGCTCGGTAAACTTAATGTTGATAGCAGTAATAGAGCACCCAGTTTACAACCTTGCTGATTAGCCATGGTTCGCTCCCATCATGCTGTTATCAAGGATCTCTTGTTCAATCTCAACGCCATCAAGTACCTCGACATTAATACCGTCAGATAAACCGAGTTTGACAGGCTGATGATGGAAACCCTGCTCAGAGCTGTCAGGAACCAAAACACTTGGGCTTTCGCCCTCAAACGCGAGTACTCGCTCTGGCAACACCAGAACATCTTGCGACTTTTTCAGCGTAATGTGCGCTGTAGAAGAGAACCCCGAACGCAGTAGAATTCCTTGCGGGATTTTAAGCTTACCCACTTCGACACCAAAACCATTGTCAAAGCTCTTGGTATTCGAATTCGACTGGGTCTCATTCAGGTTTTCAGACTGGATCGCAACCTTAGTAAGAACTCCCTCAATCTCAACCTCAGGATAAGGAGCCACGGTCAGTAAGACCTTCATACCAGTTGACAACTGAGCGGCATCATGTTCACTAACGCTGCCCTTGAAAATCAGGCTGTTCATATCCGCCAACGACATCATTTCAGTCGCTGCCTGACTCGATTCAGTGGAGATTATCGGTTCCCCGACTTCCACTTTTCGATTAAGCACAGTGCCATCAATCGGTGCATAGATAGTCGATGTTAATCGTGAACCGCCAATTAACGCCTCACCGCTACGGATCAACTCAAGGTTTTGTCGTTTCTGCAGCACATTGGCTTGCGCCGACTTAACTGCTGAGCGGGCAGTAACATAGGCATCGTAGTTGCTTGGGATGATCTCTTGCTTAACCAAGCTTTCTAGATTTGCGAGCTTCTGTTTTTCCGATTCTAGATCGGCTTCGCTGCGCATCAATTCTGTTGAAGCATCAGTTAACGCCTGAGGAGTAGGATTGGGACGCACTTTGATCAGTGCTTGTCCTTGTGAAACCTTCTCACCGACATCGGCATAAATTTCACCTACGATACCATCAATTTGAGACTTGATTGAAACAGAGTGAGCAGGAACAATACTGCCTACTGCAACCGCTTGTTTCTCAATCGTTCCTTTCTCTACGATCAACGTTGGAAAGGTTTGTGGCTGAGAGGAAGATTGGTAATAGAAATACGCACCGCTGCCAAGTATTGCCACACTGACAGCAGACAAAAGCCAACGTTTAGCCATGGTTTTGTTCCAATAGGTTGTGTAGCCAAAAGACTACTATGGTTCAAAAGACCCGCCGGACTTGCATATACAAACGGCGGTAGCTGTCTTTTTAAAGAGTATTGAAGAGTCTGAGCCTGCCCCTACTGAGCTTCTGTCTCACTAGGGGCGTATTCCAGAATGTCGCCAGGTTGGCAATCCAAATGCTTACATATCGCTTCTAGCGTCGCCAACTTGACCGCTTTAGCACGACCATTCTTAAGCACAGATAGATTTTGCTCTGTGATCCCAACCAATTTGGCCAGTTCATTGGAACGCATCTTTCTCTTCGCCAGCATTACATCCAGATTAATTACAATCGCCATATACCATTCGCTTAAATTGTTAACTCACTCTCTTGTTGCAGTTCTGCTGCTCTTTCCATTACCACTGCAATGACACGAACAATCAGTCCGATCACCATCATAGTAACGTCCACATCATCAACGCTTATTGAGAAGTACCATTCATCTCCATTGTACGATAAAGCAATACTAAGAAGTAATTCACTGATTGCACTAATAAAAGGCGTTGCGATCAACAGATAGCTGAGTTTCTTGTAACACTGTGCATTTTTCTGTTCGAAAATTTGTCCTTTCTCGTACAAGCCAAACAGTGAAATTAGTTGCCACAACAGCGCCATGGTCAAAAAGGCAGAGAACATACTTGGGATGTAGGCGACCAATGAACGTGTCAGCGATAAAGGCAGTTCAACCTCAACAGGAAAGCTGGCGTCAATCCAATGTACATTAAACAAAGTTACGCTAAACCATAAAGTGGTATCGAACGCGGCAACAAAAACGAATGAAAACCAGAACAAAATAAGCAACTTACGACTAAAAGTGCTAATAGAGTGCTGCGACATATCTAACCTCGATAATCAATAATTTGATTGTATAGTAGTGTTCTAAAACCAAAATGACAATAATTAATTATCGTTTTACGATAATTAATTATTGAAAAACACACGGTAAGGATATAATTTAATAATCAATTATCACCAAATCATTGAACAAATTGAGGTCTTTATGCTTTCAAAATATCGTGTCATTAGTGCCGCACTAATACTCTTCTCTGCGTCAGCTTCTGCTGATGACCTGTTTGCTAAAAGCATTGAAATCCACAACGATATAATGTCTTCAATGAACTCTACTCATAAGAAAAACTTTGTGCCTGGCGACCAAGGCTATTATTACGATGACTGTCAGGAAGCCACAAGTCGCCCATTCGGAGACAATGGATTAACCAGTGGTTATGGCAGCACAGATTGCTACGTTAAAGAATTTGATGGAGGCAACGTGAAGAGTTACTTCAAATCTAGCCCAAATGGCAGCTACAGCTCAGGCTTCTCTTGGACATTCGAATAAGAACTGTTTTAGGAGGAAGTTTTTAAGAGTTTTAAGAGGACACACACCATAATAATGATGTCTTCGAGGTTGTTGATAGGGTGTCTTTAGCCAGTGTTGTCACTTGAACAGCACTGGTAACAGTAGCGAAATGCGATGAAAATAACAAAGTTATCACCCAGATGAGCGACCAGTCATAAATACAAGACTATGTTTTGATTACCATAGAGGTATTCTATAAACTTTGCTTACGTTTCATCATTATAAGTCTCATTCTGCTCGGTTCTCTATGCTTGTTTTTATCATCGTAGCACTACTTATCGTGTTACTTTTGCTTCTCACCTTCTATTTCTTTCATGTCAATCAACGTCAAAAAGAAGAAATTATCACCAAAAAGACACTTTCTGTACAAGTCGATAAGCTCAAGTTGAGATTAAAAGATGACATCAGCGTCATGGTCGATTCAGGGTGCATTTCTCAAAAACAGGGAGATGCACTTTTTCGTGTGGCAAACTACTACTTCGTCTATCAGTCGGTCACCAGCGAGAACGTAGCTAGCTACTCGCAAGTGATTGGCGATTTACTTAGTATCATCAACGAAAATGTCTTCCCAAGACTCATCAACGAAGAAGAAATCAGCGAATCAACAAAAGACATTGTAGGTCGTTTTATCCACTCTTTGCCTCCGAGACCCGATGGTTTTACCCCTGGGTTTTATAGAAACGATTTACCTGTTTCGCTGAAAAACCTAAGAGAAGCACTCCTGGCAGCGCCTGAGATAGAGCCTACAGAAGACAGTCTGGTCATGGAAAGTTAATGATTATATAGCGAGCCCCAAACGGCTCGCTTTTTCTTATCGGGACAGGCTCCGTAAACACCCGCTTTCTTAGAAGGACACACACCATAAAGGATGAAAATGGTATGAGTTGTTGATACCTCGGTGGAAGGTTGAATCATTCCAGATTGCTGCGTATTAATGTCTTTCTTAACCTAAGTGGATAACTCACCGCTTGGACGAAAAGATGACAACCGCTAGAAAACACCAACTGTGTGTCGATGCTACACCTTATTATCATTGCGTCTCTCGCTGTGTCCGACGAAGTTTTCTCTGTGGGAAAGACCCCGTTACCCAGCAAAGTTATCAGCATCGACGAGACTGGATTAAACGAAAGATGCTGGCACTTACGCAAGTCTATTGCATTGATATCTGCGCCTACGCCATCATGACTAACCACTACCATTTGGTTGTTCATATCAATCGCTCAAAGGCTCTAAGCTTATCAAGTCGAGAGGTAGTTGAACGTTGGAAGCAAGACCACAAACTACCAAGTTTAGTGGCGAGATGGATAGAAGGGCAACTCACCAGCAATACTGAAATTGAAGCCTGCATGGCCATTATTGAGTCCTGGCGAGAACGATTATGGAGCCTAAGTTGGTTTATGAAAGAGCTCAACTTTGACATTGCCTGCCAAGCCAACCGAGAAGATGAGTGCAAAGGTCATTTTTGGGAAAGTCGTTTTAAAAGTCAGGCCCTGCTTGATGAGAAAGCACTTGCAGCTGCCATGGCGTATGTCGATCTAAATCCATTGAGAGCAGGGATAGCGAAGACGCCAGAGGCCTCAGACTATACATCGATTCAGGCGAGAATAGAGGCATTGAACAATCAACAAGAAACTGCTCCTTGCCTCCATCCATTTATAGGCAATTCAGCCCATTCTCAACTCGATGGCATTCCTTTCCGGCTCATCGACTATATTGAGTTAGTTGATTGGAGCGCACGTCAGTGTCGAGAAGACAAAGCTCAGTTAAGTGAAAATACACCACCAATACTAGAGCGCCTTAACATCAACCAGCTAAACTGGCTTAAAGCTTGTACAGAATTAGAACGTCCCCGCACTACCAGTGTAGGCTGTATAAAGAGCGCAATGATCGCCAGACGTGTATTCAATCGAAAACGCATCAATTTATTTCGATTGGACTGCTAGTTTCCTAGTTCAGAACTATAAATTCTAACCAAACATGACGGGGTTAGCGCTTCTCGATCCCTCAAATACCTCCAAAAAGCTCAATCTTCGCTAAAATCAGCCTTAACATTGAAATTTGTCTGGAATCGAACGTATAGAGTCCACTAGCAAGATTATTTTCACTACGTATAGCTGTCTTCGCTCTGGTGCATGTCCCGATAAAGCTATTCGTAGTGATGTATGTCCCCTCAAAATAGAGTAGAGAGCCAAGTACTTAAGGTGCCTGTCCCTCTAATAAGCCGGCACAAAAAAGGCCCTTCACACTGAAGAGCCTTAATGTCTTTCGCTTAGAGGTTGGGGTTAAGCGTTTTCAGCGTCAGCAACCATAGCTTTTGCTAGAGCTTCAGCAACTTTGATGCCGTCGATACCTGCAGATAAGATACCACCCGCGTAACCAGCACCTTCGCCCGCAGGGAAGAAGCCTTTCAGGTTAACGCTTTGGAAGTCTTTACCACGCTTGATACAAACTGGAGAAGACGTTCGAGTCTCAACACCGGTCAGTAAACCATCGTCAGAAGCAAAACCTTTGATCTTCTTATCAAACGCAGGAATCGCTTCGCGAATCGCTTCAATCGCAAAGTCTGGCAGAGCCTTAGAAATATCTGTCAGTTTGATACCAGGAGTAAATGAAGGCTCAACATCACCAATCTGGCTTGGATCGCGACCTTTGAGGAAGTCACCGATCTTCTGCGCTGGTGCGTCATAGTTTTCACCGCCTAGTACGTAAGCTCCTGATTCCAGTTCACGTTGGAAACGAATACCAGCCAGAGGGTCTCCCGGGTAATCACGCTCAGGGTCAATGCCAACCACGATAGCACTGTTCGCGTTACGCTCCGCACGAGAGTATTGACTCATGCCGTTAGTTACAACGCGGCCTTCTTCAGAGGTTGCTGCAACAACAGTTCCGCCCGGACACATACAGAAGCTGTATACAGTACGACCATTCTTACAGTGGTGAACCAGTTTGTAGTCTGCTGCGCCAAGAATTGGGTTACCCGCGTTTTTACCAAAGCGCGCTTCATCAATCATCGACTGTTTGTGTTCGATACGGAATCCTACTGAGAAAGGCTTCGCTTCCATGTAGACACCGCGTTCATGCAGCATTTCAAACGTATCACGAGCACTGTGACCAACTGCCAGAACCACATAACGTGAGTGAATCTCTTCACCATTAGACAGAGTAAGACCAGTGATCTGCTCGCCATCCATATGGATATTATCAACGCGAGTGCTGAAACGAATTTCGCCACCCAGTTCGATGATTTTCGCGCGCATTTTTTCGATCATGGTAACCAGTTTAAAGGTACCGATATGCGGCTTGCTCACGTACAGAATCTCTTCTGGCGCGCCAGCTTCAACAAACTCAGTGATCACTTTACGACCGTAGAAGTTTGGATCCTTCACCTGGCTGTATAGCTTACCGTCAGAGAAAGTACCCGCACCGCCCTCACCAAACTGTACATTTGATTCAGTGTTAAGGGTACGCTTACGCCAGAAACCAAAGGTGTCTTTAGTACGCTCACGAACTTCTTTACCGCGTTCAACAATGATTGGTTTGAAACCCATCTGCGCCAGAACAAGACCAGCAAATAGGCCACAAGGACCAAAACCAATTACAACCGGACGCTCCGTCAGATTTTCAGGTGCTTGTGCAACAAACTTATATTCCATATCTGGCGTCTGTTTTACATGCGGATCGCTAACGAATTGCTCTAAAAGTGTCTGTTCGTTTTCAACAACAACGTCCAGAGTATAGATAAGTAGGATGTTTGCTTTCTTACGAGCATCGTAGCCACGTCTGAAGATATTGAAAGAGATAACCTGGTCAGCAGAAATACCAAGTTTCTTTGTAATCGCAGCGATTAACGCCTCTTCCTCGTGATCTAAAGGAAGCTTAATTTCAGTTAAACGTATCATGTTGATGTCTCGTAATCATAGGTGTCTTAGCCAGACCGAGAACGGCTAGCTCACAATGGCGCGCATTTTACGAGAAATTGAATTGTCTGTCATACTAAATCAATTTGATGGACTCATTTAGACCAAGATTCGCTACACAGAATGTTGAATTTTGGCTTGGGATGAGTATTATCCCCATTCTTCAATTTTGACTAACTTAAGAGCGGATCGTCATGGCGTTTGTGGTAACGGATAACTGTATCCAATGTAAATATACTGACTGTGTCGCGGTATGCCCTGCTGATGCCTTCCATGAAGGGCCAAATTTTATGGTCATCAACCCGATCGAGTGTATCGATTGTGGTCTGTGTGTTGACGAGTGTGATGCACATGCGATCTTTCAGGAAGACGAAGTGCCTGATGATCAAACTATCTACATTCAATTGAATGCTGAGTTAGCAGAGCTGTGGCCAGTTCAGACTGAAGTAAAACCAGCCATGGACGAAGCTGAAAAGTGGAATGGTGTGCCTAACAAGCTAGACATGCTAGAGAAATAGCAGCGAGACCACTGCCTCGCTGAATCGAAAACTGCGTCTTAGCTGTGCTGACGACGCAGGTTATCGAGAATGATCCCCGTCGCCATCGCAACGTTGAGTGACTCGGCGCCACCAAAAGCGGGGATAGTAATCTTATCTGTCACAAACTTAGCTGCCTGCTCGCGGACGCCGTGAGACTCACTACCCATCAGTAAAATCCCCTGCGCAGAAAACTCCGTACGATGTACACTCTCGCCTTCTAAAAACGCACCATAAACTGGCAGGTTCGCTTGCTCAAGATACGCAGGCAGATCAAGCTGACTCACCGTCACGCGACCAAAACTGCCCATAGTCGCACTGATGGTTTTCGGGTTATATGGGTCAGCGCAATCAGTGCTGGCAACAATGTGTTTAATGCCATACCAGTCAGCGACACGAATAATGGTACCCAAGTTGCCTGGATCAGACACACCATCTAAAGCAATCATCAAACCTTGCGCTTTTGGCACTTCAACACTTGGGATCTCAACCACAGCAATCGCCGCATTGTTACTCACCAGCGTACTCGCTTTAGTCAGTTCATCAAGTGATGCCTCAATACACTCAAAGCCACTTAGCTCCTGAGCATGCTGCGCCAGAAACTCGCCCGTAGCAAAAATCTGCTTTACGGTCAGTTCGCTATTGGCCAACTCAAGAACATTCTTTTCACCCTGGACCAAAAACAGACCATGCGCCTTGCGTTGTTTCTTTTGGCCTAAAGCTCGAAGTAATTTAAGTTGGTTTTTCGAAATCATAATCTTTCCAGAGTGAAATTGGGGTGTCCCGGATAAAAGCGCAAGGATTATAGATGAAAGCTATTTAACCTGCCACCTGCTTACTGCTCATGGGTCATTTTTGTTGCCACCGCAAATCGGTTCCAGGCATTGATCATAATCACTTGCATCATCGCCTGCGCTAGCAACTCCTCACCAAGATATTCACGTGCGACTTGGTAAACCTCATCAGACACTCCGCCTTTGGCAATCAGTGTCATTTCATCAGTCAGCGCCAGTACCGCTCTCTCTTCAGCGTCAAACAGCGGCGACTCCTTCCATGCCGCCAGAGCAAACAGCTTTTTAGCATCAATACCCAGCTTCTCCGCTTCGGTCACATGCATTTCAATACAGTAAGCGCACTGGTTAATTATCGAGGCACGCAGCTTTATAAGCTTCTTAAGCGACGCCGACAAGCGCGCTTCAGTTACATAGCCCTCCACGCTTAACATCGCCGTTAACGCTTTGGGTTCCACTTGAGCAATATTGATTCGTGTAGTCATAGTCTGTTCCTTTATGTGATTGTTCGAAAAGTCACAGCCATTGTGATTCAATCTATATTTATGCAGAATACCCAACATAATCGATTCAGTTTTGCACAAAACGCAAAGGCGAGGTACGACAGTGTTAGACCTAATCCGAATCTTTAATCAAGTGGTCGAGTCAGGCAGTTTTTCTCAGGCTGGCAGCGTGTTGAACATGGCACCTTCATCGGTGGCGAGAAACATAGACAACCTCGAAGCCCAACTCAAAACCACACTGTTCAAGCGCAGCACGCGACAACTTCTGCTCACCGAAGAAGGTCAGTACTTTCACCAACAGGCGCTGCCACTGCTCGACAACGCTAACACTCTGGTTGAAGAGATGAAGAAAACCCATCGTCAACCGGAAGGGCTATTGCGCATCTCCGCCTTTGAGAGTTTCGGCAATATCTTCCTAGCCCCTTTGATCCCTAAGTTTTTGCAGCAATACCCAAAAGTCAAAGTCGAGCTTGAACTGGATAATAACGTCGTCGATCTCAACAGCGAAAACATCGATATAGCCATCCGTATCGGCTCACCTAAAGACAGCCGTTTACGAGCTCGAAAACTGATGACCAATCAAACCCTGCTGGTTGCTTCCCCTGACTACCTCAATAACCATCCCGAGATCACCGCACCCGACGACCTGGCCGACCACAACTGCTTACTCATCAGCCAAAAACGTCAACGAAGTCACTGGCACTTTCAGCGCGGTAAGGTAAACAAACAGGTGATGGTCACAGGCAACCTAAGTTCAAGAGGGGGCTCCCCTGTTCTATGGGGAGCACTACAAGGCACTGGCGTATTACTGCTCTCTGACTGGATGGTCAAACCCTATCTGCAACAAGGCAGACTGGTACACCTATTACCAGAGTGGCATGCTTCATATCGGGAGAACCGCAGTGGAGAAATCTACGCTCTGTATAAGACAACCCAGTACCCGAAGCCTCATATTCGTGCCTTTATCGATTTTATCCTCGATAACCTCGATCAGATTTATACTCTGGAAGCATCGGCATAGCAGCACTCTCGTGGCTCAGTGTTCTACTCAGCAAGGATGAGCCACTTAGCTTTTCCTTCACAAATAGGTTGATAATCAATTGTACGGACAGGACGATTCTTGACTAGGCTGTTACTAACACTAGGAGGAGAATCACATGTCAAAATACTACTCAGTCATCGAGGTAACCCCAACAAACCCAGACTGGATCCCCGATTACATTGGCCCTGCAACTCAGTTGGTCGCCAAACATGGTGGTAAGTATCTCGCTCGTACAGCCAGTCACGAACGAGTTGAAGGTGACGCGGAAAACCCGGCACTGCGAGTCGTTATCGAATGGCCAAGTCGCCAGTCTGCATTAGACTTTATCAACGACCCTGAATATGCTCCCCATCTCAAAGCACGTACGAAAGGTTCAATCAGCCATCATGCTCTGGTCGAAGGCAAAGATGACTTAACCTGAGTTTTAACAAAACCGCCAATAGCATTCACTACACCATTGCGGTAACATTGCCGACCTTTTTTTGATGGTAGGAGATTCGAATGTTTATTGGCTTTGACTACGGGACGGCAAACTGCTCAGTAGCTAAGATTGAGCAAGGTGAGCCAAAGCTACTCAAACTGGAAGGTAACAGTGTTTACATTCCTTCTACCTTATCTGCACCGACTCGAGAGGCTGTAGCGGAATACCTATTCAAATTCCGCGACATCAAGCCACTCGACTCGGTAGGTGAACAGGTTCTACGCCGCGCGATCAACCTTAACCGCGAAGAGGGGGTTGAGTTTATCGCTGAAGAGGTCGTCTTTGGTCAGGCTGCCCTAGACCACTATCTACAAGATCCAAGCGAAAGCTATTACGTAAAATCACCAAAATCATTCCTTGGTGCATCTGGTCTACGCGACGTTCAGGTAAGCTTCTTTGAAGATCTGGTCTGTGCCATGATGGACAACATCAAACGCAATGCAGAGCAGGATGCCGAGCAAATCATCACCGATACAGTCATTGGTCGACCTGTGAACTTCCACGGTCGTGACAGCGAAGCGGCTAACCGTCAGGCCGAAGAGATCCTGCGTAAAGCAGCCACTCGCGCAGGCTTTAAAAATATCGAATTTCAGTTTGAACCCGTCGCCGCAGGTCTGGAATACGAAGCATCACTGACTGAAAACAAAACCATCCTTGTCGTTGATATTGGCGGGGGTACTACCGACTGTTCCCTGATTGAAATGGGTCCAGGCTGGCGTGGTAAATCTGATCGTACCCAAAGCCTTCTGGCGCACAGCGGTCAACGTGTTGGGGGGAACGACCTCGATATCGCACTGGCGTTTAAACAGCTGATGACCCCATTTGGCCTGGGCAGTAAAACCACTTCGGACATCGTCATGCCAACCATTCAGTTCTGGAACCCGATTGCGATTAACAGCGTTGATGCACAGGCAGACTTCTACTCCCGTTCAAATCTGGCAACGCTGAAGCTGTTGCATAAAGAAGCTCAGGAACCTGAGAAACTGCTCCGCCTCATCGAAGTGTTTAATGAAACCCTTGGTTATCGCTTAGTACGTCAGGCAGAAGAGGCCAAGATCGCCCTCTCTGATCACCCTCAGTACCGCGCAACCATGCAGCTTCTGTCGGAACAATTAGAAGTGGAAATCAGCTTTGAAGATATGACCAACGCTATCGAGACACCAAAGCAGAAGATGGCAGACCTGGTAAAAGAAGCGGTAGAGCAAGGTGGTGTGACACCTGATGCGATCTTTATGACCGGCGGTTCTGCTCGCTCGCCAATTCTTCGTAGCGCCGTGCAACAAACCCTGCCTGATATTCAGGTCGTCAGTGGTAACTACTTTGGTTCGGTGACCGCAGGGCTGGCACGCTGGGCTGAAGTCTGTTTTAAATAACAAATAGCCTCAAGCTGTGCTTGAGGCTATTTACAATGTAAATCATAAGCCGTATAGGCCTTAAGAAGCAATTTAACGCTCAATCATCACTTCAGCCAACGGCATCGCACCCCTCGGTTAAATGCTCAATGACTTCTGCTTTGATTTCATTGAGCATGGATAGACCCACTTCTGTCTCGGTGTTAATTGCGACCCAACCGTCGGTGCCCATAAACTCAGCACTAGAGTAGCGAATCGCTGTTGCTTCAGACTTAGCCAACAACTCGCCAGACAACCTGAAGATACCCATTACTGTGTTTATTCGATTGATTGTAAATTCCATCTTTTTCTCCCTAGCACTGTAAACGCCTTTTTATTTTTATCGCCCTGTCACAGCTAACAGACAGAGAACACGATTCGCTGATCCTCGTCCTGGTCATCAAACTCTAGAATTATCCCCGGCTGTTTAGCGTCAGCGATGGCTGACACCAGATCCTGCAGTTGCTCGCCATTTTCATCAAACTTCGCTGCTAAATTAGCAGGCAGAAACTTCAACAACGTTTTAGCCACAGCTAGCGGCACCGTTAAAGTATCTTCAATGTTTCCGCTGTCGTTTGAAAAAGTTTCTATTTTCAGTTTAAGCATACGGCTAACTCTAAAGTGTAAGAGACAATATTCAATATAATGCATCCTAGTGCATTTGCTCAGCTCAAGACAAAAAATGGGATGTTGATAGAGTGACTAAAAGTCAGCTCAACTAGCGCTAATGATTAAAACTGAAGCTTGGGGAGACTCTAATTGTGCTCAACGTAAATAAGCTCGTCCACATCAAAGCCATACCGCTTAGCTAATCGCTCAAACTCTGCTTTGATTTCAGGGCTGACGTCCGGTTTGCGTGACAGCAACCACAGATAATCGGTATTCGGGCCAGACACAAACGCGTAGTCATAGTTTTGTTTTTCAAGTTCAAACACTACGTATGAGCCATAGAAAGGACCAAAGAATGACACCTTCAAATAGCCTTCATTCTCGCTATTGACGAAGTAGGCTTTCCCTTCTGCCTGCTGCCACTCTTTGTTCTCTGCAGAGTAACCACGGTTGATTACCGATACGCCGCCATCAGGACGCATAGCATATTCGGCCGTAACATCACTCAGGCCGCGCTCAAACGAGTGATCTAAACGAGCCACTTCATACCACTTACCCAGGTAGTTATCGAGCTTAAAGTCGCTGACAGGCTGAACACTTTGAGGCATACCCAAACAACCGCCAAGTGACAACAGGACAATACACAATAATAATTTCTTCATGGTTTACTCCGTAGAAACCTAACCAATAAGTCACTGTTGATACGATAGTTTTTCGCTATTGGCTCACTTGCCAACGGAAATAGGGGCGCTGACCGTCCATGCGTTCAATCTCGGCACCTAATCTTGTATAGAACTCGTGCGCTTTCTTATTATGCGGGCTTGCTGTCCAGGCAATATGTGAAACCGATGAAGCCTCTGCCTGCGCTTTCATTGCCAGCATCAACTTGTGTCCATAGCCTTTTGACCTTTGCTCTCCGACGACTAAAAGGTCATCGAGCCACATTGATGGCTCGCCGCTAAAGGACGAGTAACGATAGTGGAACAAGGCAAAACCAAGTACTTCACTCTCACGCTCCAATAATAAAGCATGCGCAAAAGGATAATCTCCAAATAGTGTACGTTCTATCTTTTCTACGGTTGTGGATATTTGGCCATTAAAGCCTTTCATACTTCTGTCAAATTCAGCTTTTAGCTCGATTAGCTCCAGTAACTTGCCTGCATCTTTCTTAGTCGCGTTCCTTACGATCATTCCCTGCTCCATCCTTGTAAGTTGCATGTGTTGTAAGCTCGTACTACGCGCCGCTTACTTATAAACGACTTTAAAACGTTCTAACACCAACATCATCTCTTGCGTTGGCTCAATCCCCAGCTCAGCGCATTCTTTGCTGAAGAAATCCCAGTGCGCTTCTCGCCACCACTGTAAAGACTTGTCTCCTTCCCCCTCTTCTGCAGCAAACTCAGCGCTGACATCACAATACCTAGAGGTACTTACTGAACTGATTTCAACGATGCAGACTGGATTTCCATGCCAGTCAGTCACAACTTGAAGATGGCCGATCTGAGGCATTGGCTCACCTTCGTGACTATACCAATACTCCATACTGCAGGACGCACGTTTTTCACCGCGAAGGATCAGATCAGCGCATAGGTTGGCGTTGTACTCGTCATTACAATAGTAATCTGAACTAAATGAGGTGTGCTGTGCGGCAAGCTCTGCAGGCAATGAGTTTAAATACTGATCCAGATAAGCCTGACTTCTTTCATCCATGATTTTCGATACTCCAATAAAAACAAAACCTTGTATATAAAAAAACGACGTCTTTCACTGGCAATTGTGCCTTAAGCATCAGAGCTGATTCAACCCAATACGTTGTTCTTATAGCGCGACAACCGCTTCTATCTCAATTTGTAAATCCGGATGAATCAGCTTCGAAACCTCAACAAGAGAGCACGCTGGTAAATAGCCATCGTAGAAATCAAATAGTAGCTCTCGAAAGCTGGTTAGCTTCGACATATCTCGCACAAAAATCGTCAGTTTGATCAGGTCGCTTTTTGACCGTTTTTCATGCTCAACAACCTGCGCGATCTGGTTAAGCACCTCCTTAGCCTAAGCTGCCATATCGAGAGGTTGAGCGTCAGTACCATAAGCTGTTAACCCTGATATATAGAGGGTGCCATTGTGCTTTGTTGCATGAACATAAGGCCCTGCGATTTGAGGTAAATTTGGGTAACTCATCCGTTCTACCAATTGCTTCTCCTTATTTGAAATTGAAGGGACACACGCTTTAACAATTCATTTCTAAACTATCTTCTTGGTGTGTGTCCTGATAACGCAAGTGTGTTTGACTCTAATGCATGCTGAACTCGATGCATAGCCATATTGTTGATATTCAAGGGAGTTTGCGGCTTATATTTAGCCTATAAGTAAGTTCTTTGGGGAATCGATGTAGGAAAATCGCGTAATGTAACGAAAAGCTTAGTTACATTACGCTCAATTAAAAAGTGAGCACCTCGACATGCCAGAGGTGCTCTAATCTAGACCGAGTGCCTTATTTACAAGTTGAGTCTAGTAAACCGTTAGCCAACGCTGGTGCAAGGCCTGGAGTCAGTGGTAGTCGAGGAATCACCAAACAGTGCATTAGATGGTAGATGTCTTGCTTGCCATCCCAAACCACGCTGGTGCCTGCTTGGTTGTTTACGTCCAGCTCTTGCCACCATGAGCAGCCTTCATAGTCGATTAGGTAAGTACGGCAGTAATCCCACCATGTGCGGTACCAGTCTTGGTACTTTTGGTCGCCCGTCACTGTGTAGAGTGCGTAAGCAGTACCAATTGCCTCAACCGGAGCCCAGCGGATACGTTCACGAACTACAGGCTTGCCTTCCCAGTCAACTGAATAAACAAAGCCCGGAGCACCGTCCACGTGCCATGCATCTCTTACTGTTGCGTCGAACAGTCCAATTGCGTCTTCTAGCAACCAATCTGGGCAGTGCGCACCAATTTCTTGTAGTGTTGCACGTAGGTGGCAAATCAGACGTCCCCACTCAATCCAGTGGCCAGGTGTACCACCGTATGCGCGGAAGTGACTTGCTGGTGTTTCTTTGTTGTAGTCTGGTAGAGGCTTCCAATCAGAGTCAAAGTGTTCATTGACACGATAGTTTAGACCTTTGGCTGTCTTGTTGATCATAAACTCAGTGATGTTCAGAGCACGGTCTAGCCACTTCTTATCTTTTGTTACATCGTAAACAATCAGGAATGCTTCTACCGAGTGCATTGCCATGTTGCCGCCACGGTAATCTTCGGTTTCAGTCCAGGCTTGATCCCAAGACTCGTAGCACATTTGACGCTCTTCAACCCAAAAGTGATTTTCATAGACGTTAATTGCTTCGTCTAGTAGCGCCTGGGCACGTGGGTGGCCAGTTGTGACCGCGCTTGCTGCACCTAACAGAACAAATGCGTGCTGGTAGCCTTGTTTAGACGAATCCATGATGCCTTCGCCTTTGTTGTCGATAGTCGCGAACCAGCCACCATGCTCTTTATCTTTCAGAGGACCTTCAAGTGCCGCAATACCGTGTTCAACCAAGTCGTATGCACCCGGGCGCCCCATGTGAGCCGCCAGAGCGTAACAGTGAAGCATACGCGCGGTAATCCAAAGGCGAGTACCCATCTCTTCACGAACCTTGCCGTTGTTACCAATCCAGCCGAAGCCGTTCGGTACCACTGAGTTACGCCCGAATTCGAAAATGCGGTCAGTTTCCGTTTCTAACCAAAAGTTGTGAGAACGAGTATTAATCCATTTCATTTCAACGTTACCTTTATAAATTTGTTTTTGATTCTATAAGTGAGCGATATTGGCTTAACCTACCGCTTGCGTTCTTAATTCTTCAGCCAGATTGTGAACATCAAAGAACACCACCTGGATTTGATTTTCCGGTAGGCGGATAAAACCAAGAGCCCCCTGACGACGAAGCAGTTTTTCGTCTACAGCACCCATATCTTTGACCTGAATGCGCAAGCGGGTTGCACAGTTATCAATTTGGCCATCTTCAATATTTTTGATCCCGCCTAGAGCGCAAAGGATCTTCTGTGCTTTAGCTTGTAAATTGCCTTTATCATTAATCATTTACTGTCTCCTGTTAGGAAGGGCGCCTAGTTGACACCCTTCGCAGGGTATTGATTACATGGTTAGGTTGTATGACGCTTCGATTTGCGCTTCACACGTTTTAATTTCCGTTTGGAAACGTTCTAACCACTGTTTACCTTCTCCATTGGCTGCTGCAGCCCAGCTATCGATAACTGGCTTAGTGGCCGCTTTGAAGGCTTCTTTCTCAGCTACTGTTGGGTTGTAAATCGTTCCGTTTGATTGCTTAAATACTTCGTACGAAGCGTATTCGTTGTGCTTAGGATACGAGTTGAGGTACTGCTGCTGAGCTTCTATCGCATCAAGCACTACACGCTTTAGCTCTGGTGAAAGTGAGTTGAACTTCATGTCAGACATCAACCACGCGCCGCCCATGTAGGCATGACCATCCAGAGTCAGATAATCCAGACTCTCGTGGAATCGACTTTGTACAATATCGACGATGCCATTTTTTGTACCTTCCACAACACCAGTTGAAAGCGCTGTGTATACCTCTGGCCAAGCGATCGGTGTTGGTGAACCATCCAACTGCTTAACAAGATCTTGTTGTACTTTCGCTGGAACAGTACGGATCTTCATACCTTCGACGTCTGCAGGTGTCTTGATGGCCTTCTTGGTGGTCGCGAAGTTTCGCCAGCCACCTGAGTTTGCCACCATCATCAAGCGCACATTTGGTGCTTTTTTGATAACGTTTTGGCGAACATCTGACATAAATTCATCGTTACCGTAAACACACTCCGCTACACGGTCATTTGGCAGAAGGTATGGTAGGTCAAAAGATTCTGCTGGCTTCCAATAGTATGCGATTTCAGACACTGTGGTTGGGAAATAGTCAAACATACCTGCCTGAACCCCAGCGATACATTCTTTTCCTGAGCCACATAGCTGACCAGAACCGTAAATATTTACCTTAATTTCACCATTTGAACGTGTCTCTAAGTGATTCTTAAATACCAGCAACGACTGATGGTTATAGCTTTCCGGTGACGTTAAGTGAACGACGTTAAATTCTGTTGCTGCAGATACTGCACCCGTTGCTAGTAACACGCTAGAAGCCACTAGAGTAAGGATTGATTTTTTCATAATTTTTGACCTTGTGTAGGGAAGTTTCTACAGCGGCACCTGAGAGGTAACCAAATGCCGCTGGTAATTTGTCTTATATTGCTGGTTACATGATGCCGAACATCTGTGGCAGACCGATAACCAATTGAGGGAAGAACGAGATTACGAAAATCAGTGCTGCCTCAACGATTAGGAATGGAACAATCTTTCTTGAGATTTCTGATACAGAGACCTTTGATACCCCCGATGCCACGAACAGAACCAATCCCATCGGCGGAGTCGCTAGACCGATAGAAAGGTTTGCACACATCACCACACCGAAGTGAACAGGATCGATGCCAGCGTTAATCATGATTGGTGCAAAGATTGGGGCGAAGATAAGAATCGCAGGGCCCGCATCGAGGAACATACCAATGATGAAAAGCAGAACGTTGATGATTGCAAACAGTAAGTAAGGGTTGTCCGTAATACCGTTCATGATGTCAGCAACCATGTTCGACACACCAGACAGGCTGATCAGAGATGCAAACCCACTTGCTGCCGCCACAATGATCAGGATTGACGCTGCGTTGACAGCTACTTTCGCGAACAGAGCGTAAGTCGCTTTAGTATTGGTCACCTTGATGATGAACAGTGAGACAGCAATCGCATAGGCTACTGCAACAGCGGCTGCTTCAGTCGGAGTAAAGATACCGCCGTAGATACCACCTAGAATGATAACTGGCGTAAGCAAAGGAAGAATCGCCAAGCGAAATGCTTGCTTACGTTCCATTGCAGGTGCTCGTTCCATCGGCTGAACATCTGGGTACTTACGGATCTGGAAGTGGTTCATTACCATCAGACCAAGACAGAAGATGATGCCTGGTGTTACACCGGCCAGGAACATTGCCGCTACCGAGGTGTTCATTACGAAAGCGTAGATAAGCATGATGCCCGACGGAGGAATGATGTTACCCAGAACCGTAGCTGCTGCAGTTAATGCTGCTGAGTAACCCGTATCGTATTTGTATTTTTTCATTTCAGGGATCAGCATGCCGCCAATCGCTGATGTAGCCGCAACAGCAGAGCCTGTCAGAGCGCCAAAAATGGTAGCTGCAAGAATAACCACATGACCAAGACCGCCGCGCAGGTGCTGCACCATAGTCTGAGCGAAAGCGATGATGCGAGGAGTAATACCGCCCGCAGTCATACATTCACCCGCAAGCATAAAGAAAGGTAGCGCTAACAGCAGGAAGCTATCAAGTCCCGAGTACAGACGCTGGTACAGCATGTTCGCGAACAGCATCTGATCATTTTGGAACAGAGTAATCATAGGTGACAGGCCCAGTGTGAACAGTACTGGAACACCGATGATTAATAGAATTAGAAAGTAGAGTAAGAAAATTGGAGAAACCATTATAACACCCTCTTAAGCCGCAGCTTCTGGTTCAAGTGACTGCGTTTGCTTTGGCTCTTTTGCCGGTGCTTCTTCAACCGCAGGAGCTTCAAACAATTCAGCTGTCTTAGCTGTTTGAGATACATCTTCAAAATCACCCAGTACGCCACGAATAGACGCTACGCATTTTTGTAGTGCATACAGGATGGTCACACCCATCATTACAGGTGGAATGATGTAAACGTAGAACATTGGGATAGGTAGACTATCTGCCATTACAGATCCGGTTTGGAAGAAGTTCCAACCAAACTTAATCCATACAGCAAACACTAAAATTGCCGAAATGTGCGCCAGTAAAGCTAAGAACGAAAAAAGTCGTGGCGCTTTCTTTTCTAGGATTTCAGTAACAAACGTCATCGCAATGTTTTTATCCGTCAGGTAGACAAACGGCAGACACAGGTACGTCATGTAAATCATTAGAAATCGCGACATTTCATCGGTCCAGCTCAATGGAATATTGAGGACATAACGGAACAAAACTTGAGCAACAACGATAATCGTCATTATCAGAAGTAGAATGCCAGCTACGTGACGCAACACCTTAGATACAGGGGTTGTTACCGTGTTTATCGCATTTTCGATGGCTCTTAACATAGAATCACCATTATTGGATTAGAGAGTCAAAGGGGCCAGATGCCTGGCACCCTGTAGTTAACCTAGTTGTTGTTTTTATTATGCTTTGCCGTTTGAGCCAAACAGGCGAATTTTGTGCTGTACGACTTCTTTCATAGAAGCAATACCTGTATTCATCACATCAGCAAGAATGTAGTCCGTTTCATTCTCTTTCCAATGCGCCTGAACACCGTGGATAAAGCCCTGACGTAGTTCAGTATCTACATTTATCTTGGCTACGCCGCGTTTAACCGCTTCGACCACCTGATCATCAGGTACACCTGAGCCGCCGTGCAGTACGATAGGTTTTTTAACCGCTTCTTTAATTTCAGATAGACGGTCAAACTTCAGTTCAGGTGTGGTTTTGTACACACCGTGTGCTGTACCAATAGAAACCGCTAGGTAGTCCACGCCTGTGCGTTCAGAGAAATCCAGAGCCTCTTCTACAGTGGTGATCATCGCGTCTTTTTCATCAACAGTGATATCGTCTTCTGTGCCACCGATCTTACCGATTTCACCTTCGGCACCTAAGCCAAGTGCATTTGCTACATCTACCACCGCTTTAGTAATGCGGATGTTTTCTTCAAACGGTAGTGCAGATCCATCAAACATCAGCGATTGGAAGTCTCTAGTCGCAGCTTCCATACACTGTTCGAACTTGCGGCTGTGGTCCAGGTGAATACAGATTGGGACCGTAATCTGATGATGCTGAATTAATGAATCGACTGCGTCACGAAGTGGCTTCATGCCCATTTCGTTAATGGCTTTCTGGCCAATCTGGATCATGATTGGCGACTTTTCTTCTTCTGCGGCGAGTAATACTGCTTTGATCGTTTCAAGGTTGTGAGCGGTAAAAGCGCCGATTGCGTAACCGTTTTTCCACGCTTCTTGAATCATTGTTTTACCAGATACGTAAGGCATTATCTTTGTTCCTTTATATGAATTTTGTCTTAATGACTTTTGCTTCGTTGAAAGACAAGTTACCAATCGAACTTGTCAATTTCTGTTAGCTAGATAACACTTCATGTTCATTAATTGACATTTATTACCACAAATGTACACGCGATCACAAAACACTCAATAACAAATAATAACTGGATATTATGTCGTACACCTGAGTACAAACATCATACGCAATGAGCAAAAATTGTGTTGATCTAGAACAGGTTTCCATCAATTACCATCAAGCAAGATTCGTTAGCTAAAACGCTTTAGCGCAACAAGTATCTGTAATCTTTAAGGTAAATATAAACTAACTGACGAGTTGTTTAGCATCAGCTATTGACGGCATTGAACAGTGAATAAAAAGCCTTCCTTTATTCAACAACAAAAGAAGGCTAGAGGGTTTTCGATGGAAGAGCAGCTACCCCAAAAGGGTTAAAAACGAAAATTTATGATGAAAATGTCAAATATTGTTGAATTTACATCAATAAATTGCTGCCCTTGTGTGTATTTTCAAGCTAACCGACTTTTGGGTCTAAGCCAGACGTTACACGTAGCTGCTCCAGCACGGCAGTCCAGTCCTGGCGTCCGCGACCTGCTGCACGAGCGATACTGTATAGTTCACGAGATGCAGCGCCGCATGGCATAGGAACATTAACCTGGTTTGCAAGGTCTAGTGCAATACCTAGATCTTTGTGAGCAAGATCAATCATGAATACCGGAGACAAGTCACCAGACAATACTTTACCCGGCCATGTAGTAGTGAAATGCCCTTTGCCTGCAGGCGTTCCGCTCATTACTTTCATTGCCGTTTCCCACTCAAGACCAATAGCCTCAGATAGCGTAGCTGCCTCTGCAGACAAAGCGTTCAGCGCAATACTCATGTAGTTATTGATAATTTTGACCCGAATGCCTTTACCCGCACCGCCACAGTCAACCGTCTCATTGCCCATGCAGTCAAACAATGGCTGAGCGCGTTCAACTTGCTCTTTTGTGCCGCCGGCCATGATCAGTAGTTCGCCTTTAACCGCATGTTCTGAGGTGCGGCCAACAGGAGCTTCCATCATTGAAAAGCCTTGGTTCGTCATCTCCTTAATTAGAGCATCAGTTTCAAGCGGGTGAATCGTCGACATGTCGATAAGTAATGCGTTTTTGTCCAGGGTAGAAGTAACACCGTCTTCGCCGAAAATCACATTCTTAACTAGCGCACCATTTGGCAACATGGTTACTACAAACTCAGAATCTAAAGCGGCATCTGCCGGAGACACAGCTGCCGCTGCACCCTGCTCTACCAACTGTTCAACAGCAGTCTGGTTGATATCAAATACTTTTAATGTGTGACCACCTTTGATTAGGTTCAGAGCCATTGGTGTACCCATTTGACCTAGACCAATAAAACCAATCGTCGACATTTTTTCTTCCTTCACGTTAGTGGTTAAGTTGCATTCAATATAAACATTAATTTCCATCTCGACCGTAACAAATGTCACATTTTGTTGCTTTATGTCCATTTGAGTTGTTTTGTGATTGTTGTCCCAGCCAAATGTACAAATTTGGATATACTGACACTATTAGCTCGCTACTCAGCAGCCCAATAACGTAGAGATAAAGAGAACAACTATGACAATTGCATGTGTAGGAATTACCGTTTTAGACCGAATCCAACGTGTAGAGAATCTGCCAACAACAGGTGGTAAATACGTAGCGAAGGATTACTATGAAGTTGGCGGGGGCCCAGCGGCAACAGCAGCTGTCGCCGTGTCTCGACTAGGTCACAGGGTCGACTTCATTGGCCGCGTTGGTCAAGATGGCGTCGCTGACACCATGCTGACTGAACTCGCAAGCTATGGTGTTAATGTAGACAAAGCGGTACATATCAAAGGAGCATCCTCAGCCTTTTCAGCAGTGTTGGTTGACGACGAAGGTGAGCGAATGATCATTAATTACCAAGATAAGTCATTAAGTCGTGACCCTAAGCAACTTGAGAGTATCGACTTTTCACAGTATGAAACTGTTCTTACCGACGTTCGCTGGCCAGAAGGTGCCAAGTACGCTTTAGAGCAGGCAAAACGACATAATATTCCGACAGTATTAGATGCAGACATCGCACCAGATCCAATTGATGAGCTGGTAAAATTGGCTGATCACGTGGCATTTTCAGAGCCAGGACTAGAGAAGTTCACTGGCTGTAGCGATCCTGTAGAAGGGTTGAAAATCGCTAAAAAACAAACAGATGGCAAAGTTTATGTTACTGTAGGCTCTAAAGGTTGTTACTGGCTCGAAGGTGACGAACTCTGTCACGAGCCAGTAATCAAGGTAGACGTCGTTGATACAACGGGTGCTGGCGATGTTTTCCATGGTGCTTTAGCGGTCGCGGTCGCAGAATCGAAACAAAGTCGCGAGTCGATTGTTTTCTCTAACACAGTTGCAGCGCTAAAATGTACTAAGAAAGGCGGTCGAGAAGGAATCCCGACTAGAATAGAAGTGGATCAAAAACTACAAAAATAAACAAAACGAAGGACTGACGTGACTAATCCCAGACAAGATAAGTTAATTCAGCTAGTTAATGACAAAGGTTATTACAGTGTAGAGGAGCTGGCAGAAATGCTAGACGTTTCTACACAGACGATTCGCCGCGATATAAAGAAGCTCAGCAATGATCGTTTAGTGATTCGTCACCATGGTGGCGCAAGCTCACCAGCAACCAAAACTAACCTTGATTATGAAGTGCGTCAGGTTTCAGACACAGAGCAAAAGCATGCGATAGGCAAAGCGATTGCCGATTTGATTCCTGATAACTCGACAGTGTTCATCACTATCGGGACAACCGCAGAAGTCATAGCGAGTCATCTAGCCAAGAAAAACAATTTACAGGTCATTACTAATAGCCTTCGTGTAGCAAGCGTTTTGCATACCAATAAGTCTATAGATGTATTGATCCCTAGTGGAAAGGTGAAAGCCTTCAATGGCGGTATTGTTGGAACAGAAGCGATGGATTTCATCTCTAACTTCCGCTTTGATTATCTGATTACCAGTGCCGCATCCGTGGATGTTGATGGCACCTTACTTGAGTATGATCTGAATGAAACCATGATCACCCAAACGGTAATGAAATCGGCGCGCCATGTTTTAGTCGCTATGGACTCGAGCAAGTTCATTCCCAAAGGCTCGATTACCTTAGCGAACATTAAAGATGTGACCTATTTCTTCACCGACACTAAGCCGAGCCCTTCAATCGAAGCGGCAGCAAAGCAAGGTGAAACAGAATTGGTGATTTGCTCGTAAGTAATATCCGCATAATCTATTTAAACGGCTCCTTAAGGAGCCGTTTTAGTTTTACTGCAGTTATTTAGCAAACAAAAAAAGCTCCGCTCTCTTTCGATCAGCAAAGCTTTTAGACACGCCAGTGATTACTTTATCGTAAAGCGGTGGATCGTTTTCTCTTGATACACTTCGCCCGGATTTAATCGCGTTGAAGGAAAGTGGGCTTTATTTGGACTATCAGGAAAATGCTGCGTCTCTAAACACATTCCGTAACATGATTCATAACGTTCACCATGTCTGCCGACCCAGTGTTTATTCGACAATTTGAATCCATTGTAAAACTGCACACCTGGCTGCGTGGTCAACACCGTCATCAGACGGCCACTATTTGGCTCATAAAGCTCTGCTGCATAGTGATATTCCCCTTCAGTTTCAGAGCCATCAAGTACCATGTTGTGGTCGAAACCACCTTGCGGCATCATGTGCTTGTTATCGCCAATGCGGGTCGTTTGGGTAAAGTCGAGACCTGTACCTGCAACACTGCGAATTTCGCCTGTTGGTATTGAGTGTTCATCTACCGGGGTGTAGAACTGAGCAAATAGTTTCAGGTCATGACCGTCGACAGTACCTAAATCATGACCAGCTAGATTGTAGTAACTATGATTACATAAGTTCACGACCGTTGGTTTGTCTGTCGTGGCCTTAAAGTTGTAATGGACCTGATCATTTTCGTCCAGACCTATGGTATGGGTCACATTGAGCGTACCGCCATATCCTGACTCGCCATCAGGCGATACACGGCTAAAGTGCAGGTAGATATATTCTTGCTGCTCTTCAATCGCAAAATTCCAGACATATTTATCGAACCCTTTACTACCGCCGTGCAGGTGTTGCCCTGTAGGTAACTCATTGGTTTCTAGCTGAAACTGACTACCGTCTAATGTATACCGACCAGCACCAATTCGGTTAGCAAAGCGACCCGCTACCGCACCAAAAAATGGGTGCCCTGCCAGGTATCTTTCTAGGCTTTCATAACCCAGTACCACATCGGCGCAGTCACCTTTCCGATCAGGAACTGCTAACGAGGTAACAATACACCCGTAGTTAGTGACTTGTAGCGTTATGCCTTGGCTGTTTTCTAACGTGAAAAGCTTAACAGGCAACGCCTGCCCTTCTACCTCACCCCAATCTTCTACCTTTAATTTCACCTGGTTACCCCTTATATGTTTCTTCTTAATTACTGACGCGACTTTAAGCTGCTTGTTGTTGTTTTGTTCCTACACAGCAGTATATTCCGCGTTGATTAAAGTAGTCGGCGATTTGACTGACGCGTTGCTGAAATGCGTGTCGCTCAAACTTAAGATCTTTCATTTTGTAATCAAGTCCGAGAGACTGGTACTTCTCTTCACCTAAACGCATAAAGCTCAATAGTTGCAGTACTTTAATCCGCCCTTGTAGTTGCGATTTGATAAAGTCAGCACTGGCTTTGATGTTCTCATCGCTATCGTTAACCGTTGGAATAACCGGGATTCTTAAGATTAGATCATGGCCAGCATCCGCAAGCGCTGTCAGGTTACGTAGAATCTTGCGGTTGTCGACACCGGTATAAGTTTTGTGCGCATTGCTGTCCATCAGTTTGATATCGGAAATGAACAGATCCGTATAGGGCATCAACTTTTCGATACGATTCCAGTTGGCATAAAAACTCGATTCCAGACAGGTGTGAATGCCTTCTTTTTTGCATGCTTTAAACAGCTCAAGAACAAAACTACTTTGCAGCAGCGGCTCTCCGCCAGAAACGGTAACCCCACCTCCCGAACGTTGATAGAAGCCCTTATCCTTCAGGATTAGCTCCATACATTCATCGACTGTCATCGACTGCCCCCACTGCTTGATCGCTTCCGATGGGCACTCTTCCACACAGTTGAGGCAGCCCGTGCACTGGTGGCTATTAATCTCTGCCAGCTTTGCGTCAGAATAGAGCAGCATAGTATTATCGGGACACACTTCTGAGCACGAGCCACAATGATCAGTAGAGATACATTTGTTGTTGTACACCCCGACCTCTACCCAACGCTTAAAGCTCTCTGGGTTACCACACCAGTCACAGCGAAGTGGACACCCTTTAAGAAAAATCTCCGTACGAATACCCGGTCCGTCATGGAGAGTGAATCGCTGCACATTTAGAACAGTTGCTAGGTCTGACACGTAAACCTCATCCCTTGTTAGAAAGACCAATACCCAAGCTCCAAATCGATAGGATCGGCAATGAAGTCTTGGGTACTATCTTGGTTTAGTTAGAACCTTAGTTCGGTGCGTGAAATCAAGTCATCCTGCAAGGGCTTACCCAGTTCAACAAAGTAAGCACTATAACCGGCTACTCGAACCAACATATCTTTATAGAGTTCAGGGTTCTTTTGCGCCGCACGCATCTTCTCTGAGCTCATGATATTAAACTGGACGTGCATACCTTGCTTGTTGATGTATTCATCGACAAAACTGACTAATATGTCGCGTCCCTCTACACCTGACACTGCGTCTTCAGGGAAACGCAGGTTGAGCAGAGTACCGTTGGTCGCCAGACTATGATCGACTTTTGTGACTGAGTTGATGACGGCTGTTGGACCATTGATGTCATGTGAACCACCCGCGGTATGGACAGGTCCCATGTTGTCCGAAATTGGCTCTCCATTCTTTCGTCCGTCAAGAGATGCATTGGTATACAAGCCCATACCTACATTGGCATTAACAGTGTAAACACCAGGGCTGAACTTACCACCACGTGGATTTTGACGTCCTTTAATATGGCGGCAATAGCACTCAAACATGAACGAAAACAGCTCGTCAGCTTCATCGATATCATTGCCGTAATGGGGAATCTTAGCGCTGTTAACTAAGGCATACAGCTTCTCATGTCCGTCCCAGTTATCTTTGACGGCATCAAGTAACTGTTTGCCCGTATACTTCTGATCGTCGAATACCAGCTTCTTAATCGTTGCAAGCGAGTCTGCACAAGTCGCGATGCCCGCTGCCTGTGGAGCTGTGCCATTGTATTTGACACCGCCGAAGGTCATGTCTTTCCCTGACTCAATACATCCTTCAAAGAAGGCTGAAATGTAGGGGGTTGGTTTAATCAGACGGTGCATTTTATCGGTAACATTGAGGCAGCTACACAGCTGATCACACCAATAGCCAAACTGCTTATCGACACTTTCCAATACTTCATCAAAGGTCTGGTAAGTTTCGAGACTGCCAGTATCCGGACCAAGCTGCATACCAGCATTTGGCCCGGAAAGGATACGACCACCATTAATGACCATTTCCATCATCTTGGCGGTATTCACATAACCAGCGTCTAGCCAACCATGCTCTTTGCCAGGAATAGTAGGCTCTACACAGCCCACCACTGCATAATCACGAGCTTCTTCCAGCGTCATCCCTTTGCCTAGCATGGCTTTAATTGCCGGGCCATCGTTGAACAATTTCGGGTGACCATAGCCAGCACGAACACACTCAATGGTTTTAATCTTCAATTCATAGGGTGTGTTTTCATGCATTCGCAGACATACCCAAGGGTTCATCATTCGAGTGTGAGCCGAGGCTTCAAGCATCAGCATAGTCAGGTCATTAGTCGCGTCATTACCTTGTTGATCGACACCACCAATCGTCAGGCTTTCTCCACCAAATCCACGTCCATTGCGCACCTTAACGGTACCTTTATCTTTGAGCTTGGTCGGGTTGTTCATTTTAACGTAAAGAACTTCCAGTACTTCGAGAATAAACTCTTTAGACACAGCGTTTTCAGTCACATCCTTGGTGTAAAACGGCAGCAACCATTGGTCCATGCGACCATAGGAAATCGAATGACCGTTACCTTCAATCTGGGTCATAGTGACAGCAAAGTTAAACAGCTGAGCTGCCTGCCAGAATGTTTGCGGCACACCGCCCGCAATCTGGAAACAGTTAACAGACATCGCTTGCAGCTCTTGCTTACGCTTTTGATCTGATTCGTTAAATGCCATATCTTCCGCGAGTATGGCGTAGCGGGTGATATATTTGACTGCCGCTTCCAGCGAAATGATGGTCGCTTTGTAGTAATCGCGTTTTTCACTGAAGTCAGGATCTTGTTTAGACAATTGAGAAAACGCATTGCGAGCTTGTTCCAACACCCCGTTATAGCCAAGTGTCATCAGCTTTTTGAAGTCCATAGCAAAATGACCAATACCCGCGAAATGGTAATTGTTGGTCTGGAACACTTTTTCCCCCATGTGTGACCCTTTCTTTTGGTCATCATCAAGATGGGCAGTAATAAACTCGTTGGCAGTTTTTCCTTTCCAGTACTGACAAAGTTCCAGAATTTCAGCTCTGTCTTGCTCGTTGCGAATGTAAAACTGATCGTTAGGGCGCTCTTCAAATGGCGAGTTCAGGATCTCGTCGATAATCCAATCGACAGAAAACTCTGGATAGATTGGTGACGCTTTCGCTGGTGCAGCAATTTCCCCAAGGATTAAATCCTCGTCATAGATATAGAGCGTGCTGTTAAGCAAGATATTTTCAAACGCATAAGCGCACTGCAATATCCTCGGCATCGCTTGATTGTTTTGATACGCCTCTGTGACTAAACGTAGGCGCTCAACGTCAATATCATACGGTCTGTCCAGAAAGGTTTGACGCAATCTGTTTACGCGAGGAAAAGGAGACCAATCGGCGTGTCCCACCTCATAACCTAATCCATAAACCTTATCGAATGCTTCGGTACCTTGCGCATCGGTGTGATGACTCGCCCTTAAATCGAACAAGCTCTGTTTCTCTGCCTGGAAGTTCTCCATAGCTAACCTCATTAGAAAATAAATAATCAAAATGCCAATGCTCGCTCAGGGGATTCAGGCATTGGCATTTTGACCAACAAAGAAGGTCGATGATTAGAGAGCTCATTATACGAAAGGGGTAAAAAGCATCTGAGACGGCAGTCACAAAGCGAAACCAAATGGACACAAAACAACAAAATGTGACACAAATAATGGTAATTAATTTCAATAATTCTATAGTGACCTTACTCTCACTCAGCTCAAAAAACAGGATATATGGACACCACGATAATATTTATTTCGATGATCATCGCCTTAGCGGGATTCACCCAAGGCCTGACCGGATTTGGTTCCGCGCTTGTGTCAGTCCCCTTACTTTCTCTTATTGTAGGCGCTCAAACAGCGGTACCTATTGCAGGTATCTTTGGCTGGTTAGTTACGCTACCCGTTGTGTGGAAAATGCGACACTCTATTCAACGTCAGACAGGATTGATCTTATTTGCTGGCTCAATTCCAGCATCATTTGTTGGAGCAAAACTGTTAGCAACTATGCCCTCTCAGTACATCCTTCTAACCATGGGTATTGTGCTGGTCATGTCGAGCCTACACTCTATGATCTCCACTAAACCATTGTTTAAGAAGACTTCTGTTCCAATTACAGTCGGAGCGGGTTTCACGTCAGGTGTGCTTGGTGCGAGTGTAGGTGAGTCTGGTCCACCGGTGATTGCTTACACATCAATGCAGCCTTGGACTGCCGATCAAACCAAATCAACGTTAGCGTTCTTTTTCATGCTGCAAATGATCGGTGCCAACATCAGTTTCTGGAATGAAGGGCTAATTACCGAGCAAGTTGTCTCTCATGTCATTTCTGCACTGCCTGCTTTCGCGGTCGGTTTAACTGGCGGTATGATTGGCTACCACTACTTACAAAAATACAAAATCGACTACCATAAAATCGTACATAGCTTCCTGCTAGTTATTGGTTGTATGCTCGTATTTAAAAATGTAAGTTTTTAGACATTTTACTAACCTGATTAACTTTAAAACGGTAGCAAATAGCTACCGTTTTTTATTCGAGTATCACTCGTACTGTGTATTGTCCGGAGGAGAACCAACTATGCTGGCCAGGAGCACGAACTGCTGGTTTTGATGGCTGAGGTGAGAGATACGGATGTCGCGATAGCCGGTTGGCACGTCACAGTATCAGAACGTTTCGTCCGGCAAGTGTAGCGACCTGAGATGGCCACCACCTAACGGCTTAACTACCAATTAAAGATATGTTCAAACAAAAAAACGGCTCTCATTAGAGAGCCGTTTTACTATCGATATGTTCTACGCTTATAAGCCTAGCTTATGTGCAGTAAGAATCGCAGCGTACACTGACTGTGCATTAACAGGGAAAGGCATGTTATGAATAGTTTCTCCTTCTGCGCATGATGCTTGAGCAACCTCCATCAGTTTCTCATGATCGAGCTCTTTGACACCCATTTGATGCAGGTTTGTTGGCAAACCAACAGAGCGACAGAAAGTAAGCACCTGTTCAATTTCTGCTTGTGGTGCGTTCTCCAGAATAAGCTGCGTCAGCGTACCAAACGCCACTTTTTCACCATGCAGTAAGTGATGGCACTCTTCGAGTTTAGTCAGACCATTATGAATCGCGTGTGCCGCAGCCAAGCCAGAGCTTTCAAAGCCAATGCCAGACAGATAAGTGTTCGCCTCAATGATGTTTTCTACCGCTTTAGTCGATACACCGTTTTCCACCGCTGCTTTAGCTTTTACGCCATCTTCAATTAGTGTTTCGTAGCAGAGTTTCGCCAGTGCCTGAGCTGAACGAGTTGGTGCTCCGCCCGCCATTGTCGCTTTACCTGATAAGCCATTCGCACGTGCTTCAAAGTAAGTCGATAGTGCATCACCCATACCTGCCACCAGCGTACGTACGGGTGCAGCTGCGATGATACCTGTATCCATAATCACCATATTCGGGTTTGATGGAAATAGTAGGTACTCACTAAATTCACCTTCTGGGGTATAAATTACTGCCAGTGCTGAAGTCGGTGCGTCTGTCGACGCAATTGTAGGTACGATAACCACTGGCACTTTGGTGTAGTAAGCGACCGCTTTTGCTGTATCGAGTGTTTTACCACCACCGATACCGATGATGACGTCATTACCTTGTTGACCGCTCACTTCGATCAAGCGCTCAATTTCCACACGAGAACACTCACCGCCAAAGATATTGAAGCTGGCTTCTAAACCTTCACTTACGATACTAGTCTCCGCGCGATCACGAACCAAGCCCATCACAAAATCATCGGCTATGGCTAGCGGCTTTTTGCCAAACACTGAGACATATTTACCAATGTTGTCTAGAGCGCCTTCACCTTGAACGTATTTACTTGGAGAGATAATGATATTGTCCATGTTGGATTCCTTGTTCTAATTCTGTTTCACGTTATTGAGTTGGATCGCCACATGGGCGATCCATTGAATGGGTTAAAACTGGTTGAATACGGTTTCTACTGCGAATGCACCCGGATCTTTAGTGCCTGATAAGCTTGAGCTGTTGAGATAGGAAGAGCGACCTGCTTTCGCACTGGTCATGCCTACGGTTGACTCCGCACCTTTCCTTGCAGCGGCAATGGCAGCAACGAATCCTTCTTCAATCCATGCTTCTAAAGCAGGGTGAAGTGCATCAATCATTGTGCGGTCACCTGGTTTAGCGCCACCGTAAGCCATCATCTGGGCTAAACCTGCTTGCAATGATTTCGGCAATGAACCATTGAGTTCAAATTCACGACCTGCTGCAGTAAACATGATTGAAAGCAGCACACCCGATGAGCCGCCCATCACCGACGTCAGGCAGTCCGCAATCGCCGTCATAAGCTTGGCTTTGTCTTGAAGAGGGAGCTGCTGAGCGTCAAGTTGAGCCAGTACTTTACGCGCACCAGCAGCAAATGTTGAGCCAGTATCACCATCACCAACTATCGAATCGAGATGATTGAGGTCAGCTTCAATATTAATGATCGACTGACATACCTTAGATAACACCAGAGCAGTCTCTTGGTCGTGAGATGGAATAAAGTCATTCTTAGCAATTTGGTTTTCGCACTTAGTGACCGGTACTTCACGGCGAGCCACGCACCCCGGCCAAGCGGCGGTTTCCACTTCAGACGTTAGCGCTTTGCTGATCTCTTCGCTGAGCTGGATTGTTGAAATCGAAAAGCCTTTCATATCAATGGCCGTCATCAAAGCACCACTAACAATAAATTTGGCTTGCTGACCAAGTTCAGACTCCATCACTTCTTTGGCCACAATATTCATTTCAATAGGGGAAAGTCCGCCTAAGTTGTTTAGCAAGATAGCGTTCTCGGACGTAGGTTTCGCACCCACCAGCTTTGAAACCATCGTTGAAACAAGCTGTTTCGCTTTAGGAAGATCAATGGTTTCAATGCCCGCTTCGCCGTGAATACCCAAACCCAATTCTGCTTTGCCTTGAGCAATACGATCATTGCTTTCTCCAGGCAATGAACAACTGGTCAGCGCCACACCGATTGAAGCCGTTTTTTCATGCGCATCAATCGCAGCTTGCTTAACCTCTTCTAGTGATGCACCCTGCTCTGCAACGTAGCCTGCCACTTTCTGTACAAACAAGGTACCAGCAATACCGCGCGGCTGTGGGTTACCCGGAATTGAGATATCATCACCAACCACAATAAGATCGACTTTGCGTCCCATCTCTTTGGCTTTTTCTACAGCCAAACCAAAGTTCAGACGGTCACCGGTATAGTTTTTGATGATCACCAGACAACCTTTGTCGCCTGTTACATGCAGAATGGCGTTTAGCACCGCATCAACACTTGGTGCAGCAAACAGGTCACCGCATACCGCTGCTGTAAGCATACCTTTGCCAACAAACCCCGCGTGAGCTGGTTCGTGACCTGAACCACCTCCACAAATCAGTGCAACTTTATCTCTGTTCCAGTCACTACGGGCAACCACTTTGATATCGTTGTCGAAGTCTAAGAAAGTCAGGTTTTCATGAGTGCTGGTGTAGAGCGTTCCCTCAATAGAGTCCATAACAAACGACTCTTTATTATTTAGGATTAGATCAGACATAATTCTTCCAGATTTTGTTCAAACGAATTTGGCTAGTACCTCCATGTCTGGAGGCACTAAGTTATTGTTTTAATATTGGCTTCTTGTTGTACTAACGACTTAGCTAGATGTTTTTAATTTCAGCTAACAACAATGCATCTTGTGATTGCTTGCGGTAGAACACAGGTGGTTGGCCGATTGGTGCATCAACCTTGATCCAGCCTCCAGTAAAGGTTTCGCCACTCCATACGTGTACCCACTCATCTTCAGGTAGATAAAGCTCTTTCACTGTTTCACCCTGGTTGTATACCGGAGCTACCATCAGGTCACGACCAAACAGGTACTGGTATTGAATTTGGTATGCTTGTGAGTCCTGCTCGTAATGCATAAACAGCGGGCGCTGAACTGGCATACCTTTACTAGCGTTCTCTTCAACCGCAGCTTTAATGTAAGGCTTAAGGTGCTTGTAGATTTTAGTCATACGAGCAAGGTGAGCCATTGTCTCTGAATCAGTATCAAACTGATGGTTATCGGTAGGACGGTTACCTTCATGGCTACGCATAATTGGCGTAAATGCAGCCATTTCCGCCCAGCGCTGGAACAACTCTTTCGAACGTTTATTGCCGTGCAGAGTCGTGTAGCCACCGATGTCACTATGACTGATGCCGTTACCCATTAAGCCTGCAGAGAGTGCTGCCGGGATCACCGACGCCAGACCATCATCTTTTTCCCAAATTACCGACTGGTCACCAGCCCAAAGTGCGTGACAGTAGCCTTGCATACCCGTCGCGCCAGCACGCATAAAGAACAGAATATCGTCAGTCTTACCTGCCTCTGCTATCGCTTCGTGCTGCACTTTCGCCCAGCGGTAAGGCCATTTATTGTGTTCAATTTCCGCGCTAACACCGTTGTTAAGTGAACAGTCTGTTGGCAAGTACTCACCAAAGTCGCCCATCCAGCCATCAAGACCGAAATCAATCATGTTGGCTCGAATGACACCTTTGTACCATTCACACGCCTCAGGATTAGTGAAGTCGACCACACCACAATAAAACTCACCAAAATCGACCACGTACTTCGAACCATCTTCTTTTGTCGCTAAATAGCCCTTTTCGAAAGCTTCTTCATAGAGTGGGAAGTCTTCCAGAACGTATGGGTTGATATAGCCCAAGAAGCGAATACCGTCTTCCTTCATTTGGTGGATCTTGCTATCTAGATCAGGGTAAAGGTCCGCATTCCACTGCCAGTCCCACTGAAGACGTTTACCAAATGAAGTCATCTTGATGCCTTGCCAGTCCTGACACCATGCACCTGCCACTTCAATCCCAGCTTCGCGGGCTGCAGCAACCTTATCTAGAGTAATGTCTGTACCACCCTGGATACCAAGGATGACACCATTGTAGACCCAATCAGGTAGAGCTGGTTGACGACCAAACACATCAGTGATGTTGGTCATTAGTGCCGGGAACGACTCTTCGGCGTCAAACAGTAGGTAGTCGGGGATATTCCAACATTGAAGTTCATGATACTCAGCGTGGGAAAAATCGAAATCAGCGTAAGCCGTTGTTTGTAGATGGCAGAAGTACTTCTTGTCAGATACGAAAGTTGGCTGCGGGTAGTTAGTGGTGTAGTAGTCACCACCTGCCTTATCTTTCACGTCCGCTTGCCAGGTAGTGTAAGTACTTTTGTTTCGACCTACCCCTGGCTCAGAGCTCCACAGCGGGAAGTTTTTTCCGCGCAGATTGAGGTAACTTAATTGCTCACCACAACCAAAGACGGCTTCATTCTCTGTTGCAGCAACCCGAACCCAGAAGCGATTGTATTTGTCTTCAAGGGCGTTAAATTCCGCTTTTAATCGTGTTTGTTCTGTTTCAAACAGGCGCACTTCTAACGCCGCATCACCATCGACAAAAAAAGTCACCACGATGTGATCTGATTCTTCTTTAATCGAGAACTTCTTAAGCGGTAAACGCTCAGAGACATAATCAGAGATATCAAAGTTACCACGATACATATCGAAGGTACCTTGACCGATACCCAGATATAGCGCCGGGCTCATTTCAGAGTGTTCAAATACCGTTCTGTTTTTATGACTGATAGTAAAACCGGTAGAGGTTTGGGCAAGTTTCATTAATGCGGCTTCCAAAATTTAGACAAAGGGACACCAACCACATCGGCGATGTGAGTCATATTACTGGTAAAATCACGATTAACTGTGTTGAGGAGTGTATTGCTAAGCGATGTTTAACGAGCTTTTATTACTCAACATTAAGTCATAACACCAAGGCGATTGGTTTGGGCGCACATCAGGCGAAGGCGCCCTGTTTTTTATGTATTTCGATTAGTTAAACTGGATATCGTATTCAGCTTGAATTTGTGCTTCACAGGTTTTGATTTCGCTTTCAAAACGCTCTAGCCATTTCTTACCATCAGCACCGGTTGTCTCCAGGAATGAAGCCTTAACTGGTTCAGACGCAAGTTTAAAGGCCTCTTTCTCAGCAACCGTCGGGTTGTAGACTACACCGTCAGCTTTTTTAAACTCTTCGTACGCTGAATACTCTTTGTGTTTAGGGTAAGAGCGTAGGTATTGGTTCTGAGCAGCAATACCGTCAACAATTACCTGTTTCAGATCATCTGGGAACGACTTGAATTTATTGTCGTTGAACACCCAAGCACCGCCCATATATCCATGACCATCCAAGATCATGAAGTGCAGGCTCTCGTGGAATTTGTTCATCACGATGTCAACGATACCGTTCTTAGTACCATCAACCATACCTGTCGATAGCGCCGTGTATACTTCAGGCCATGCGATCGGTGTTGGCGCGCCGCCAAGCTCTTTAACAAGCTCTTGCTGAACTTTTGCCGGAACGGTACGTAACTTAAGACCTTTCACGTCTTCTGGGCTCTTAACCTGTTTGCTGGTTGTTGCAATGTTACGCCAACCACCTGAGTTCGAAACCGCCATCAAACGAACGTTCGGCGCTTTTTTAAGCAGCTCACCTCGAACATCGCCGATAAACTTCTCGTTATCATAGACACATTCCGCTACTCGGTCGTTTGGTAGCAGGTATGGCAGGTCAAATGCGCCTACTGGTTGCCAGAAGTTACCTAGCTCAGGAATGGTGGTCTGGAAGTAGTCAAACATGCCTGCCTGTACACCAGCCATGCACTCTTTAGCATTTGAACATAGCTGGCCCGATGGATAGATATCTACTTGGATCTGACCGTTAGAACGAGACTCAACGAAGTTCTTGAATACCAATAAAGATTGGTGGTTGTATCCGTCAGTCGTTGTCACGTGAGGTACAGTTAGCTTGTAATCAGCCGCGTTCGCAACTCCGGCAGCAAGTAGTGATGCAGTTGCAAGGCCCAGTAGTGTTTTGTTCATATTGTTTCCTTTCACGTTAATGGATGCGACCCTTGTAGTTAGTGTTATTAGTAATAAGAGTCTTAGTTTTAATATTGACCCCAGTAGGGATTTAATTGGTTTGAATACTTAATTTCTGTTGTTTGTTTAACCTGAATATCGTGATGCACAGCATGGTGGAGTTAAACAGGTCATTGATCAGACCACCATATGAACCAACCACAATCGCATTCACCATCCAGATTAAAGTGCAGACAAGGAATGCAATTCGCATTCGCATACCTTGCGCGCAGAATAGGGCGTAACAACTGATTATCGAGGCAACTGCCGGAAGCAAATCACGCGGCTCAGAGTAGAAGTAGATACTCATTACAATCTGGGCAATCAGAAACACGAAAAAGACTTTGATACCCTTGTATCTCACAGAAACGAGAGCGCGGAATGAATTCACAAACAGGTTAAGTCCTGCGACAACGGCGCCAAGTAAGGTGAAATGTACTGAGAAGGTAAGACATGAAAGACAAATGAGCGCGCGCATACGGTTGTCATTAACCGTTGATGCCGCCATCAGGTTGAAACCTAATGCCACAAATCCCAGCGATTGAATCAAAGTTTCATTCATCAATGTCATTCCTAGTCGCTAAAAAAAGAAGTCCGACAATTACTTGAGTTGTCTCGCTTATTCTGGTCGTTCACACCTTTATAATTCGATATTAATCAGATAATTATAGGTGTCGGACTAACTTTGTTCCCTTACACGCTATTGACTATAAAAGAGCGATTCGATTAGTTATAATGAAAGAAATTCAACTTTTGATTCCAAACCGGAATGGATATAGATTTACTTCGCACTTTTTGCCAGCTCGCTGAGGACAAGAATTTCCGTGTCGCCTCGGAACACCTTTATATCACTCAGTCTGCGCTGACTAAGAAGGTCAAGCGTCTCGAAGAACAGCTCAATGTTGTATTATTTGATCGAGGTCGACATGGGGCTGAATTAAGCCCGATGGGTAAGATTTTGCTGCCCGAAGCAAAACGGGTTTTGAAAGGCTTTGAGTCGTTTAAGACATTATCGGCATTTGTTGCAGAAGGTACTTCTGGGCATCTAAATATCGGCTTTGGTATCTCCTCGTTTCACGAAGCCCCCAATTACATCGCTCGCTTCAAGCAGGATCATCCTAATGTGCATGTCAGCCTAAACGACTACCCTTCTCACATTTTGGTCGAAGAGATGACGCTTGGGAACTTGCAGCTAGGTTTTGACCGACTTCCTGTTGAGCCTCCGTTAACAGCGATTCCACTCTTCTCTGACCGGCTGGCGATCGCAATCCATGAGAAAGAGCTGATAGACGAAGATAATTTATGGGCCTCTCTTAGCCATCACAGCTATCTGGCGCTGAGTCGAGGGAAAAACCCAACGATGAATAAACACATCACCTCATACTTGTGGGAAGCCCAGCAAAGACCGGCAGTAGTTGAAGAAGCAGACGATATCATCACCTTACTGGCTCTGGTATCTGCTCGGTTGGGTTACACTATTATCCCAGCCAGTGTTGCCAGAATTAGCCAGCCGCAAATTCGCTTTATACCGCTCTCTGGCGCACATGCTGAATGGTCAGTTGGGTTGTTATGGAATCCTGAAGTTAGCGATCCGGCAACACAGTCATTCGTTAATAAAGTAAAACAAAGTACTGATAGCATCGACCAGCCCGACGTGTAGATACGCCAACAAAGTGAAAAGTCTCTTAATCAAAACCTAAGCGACTTTTTCTTGTCAGCCCCGCCTACCTCACTGATTTCGCTGTTGAGAGTCGATACACTGGTGCGATTGCTCAACTAAAATAAGAACTTTAATGGATAACTCTCTTTCAACGGAATGGAAGTCAGTCGAATGGGTACTGACAGACGTCGACGATACACTTACCTGGCAAGGCAAACTGCCTCCTGAAACGCTCATTGCACTGCAATCTCTTCAACAAAAGGGAATCAAGGTCGTGGCAGTGACTGGCGCCTGCGCTGGATGGTGTGACCATATCGCACAACTTTGGCCTGTCGATGCAGTATTGGGAGAAAATGGAGCCTTTACGCTCAAAAAAGGCGTTAAAGGCGTATCACTATCCAGTTTCGTTGATCTTAGTACCATGCGAGAGCAGCAAGCTGAGCTTAAAGCGCAGGTGGAGCAGATTTTAAGCGACTATCCTGGCGTGGATCTGACTCTGGATCAGGCTTACCGACTGTGTGAGGTAGCCATTGATATTGGCCAGAACAGGCAAGCACTCGACAGCCGGATCGTTGAAGAGATCGTGGCTAAGATCCACCAGTTAGGCGCACACGCTACCGCTAGTTCAATTCATATCAATGCGTGGTATGGAGAACATTCAAAGCGAAACGCTGCCTTCCATTACTTAACAGCGCATGGCTTATCAGAGCAGGATATTTTAGACAAATGTTGTTATGTCGGTGACTCGCTTAATGATCAACAGATGTTCGAAACCCTGCCACTAACAGTCGGGGTGAAAAACATTGAGCATTACTGGGACAAACTAAACCACAAGCCTTCGCTGGTCATGACCCAGCCGGGTGGCTTCGGCTTTGCCGAGTTCACTGAGCTATTACTGGCACAAAAGTGCTAATAGCTCAGTCAACCAGTATCAACGACCGTTACTCTTCTGATATAGGCAGTCGCTTATCTTTGAGGTTGGTGTACAAATGCGCCTGATTTCGTTCGATAAGAACCATAGCAAGTAACGGGTTAAGCGCGCGAACTTCCCCTTTCACATACGGTACCGGAATATCCCAAGCGTTGTTCTGGTACATCCCTTCTTCGTCAAATTGAACAAGAAAATTCATGCTTACCTCCACCAGCGTATGAGCACTTTATTAATATTAGCCTCTAATTAATACTTTTGTTAATTACAAAAATGAGAGGTGGTCAGCACTGAACATATATGCGCCTACCTATACTTTCAGTAGGTGTTCAGACTGAGGAGTAGCAACTGATGGATTTCACAGACAAACTCCGCCTTCGTGGTAAAGCCGAAGAGGATATTTACTTCGCCAGAATCGACCAGGAACTGATTAAAGCCATGCATGAAAAAGAAGCTCTTGAAGATGGTAAAAACCAAAAACAGGTCGAGAACGAACAGCAACCTCCTGCAACTATGAGCAAATAGTCCACTGGACGAGAGGCGATGACAAAGCTATCAAGCGACATCTTATTGGAGTACCGATTTTAGTAGCACAATAGCAAAACTCACCAACGAGTCGCGTTTGCACTCGACGGAAGAGTATTCGCCAAAATAATCTACTCGATCCTGTCAGCCTGAGGTATTAACATAAGCCTCAAATTTAACTCCCTAATGGTCACTTATGTCTTTTCCTCCTTGTCCTAACTGTCAGTCTGAATACGTTTATCAAGATCAATCTCACCTAGTGTGCCCAGAGTGCGCTTATGAATGGAACCCAGACGAAGTCGAAGAGACATTCAGCGTCAATGATGCGAACGGCACTCAGTTAGCGGAAGGCGATAAAGTCACCCTAGCTAAAGACCTGAAAGTAAAAGGCAGCTCACTGGTGTTGAAGATTGGTACCAAAGCGGTCATCAGGCGTATTGTCGAAGGCAAAGATCACCAGTTGGACTGCAAAGTCGATGGCGCTGGTGAAATGATGGTAACAGCTAAATTCGTTAAAAAAGCCTGATTGTGATTACCAAATCAGCATCACGCTCGCTCATTAATGACTAGTTTTCACACAGCCTCAAGGTTAGCCCTTTCAGCCAACTTTGGGGCTTTTTGTTTTTAGCTCAATGATTTAATCTAACTAGCAGGCCATAATGGATAATCAAAATTAAAAGGACTTAATCATGATCATCAATCATGTTTCAGTGGGGGTTTCAGACGTCGCTCAAGCGGTATCGTTTTATGACGCCGTTCTCGCGGCTCTCGACATCAAACGCAGCCACTACATCGAAAACACGGCAGCAGCCTATGGTGATCATTTTGAGTTCTGGGTGGGGTGTCCGTGTGAAGGCCAAGCAGGCTCAGGCAATGGAACTCATATCGCTTTTAATGCACCAAGCAAACAGGCCATTGATCACTTCTATGCCACCGCTATCGAACTTGGAGCATCGTGCGAAGGCAAACCGGGGCCAAGACCTGAGTATGGCGAAACCTACTACGCCGCCTTTGTCCGTGACCCAGACGGAAACAAGATCGAAGCAGCAATCATGTAACTCCCTCGAATCCTTTAAGGTCACTAGATGAAACAGAATATTGTGCATATCGCTCTAGTCGTTAAAGACTACGATGAAGCGATCGACTTTTACGTTAATAAGTTACAGTTCGAACTTATTGAAGATACCTATCAGCCACATGAGGACAAGCGCTGGGTGGTTGTGGCTCCGCCAAACTCCCACGGCGTGACTTTACTATTAGCACGAGCCTCGAAACCAGAGCAGCTTGATTTTATTGGCAATCAGGCTGGCGGGCGAGTGTTCCTATTCTTGAATACCGATGACTTCTGGCGAGATTACGAACGTATGAAGTCTATTGGCATCGAATTTGTCCGAGCCCCCAAACAGCAGGATTACGGCATCGTTGCCGTGTTTAAAGACTTGTACGGCAATTTGTGGGATTTGCTACAACTAAACCCCGAGCACCCAATGGCAAACAGATAGATGCAATAACGACTTACTAAAATAATTATTGGAAGAGACGATATGGAAATTAGCTTGTTAGCAGACAGCCCAGGTGACGCACCTCAGGTGGCAAAATGGTATTACGAACAGTGGGAAATCAACAACCCGGACTCATCAGTTGAGAAGATAACCGAGAAGATCCTGCTCGGTGCCCAAAGAGACCAATTACCTATCGCGTTTGTTGTTCATCTTGATGGTCAGCTTGTCGGTGCTGGTGAGGTCAAATATCGCGAGTTACCCCAGTATCCGGGCTTTAACCACTGGTTAGATGGTGTTTACGTGCCTAGCGAGCATCGTGGTAAAGGCATCTCAACCCTGCTGATTAACTTCGCTAACAATACTGCTAAAGAGTGCGGTGTGAAGGATCTTTATCTGCGCTGCGAAGAGCACAACGTCAAGCTATATGAAAAGTACGGCTACAAGGTAGTGCTGACTGAAGAAAACAAATCCATCATGAAACGAGTGATTAACGACTAGACTCTCAACAAAGTACCTGTATAACTGGCTCTGGAACATGAGCCAGTCATCGTGCATGCTGTTGTTAATACTCATGACAACTGTTGAATCGCCAACTCAATCAAGGAATTAGTAATGCCAGTGCTGCCAAGGATAACGACCAGCCTCTTATTGGCCGCAGCCCTCGCTGGCTGTGGAAGTCTTCCAGAACAAATAGATCACGCTCCGCAGACAAGCCCACAGACAACCAACAGCGAACTGTCGCAACTGACTCGTTCCTATTGGAGTGAGCAATCTGATCAGCAGATGAGCGCAGTCACCTTGCAGGATAACGGCTGGCAGGCTCTGAGTCAGCGTTTAGCCCTGATTGAAACCGCGCAAAAAACCATCGATATTCAATACTATATCTGGAACTCGGACCTTTCCGGTCAGTATCTGGCAAGCCGACTGATGGCTGCAGCCGATCGTGGTGTTCGGGTTCGCGTGATGCTGGATGATATCAACCTCAATGAACGCGAGGCACTGCTGATTGCCCTCGACAATCATCCGCAGATAGAGATCCGTGTTTTCAACCCAATCCCTACCCGTCGAGGTGTGGCCAAGTGGCTCAATGTTCTGGGTGACTTTTCCCGTCTCAACCGCCGTATGCACAACAAATCGTTTACCGTTGATGGCGCACTGTCAGTGGTAGGCGGTCGAAATATAGGTAACGAGTATTTCGACCTTGCTGACGACATCAACTTCCGCGATCGTGACGTTATGGTGATGGGTGCTGTGGTCAGTGATATTCAGACCAGCTTCAATACTTATTGGGACAGTCGCTGGTCCTACCCTGTCGAGCTATTAGGCAAGCCATCAGAAACCGACTTAACGATACTGGATGACGTTGCAGCCCCTCAATATACCAACTACCCATCTCTTCCTGAGGGACGAGCTGCTGCGCTTAGTTATCTGACCGGCCTGATGAACAACATGGATTGGGTAAAGGCGAGTTATGTCTATGATCAGCCTGTTCCAGAGGATGCCAGTGACACCAGCGAGCCAAAAGCAACCGCCAGATACCTTGCTCAGCTTGCAGGCCAATCTGAGCAGGAAATCGTGCTGGAATCTGCTTATCTAATCTTTGATGATCGCCAGTTAGAGTCAATGCAGACTCTCACCAGCCAAGGCGTAGAGGTTAAAGCGCTAACTAACTCTATGGCATCCAACGATCTGGTAACCAATCATTCCGGTTACGCCGGACGACGTGAGGATATGCTAGAGCACGGGATTCAGCTTTTTGAGCTCAAACCTGAGGCGAAAGTATGTGAAGTATCGACCAGAGATGCAGCCAAATGCGCTCCGACAACGGGCTATGGTCTGCACTCAAAGTCAGCGGTATTCGATAATCGAATAGCGACAGTGGGCTCGTTTAACTTCAATCTGCGCTCAACCTATCTCAATACCGAGTCCCTCTTGGTGATAGAAGACCCAGAGCTTGCCAAGCGCCTTGCTGCCGATATTAATCAGGCGATGAATCAGGATAACAGTTGGCGCTTAGAGTTACAGAATGGCAACGTTCAGTGGTATTCCGGCTCAGAGAGTTTTGGCCACGAACCGGATACAGGTAAGTGGCAAAGGTTTGAGTCCTATTTCCTACAGTTGCTGCCAATTGAGAAATATCTCTAAACCAGAAGTCATCTGACGGAACGAAAAAAAAGGCAGGTTTCCCTGCCTTTTTGTCCAACATCTAGCCAATTGACGTTGTTTTTTTAAATCAGTTTCTTACGCACATGAACAACCAGTGCTTCTGCCAGTACCACAACAGCGAAAATGCTCACTAGAACCATTGATACTTTCTGCCATTCGAACAGGTTTTGCGCATCGTTTAGCACCACACCGATACCGCCAGCGCCAACCAGACCCAATACCGCCGATTCACGCACGTTGATATCCCAGCGGAACAACACGATTGAGAAGAAAGCAGGCATCACCTGTGGCCAGTAACCTTTAAGCAAGATGCTTGTCCACGACGCACCGGTCGCTTTCAATGCTTCGATGGTGCCCATATTTACTTCAGCAATCGCTTCAGCAAGCAGTTTGCCAACAAAGCCGACACTGCGAACCGCAATCGCCATAATTCCAGCCAGTACACCTGGACCAAACAGTGCAATAAACAACAGTGCCCAAACCAGTGAGTTAACTGAACGAGATGACACTAAGAAGAACTGAGCAATCCAGTTTAGTGATTTGCTCGGAGTGATATTTGGAGCGTTAAGCAGCGCCAGCGGAATCGCCAGTACCAACGTAAACAAAGTACCTAAAGTAGCGATATGCAGAGTCTCAATCAGCGCCGCATGAATCGTTTCAGGGTAGAAAGCGTAATCAAGCGGAACCATACGACCAAACATATCAGCAAACTGAGCTGGCGCGTCGTACAAGAACTCCGGAATCACTTCCACAGTCTGCCACGACCATACAATAGCCGATACAAAACATAGGTAAGCAGCGAACCTTGCAAGACGCTCACTAACCGTGAAACGTTGCCATTCTCTATCAATAGAAGCGGTCGTCATTAGAAGATTCTCCTTACAACATTAGACAAGAACTCACCAACAAGAATCAGCGCGATGATGGTGATTAGAATCGCGGCAACAAAGTCATAGTCGAAACGCTGGAATGCAGAGAAAAGCGTACCACCCAGGCCACCAGCACCAACGATACCTACCATGGTTGAGTTACGCAGATTAGAGTCCAACTGATAGCTAGCAAAGCCGATAAAGCGGGTAAATACCTGTGGCATAACCGCAAACAGGATCACACTGACAAAGCTGGCACCTGTAGCACGAATCGCTTCAACCTGCTTAAATGAAATCTCCTCAATCGCTTCTGCAAACAGCTTGGCGATGAAGCCAATTGATGCGAATACCAGAGTCAGAATACCGGCCAGTGCGCCAAAACCTACAGCCTTAACAAACAGAATGGCAATGATCACTGGGTGGAAAGAACGGCACAGAGCGATAAATCCACGGATCGGCGTAGAGACGATGCTCGGCATCATGTTACGCGCTGCAAGCAGCCCTAGAAATAGCGAAATGACAATGCCGAAAAAGCTCGAAATAATCGCGATTTGAAGACTCTCAGCTAAGCCGCTAAGTAGCAGGTTTGAGCGTGAGAAATCAGGCGGAAACATACGACTTAGCAAGCGCTCACTTTCCCCAAAACCAACGACTAGTCGTTCAAACGTTAGGTTAAGTGTCGAGAAGCTGTAGAACAGATACGCAACCACAGCAACCACACCAATACGACTTGCCCACGACGCTTTGAACGGGTTTTCAACCTTGCCTGCGGTGGTGCCTGTCGATGTGCTTAATCCAGCCATGACTCACCTCCGTAGATGATTTTCAGGTCCTCTTCACTGATGCCTTCAGGACTGCCGTCATAGTGTACTTTGCCGTTACACATACCGATGATGCGGTTGGCAAAACGCTTAGCAAGATTAACGTCATGGATGTTAACCAATACCGGGATCTGTTTCTCTTTAGCGAACGTTTCCATCAGCTCCATGATCTCTACCGCGGTTTTCGGGTCGAGTGATGACGTTGGTTCATCCGCCAGCAGGATATATGGGTCTTGCATAACAGCGCGGGCAATACCGACACGCTGACGCTGACCACCAGAAAGGCTGTCTGCACGTTGATTAGCAAAATCCTGCAGACCGACAAATTCTAGTAGTTCGAATGCTTTTTTCAGATCTTCTTTTGAGTAGTTACGACGCCATGCGTTCCAGGAAGACATGTAACCAAGACGGCCACACAATACGTTTTCGATTACGGTTAAACGCTCCACCAGGTTGTACTCCTGAAACACCATACCAATATGGCGACGCTGTTTACGTAGCGCCTGACCATTGAGTTTTGTCAGGTCTTCGCCTTCAAACAGGATCTCACCGCTGGTTGGATCGTTAAGACGGTTAATACAACGAAGTAAGGTACTTTTACCAGTACCCGACGGGCCAATGATGGCAATGATACCCGGTTGGTCGATATCGATGTCGATACCTTTAAGGATTGGCTTGCCTGCCACGTATTCATGAAAAAGGTTATTGATCTTTATTCCGTCATAGCTCGCTACGGCCATACTACTATTCCTTGTTTTTTGGGTGTACGGTGCCCTGTGCCCTACACACGAGGACACCGTACTTTTATTTAGAATGATTATTGGTTTAGAGGATTATTGCGTTGTTGCTTGCTTCGCTAGCTCTGCTGCTTTCTTCTTAGCGCGCTTAGCTGCATCTTTTTCAGCAAGTTTTTTCAGACCAGCTTTGGTGTAAGCCGTACCTGTTGCGTGTGCAATATCACGGATAACTGACCAGTCTTCCTGATAAGTGATTGGAGAGAAACGGTCCGCACCTTTAAACGCATCGCTCATTTCTTGAGTAAAGCGGTAGCTGAAGAATGCTTCGTTGATCTTCTCTACTAGTTCTGGTTTCAGGTTGTACGCGTAGCCAAATGCAGAAGTTGGGAAACGTGGGCTACGGTAGATGATTTTCAGCTCAGATGCGTCTACGCGACCAGCGGCAACCATACGATCATATACGTCTGAAGCGACAGGAGCGGCATCGTAGTCACCGTTGTATACGCCTAGGATTGATTGGTCATGCTTGCCTGAGTACAGCACTTTGTAGTCTTGATCCGGTACCAGACCCTGTGCTGGGAATAGTGCGCGTGGAGCAAGGTTGCCTGAGTTAGATGACGCAGAGGTGTGCGCTACTCGCTTGCCTTTCAGATCAGCCATTTCATTGATGCCGCTGTCCTTACGAACGATAGTCACCAGGTTGTAGCCCTGGAAACCAGACTCATCACCTTTCACTGCGATTGGTACGTAACCCGCTAAGTTAACCGCGTAGCCAGTTGGGCCAGTCGAGAAACCTGCTACGTGCAGACGACCAGAACGCATCGCTTCAACCTGAGCCGAGTTAGAGTGAACAGTGTAGTAGATTACTTTCTTGCCAGTGATCTTGCTTAGGTGTGCCTGGAAGTCAGCAAACGCATCTTTATACAGAGCCGGGTCCTCTACAGGCGTGTAAGTAAATACAAGCGTGCTTGGATCAATCCACTCATTAGAATCTTTCGGCGCATCTGCCACTAAGTCTTGGTTTTCGTCACAATATCTGTCATCCAGTACCCCACGGTTGGCACACTCACTTGCCATCGCCATTGAAGGAAGCAGCAAAGAGCCAGCGATTAACAATCCTTTTACACTGTTTTTCATATTAGAACCTTACATTCACGTTATTGTTGATGTTCACGTCTCCTATAGCAGGGGGTGTGCCAACTATTTTATTGTTACTTTTCAATAAGATAAACAAGTGCCCATTTATGCAATTTACATTTGGGTCATTTGTGTCCAGTTAATTTCAGCGCATTTGGGTCATATCTGTCCCCGACAAAACAGAGGACAAAAAAAGGGTCTTACGACCCTTTTCTATCCACTGATAATACTAAGCTGAGCTTAGATATCCATACAGTTTGCGTAGTATGTGACCGTTGACGGCCAGTCACTGAATACACCCAGTACGCCAACATCTTTCGCTAGCACGTCGAGTACTTTCATCATGTCACCGTCGCGTTTGATCTGCTCAGTAACGGTTTGGTAATACCAACCGCCACCTTGAGCCAGTGGACCAGAACGCTCTAGTGTCCATGCGATGATGTCGAGATCCGCCTGCTTAGCCAATTTAGCGTATTCAGACTCAACAATATTGTTGTTGCCATCTAGCTGAACCAGCGCGTATAGCGGCGGCGCAATGATTTGAACGCCTTGTTCTGACAGCTCTTTCATGTTTTCCAGTGAAGCGGCAAAGCCTTCTTTGGCATAGACGCGGTCGTCGAGGTACACTGCCTGCTTGCCGAACTTAGGCTCGTTCTTGATCCAGTATTTTACGTCATCAAGGTTGAATGACTGCACAAATGCTTCTTTTGGTGAGAAGCCGGCTTGTTTCAGCTCATCAATCAGCTTCTGCGCGTACATTTCCTGAGTAAAGCCCTGATAAGGCATTTCAACCTTCGCTGACTTCAGTTCAGGTGTGACCTTAACACCGTACTTCTTAAACAGCGCAGCACTTTCCGCGTGAGTCATCAAAGTACCCGTCTGTGAGTAAAGGTCTGTACGCCAGCCCGGAGTACCATTCATGTACTCTTCAACTGTGGTCGCCTTTGGATTCGCCCCATCCATTTTGCCTTTAAGCGTTTTGAATTCTGCCAGAGTGAAATCTGATGTACGACACTCAACCTGTGCATCTTCACCTGTTGCCGGATTAGCGGGTTTAAATGGTACCGAACATTTCTTAGCAAGTTCAGGATGTGCAAGCACATCAGTCGTGGTATGCAAATCACTTTGTGAATGGCGACATACCAACTGTTTGTCTTTGGTAAATGTCACGTCACACTCAAGCACACCTGCACCCATTGCAATCGCCGCAAGATATGACTCTTTAGTGTGCTCAGGAAACTGCATCGCTGCACCGCGGTGGCCAATAGAAAAGTCGCTACGGTAAAATGGGCCTGCTTCACAGCTTTCCAGTTTCGTTTTCAGTGGTCCCTCTTCCATATCACTTACTAGGTATAACGGGCGTGGACCCACTTGAGCAGGTTCATTACCCGCCATTGCTAGTGAGCTGACACCTAACAATAGAGCGATACTACTGGTTAAGATTTGCTTCATCTGTTGATTCTCCTTGCAGCAAATAGTTATTTGTTCGTTTTGGCGTTCTGATTCGGGCAAGTCTCAATCGCAATAGACGACTAACTCCCTGACTTCTAATCAGAACTACCTACAGTTTGCACGCAACGTGCCAAAAACTTTTCACTTACAATTCAATCAGATAAGTATAACGTTTTTATTAAACTTCTATGATGGGTCAATTATGTCTTGCCCTTAAAGGTGACGATTAGGTTTAAAGCTCTCTTTATCCAACTGGTGCTTTTTCATCTTACGATACAGCGTTTTACGCGGTAGGTTTAAACGCAGTGACACTTCATTAATATTGCCAGCCATCTCGATCAACGCTTCAGTGAGAACGTTGCGTTCGTACTGCTCCATCTGCTGTTCAAACGCAAAGCCGTCATTGTTGAGGGTTGATGGCGCCTGCAAGTCAAATCCTTCACCGACAATACCCAAAACAAAGCGGTCTGCGACATTTCTCAACTCACGAACATTACCCGGCCAGTCGTGACGACATAGCTGTTGGATCTGCTCTGCATAAAGGGTCGATGCACGGGTTTTGTACTTCTGGCTCGCCTGAACCACGAAATGTCTGAACAGCGACTGGATATCTTCTTTGCGCTGACGCAGAGGTGGCAGGTTGAGGCTGGCTATGTTGAGTCGGTAAAAAAGGTCGGCCCTGAACTCACCGCGTTTACTCAGCTCTGCCAGATCGGCTTTACTGGCTGCTACGACCGTGATCTCAACCGGAATTAAGCTATTGCCACCTACCCGTTCAATAACACGTTCCTGAATCACACGTAGTAGCTTAATTTGCACGGCGATCGGCATGCTCTCAATCTCATCAAGAAACAGTGTCCCGCCATGAGCCTGTTCAATTTTACCGATGCGCTTTTTGTTGGCGCTGGTAAACGAGCCGGCTTCATGACCAAACAGTTCACTTTCAATGATGCTTTCTGTCATACCGCCACAGTTAATCGCGACAAAGGGTTTTTCACGTCGCTCTGAATATCGATGCAGTGCTCGGGCGATCACTTCTTTACCTGTGCCGGTTTCGCCATTGATGATGGTATCAACACCAGTACGAGCCAGTGCCAGCACTTGGGTACGAATCATCTCCATTTGGCTTGAAACACCAATCACGACGTTCTCAATCGGCTGCTCTGATGTTGCACTGTCTAGGCTTGGTGCATTATGAATATGCGTCGCAGCGAGTGTGAGTTTTTCAATCAACTCATCACTTTGCAGCGGCTTTTCAATAAAGTCGAACGCACCTAGCTTCATCGCTTCAATCGCCATCGGAATATCTCCATGGCCACTCATCAGGATCACTTCGCAGCCCGGTGCACGTCCCTGAATAGCGTCCAGCATCGACAGTCCATCAAGCTGAGGCATGCGCACATCACACAACACCACCTGTCGGCTATCCGGTGACAGCGATTTCAGACCCAGCTTGGGGTCAGTAAATCCTGTTACGCTGAAGCCTTCCAGCTCCAACATTTCGCCTACGGCCTCTACCACGTCCAATTCATCGTCAATCAGGGTGATATGCTTTTCCATCATCATGCTGTTTCGCCTTGTTCAAGATGTACTACAAACTCACTGCCAAGCTCAGGCTGAGAGTAAACCCGTATCGAGCCACCAAAATCTTTGATGATATTGAATGCTATCGAGAGCCCGAGTCCCAGGCCCTTCCCGACTTCTTTACGGGTATAAAAAGGATCAAAAATATGCGGAATGTCGTCAGCGAGGATGCCTTTTCCGTTGTCTTTCACGGCAATAGTCACTTCACTGGCAACGCGTGCCACCGATACCACAATCAGTGGTTCAGGTTTGTTTTCCACCGCATCAATTGCGTTGCTGATCAAGTTAACCAATACCTGCTCCAACCGAATAGGGTTGGCGCGGACGTTTTCGTCTGAGGCCAGATCGCAATCGAGAACAATCGGCACCTGCCTGTTGGCAAACAGCTCTATCGCATCGTTAACCACTGGCATCACTTCAACCGAGGAAATCTTGCCGTCGCTCTTACGGGAGAATGCTTTTAAGTGATGCGTTAAAGCGGCGACCTTACCCAGCAGTTGCTCAATTTTCTTCAGATTTTGCGTCGCTTTGTCATCGCGTTGCTGCTCCAGCCATTTCTGTGCACTGCGCGTGTGACTGCTTATGGCGGTCAGCGGCTGGTTGATTTCGTGGGTAATACCGACACTCAGTTGCCCCAACGCAGCGAGCTTCCCAGCCTGCACCAGCTCATCCTGAGTGACTCGCAATTTCTCTTCGGCAACCCGGCGCTCTTCCACTTCGGCTTCAAGTTTTTGGTTGGTCTGTTTAACCACTTTGGCCGTGGCCTGAAATACCTGCAGAGACTTGGCCATCTGAGTGATTTCATCGTGCCCCTTAAGCTCAATTCGCGTATCTAAATGACCCGTCGAAATAGCAAACATGTCATCGCGCAGATTAAGCAGTCGCTCAAGAACATTTTTGCGTACATAGAACCAGGCGATCCCAGCCGCAGCAATCACACTGAACAGCGACAGTGCCAGCGAGAAGGTACGGTTGGAAGCAAGAGAGTGCTGAACCTGCGCGATGGATGAGTCGATTTCCAAGTTTACGTTAGAGGTATTGCGCTCAATCTGTACCGACAACTGGTGCAAATACTTGCGGCTGTTTTCGAGCAGGAATTCTTGTTGATAGTAGTGCTCAAGGGCCTGATTCTTCAGTTGCACCAGACGGCTTGAACGGGAAGCAAGGGTGTAGATGACCGACAGCTTTTCATCCAATGCTGGTAGCGACTCCGCCAGACCACTATCGAGCCACAAACTGAACCAGTCCTGACCAAGTTGCTCCAGACGATAGGTGGTGTAATCCAGTTCATTAAAACTGCCATCGTTGTAGAGTTTCTCTACCAGACCCAACTGGTAAAACAGTAACGCTTTGAGCTGACTGTACTGCAACTGGGACTTTTGCGCTTCAGGCAAGCTGTCCAGCTCTTCGCTGACCTGTTGCAGTAGCGGGTAAAAGCCTTCCAGCAAGCGACGCAACTCTTTATTCAGCTCACGGGACTCTTCACCACTTTGGTAGAGCAGGCTGAGGCTGTTACTCACCTGCATCATCAGATCTTTGAAATAAGCGTGGTACTCAGGGAAATGTTCAAGTACCAGGCCCATTTCGTCGATGCTCTGTTCAATACGCTCCATGGCGTTGCGCCGTTCGAGATTTGAATCTGCCGACACCACCTGAGACGAATCAGTAATCACCAATCGCACCATATCGTTGAGTCGCGCTGCCTGCTCCAACGCTGGGATCTCTTTCTCTTTGAGATCGACCAGAGCGGATTCTAACTCGTCATAGGTGGTCGACGTGAACAATGCCAGCAGTAAGGTGGTCATCGACAACATGGCTAACGCAAGGCCAAGGCGCACTTCAATGCCGCGCCACTTAAAACTGCCACGTCGTGATCGCGTATATTCTGGCTCGCGAGCTGAAACCTCGATATCTCGTTCAACCATCTGATTCACTTGAATATTCCTACCTGATTAAGCTCTGCCATTACTGCATTGGCCAGCTTGGGATTAACAATCCATATAAAACATCACTACAATTTATTAATAAAGTAATGATTACCAGATTTGTGGAATAGGCAGTTAGAAATTCTATCATTCGCTCTTTTCCGAACTGGAAAAGGTCGTTTCTCCTCATTATTCGCTACGCTGTACGCATTTCCTGTCGCTTTTCGTTTGGAGCTCTCCATATTCTCTCCACATTTGCGTGTAGAATAAGTAGGTGGACGAAAATTAACGGGCTTTGTATGCGCATCTCTTTGTTTCAGAAACTTTTTGCAGCCTTATTGCTGAGCAGTACGCTTGTCATTGCGACAATGGCGATATTGATCAATGCCAGTTTCAAAGATGGCTTTCAGCAGTACCTGAACGAAGAGGAGTTAATCAAGGTTCGTCAGTTAGCAACCAGAGTCAGCAGCTACTACTCGCCTAATCACGAGTGGTATCGAATTAGACAATCCCCCCATATCTGGGCCTCACTATTGCAACAGTTAGGCGAAGTCCCACCACCGATTGGCCGACGTCCTCCACCACCTGAACAAGCAAAGACGCCAACGATGCCGAAACCATCAATCATGGCGCCACTCAGTGCCCGCCTGAACCTGTTCGATGCTCAGCAACAGCTTGTTCTTGGTCCACGGGAAAATCTTAAACTGCACAAGGAGATAACGCTGGAGAAAGTGCCGATCACATTAGACGCACAAGTGATTGGCTACATTACCGTAGCGCAGAATCAATCGCTAACCAATCAGCTGGCGCAACGCTTTTTACAGTCTCAAACCAAGCATCTTGCGACCATCAGTATCGCCGTTATTGTGCTCAGCCTGTTATTTGCATTAGTTTGTGCCCGCTACCTGCTGGAGCCATTACGAGCATTACACAAGGGAGCTAACGCAGTGGGTGGAGGCGATCTCGATTATTGCATCAAACATCGTGGCAATGATGAAATTGCCGACGTCACTAAGGCGTTCAACCATCTGGTAGCCTCACTCAAACAGCAAGAGCAGCTGCGTGAACGCTGGTTGTCTGACATTTCCCATGAGCTACGTACCCCTCTGGCGGTGTTAAGAGGAGAGTTAGAGGCTGTGCAGGATGAAATCAGAAAACCACAGCCTGAGTTGATTGATTCCCTTCATCAGCAAGTACTGACCCTGACCCGTTTAGTCGACGATTTACGGGCCACCAGTCAGGCCGATTTACAACAGCAACTCGACCTCCAACAACTTAATCTTGATAGCCTGCTGACGAATGTGGTTGCCAGTTATGACAGGCGCTATCAGGACAAGCAGTTAACACTGGACTACATCGCGGCAGATGATGTCGCCTCAATCATAGGCGATAAACACAAACTTACTCAGCTGATGAATAATCTGCTGGAAAATAGCTACCGCTATACTGATAGCGGCGGAGAAGTGAAAGTAGCATTGACCCAAAGGCTAGATGAAGTGGTGCTCGTAGTTGAAGACAGCTCACCGGGAGTACCTGATGAAGCATTGAGTAAACTATCTGACCGTCTATATAGGGTCGATCAGTCACGCAGCCGAGAGTTTGGTGGTTCAGGTCTCGGCTTGTCTATCTGTAACAACATTATTCAGGGCCATCAGGGAACCTTGATGCTCGATCATTCCCACCTCGGTGGTCTTAAAGTGACGGTTTATTTACCTATAAACAACCCGAGTCACTAACCGCATAATCACAAACCTGAACAAGGAAAGTCATGATATTGATTGTAGAAGACGAACCATCACTAGCCAGCGTGGTAGCGGATTACCTCTCTCACAGTGGTTATCAGACCCATATTATTGGCGATGGTGCTGAGGTTATTGACTGGGTCAGACAGTACAATCCAGATCTAATCCTGCTTGATCTCATGCTACCTAACCGGGATGGACTAGACATCTATCGTGAACTGAGAAGCTTCAGTGACATTCCGATAATCATGGCAACCGCTAAGGTGGATGAAATTGATCGTCTGCTCGGGCTGGAATTAGGCGCGGACGATTATGTCTGTAAACCTTACAGCCCGAGAGAATTAGTTGCCCGGGTTAAGAATGTTCTACGTCGATTCCAGCACACCCCCTCTCACACCACGCGCTCCCCGCTCAAAGTGGATCCAGACAAGATGCAGACTCTGGTCGATGATACGCCGGTAATGCTAACCCCGGCAGAATTCCAATTACTTTGCTACTTCAACCAGCATCATGGGCAAGTTTTCAGTCGAGATCAGTTAATGAATAGGATCTACAGCGATGGCAGAGTAGTTACAGACCGCACCATCGACAGTCATATTAAAAACCTGCGTAAGAAGGTTCAGGCGGTGAATGATCAATATGACTGGATCAAGTCGGTCTATGGCGTCGGTTATCGGTTTGAGCTGGATTAGTGACGATCTCCATATTGTCTCCATAGTTCCTGCACAATTGCCGCTCATAGTGAATCCATCAACAGCAACGAATCTTGTCAGGAGATACCATGAGCAATTTCGACACTCGAGTGATGAAAAACAGACGTTTTCGTTTATCCCAAATTACCACAATGATGCTGTTACTGAGTGCAAGCGCCGTCTCTGCTGATCAGTCAACATATAGCTACACCATAGTTGATACCAATCAGAGTCAGTGTAGTGACACTTCAAACACACTGGATACCTGTATCGCTCCCGGAGAATCAGGGTTTGGTCAGGATGCTCAATATCAGGGCAATAGTGCGAGCTACTCAGTAAACCCTAACGGCACGATCACAGACAACAATACCGGCCTGATTTGGGCGCAAAGCATCGATATAAATGGCGACGGTCAGATTACCGCAGCGGACAAGGTGACCTATGATCAGGCGATCAGCTATGCCGCGCAGCTTAAACTTGGTGGCTATGACGACTGGCGCGTACCCACCATCAAAGAGCTCTACTCACTAATGATGTTTGATGGACAGGATCCAAGTGGTATTCGCGGCGCAGGTAACTACTCAATCCGACCTTTCATCGACCATACTGTTTTTGGTTTTGAGTCTGGCGATACTAAGGCCGGAGAACGACTTATCGACTCTCAATACCTCAGCAGCACTAAATATGTCTCAACCACAATGAATGGCGACGAGACCGTCTTCGGTGTCAATTTTATCGATGGACGTATCAAAGGTTATGGTACCTCCTCACCTCGTGGTACCGAGAAAACCTTCTACCTTTTGACCGTAAGAGGCAACACCGACTACGGCATCAACCAGTTTGTTGATAACGACAACGGTACCATCACCGATCTGGCCACTGGCCTGACATGGCAGCAGGGTGACAGCCAGCAGGGAATGGATTGGTTTTCAGCCCTTAGTTACTGTGAAAACCTTGAGTTGGCAGATAGCACTGACTGGCGACTACCGAACGCCAAGGAGCTTCAGTCGATCGTCGATTACAGCAAATCCCCCGACACCAGCAACAGTGCAGCCATCGACACTATGTTTGAGGTGACGAGCATCGTTAATGAAGACGATAAAATCGACTACCCAAATTACTGGAGTAGCACCACACACGCCAACCTTAAAAACAGCAAAAACGCCGCTTACATCGCTTTTGGTCGCTCAATGGGTTTCATGAATGGCAGCTGGAAGGATGTTCACGGTGCAGGCGCGCAGCGTAGTGACCCGAAACAATACACAGGTCAGGACTACCCTCAGGGGCACGGTCCTCAGGGTGATGCTGTTCGCTATCAGAACTACGTCCGTTGTGTGACCGATAACGAGACTCAACTGGTTGAGAACCCAACCGTTGAAGTTCGCGAGACCAAGCATTACCAATTAGATGGATCTGAAACAGAAATGAATAGCCAGCAGCCAGGTCCTATGCGTCCATCCTCATTTGCCCCAAGCAAAGCCAGCGGTGCTAAGCCCGGAAACCCGATGGCAGATTTGGACAAAAATGGTGACGGCAAGCTATCTCGCTCCGAGGTTAGAGGACCACTAGCACAAGATTTTAGTCGCCTGGATCGCAACAACGATGGCTATATCACTAGCGATGAACTGCCAAGTCACCCACCCAAACGATAAGCGCAAGCTTAGCCAATAGAGCCCCACTCAACGAAATGGGGCTCTACCCCCTTTAATTGACACTAACATCAACGCCTCAAACTAAATCACGATTTTGATGATAAATAAATTGCACATTTAGTGTGGGTAATCGCCATCTTTCGCCTAAATTTAATGGAGTGATCAACGGTAAGTTCAAAAGGTGCGAATGTATGTCTAAGTCACTAGTGTCTAAAATAAGCCAGCTTTCACCCACACAATGGTCTGTAATCATGACCCTGCTGATCCTACCCGTCGCCGCGTATTTAATAATGCTTCAGGCCTGGGGTTGGCTGCTGTTAATAGCGCTCTACCATATTATCGTCCTAAGCATCATCCACACTATGGGTGGCATGCTAGTCAAAATAGGTAAAGCAGCGCGTAATCTCTCAGAAGGTGACCTCACAGTGAGGCTGTCTGGAGAAGGTGAACTATCCACACCACTACTGCGCACCGTTAACCGTATTGGTGAAGACATTTCCCGTACCGTGCACGCACTACGCAAATCCACCGCTCGACTGGTCAGTGTCGCGGATACCGTTCAACAAGATTCTGGTATTTCCAAATCCGGGGCTATCGGTCAGAAAGAGGATGTCGACAGCGCCAGACAGATCATTACTCAGTTATCTGAAATTACTCAAAGTGTTTCTAGCTACTGTGAATCAACCTCAGCCCTCGCCAATGAGGCGAAGACTAAAGCCGATCAAGGCACCAAGGATATGGTGGCTCTTGAGTCTGCTCTGGATAACGCCAATCAGCAGATAGACAACTCAAACGAACATTTTCAGTCCCTGATGGAAGAAACCGCACAAATTAGTCAGGTGATGGAAACCATCAGTAGTATTGCCGAGCAGACCAATCTACTGGCGCTCAACGCAGCGATTGAAAGTGCCCGTGCAGGTGAACAGGGACGCGGTTTTGCGGTAGTGGCTGACGAAGTGCGTTCTCTGGCGATGAGAACGCAGGAAGCAACCGAAGAGATACGTCAGAAAATCACCAACCTACAGACTAAAACCGATGACGTAATGGAGACAATGAAGGAGAACAAGTCCAGTATGGCGCGCTCTCTGGACATAGCCTCAACCGCGGAACATACCTTCAAGGAGCTCAATCAACAGATCGACGAAGTACGTAACTACGGACAACATATTGCCCAGTCTTCTGATGATCAGATGCAACAAACACAGAACCTTGAACAATGCTTACAATTGATTGCTGATGAGTCAGACAACAATGTTCGCTCAACCCAAGAAACCTTGATTGCCAGTATTACCGTGCGCAACTTATCCGGTGAAATTGATTCATTACTTCACCGCTTCGCCACCGATGAACGACAGATCGAAGCGGAAGAGGCCAAACGCGATAAGTTGATGGATTGGAATGAACAGCTGGACATTGGCCTTGATGAAATTAACCGACAACACCAAGCCCTGCTGCACTTAATTAACGAGTTATACCATTTGTTAAAACACAACTATGGTCTGTCGTCTATCAAACGTGTCGTGCAGGGTTTGATTGATTACACCGCAAATCACTTCAAGTACGAAGAGGTGCTATTTGAGCAAATTGACTACGCTCAAACTCGGGAACACGTCGATAAACATACCGAATTAGTCTCCCAGGTTCTGGACTTTCAAAAACGAGTTGAACGCGGTGAAGAGATTGGCGATGAACTGATGACATTTTTGAAAAACTGGCTCAGTAACCACATCATGCGTGAAGACAAAGCGTATGTTGATAGCTTTAAAGACAACAACTTAAACTAACAAAGCGCCCTGTAGCTACAGGGCTTAGTGAATAGAAAATAATTTTGTCTTAACGACAAATAACCTGATTAGTTGTCGCACCCAATTGCTGCTTTAATCCGCGCCGAGAGATTTATAAAAGTCTATTTATTAACTTCAAGGTGTTTCCATGTTTGCAATTGATGATGTTGTTGTAGCAACAAAAGGCATTGATTTAGGTCAGATGGTAGTTGTAGGCCTAAGTAGCGGCGGTTTCTACGTTCGCGTTTCAGTGGATGGCATGTCACTGACTTACCCAGCTAAAGACCTGAAGAAAGCGTAATAGCCTATTCATACAGTCAAAAAAAGGTAGCATATTTGCTACCTTTTTTGTTTCCATTCTCGCTTAATCAAGCGTGCGACTAAGCCTTAAACTCACCGCCAGCCCAACAACGCCTAATCCAGCAAACAGCAGCAAGTTGATGATGCCAGCGTTAGCGAATGCGGTCATTGGGTTTGCTTCAATCATCACATCGAGTGGTAAGCTTGTGATGGCACTAAAGAAGTGGCCAATCACATCTGTCGCAAACAGATTATTTGCCAGCAGCTTAATCACATAAAAACCAACTAACATCACCAGTAACGGTGAATTGACCTTTTGCGATATCGCCATTGCGATGGTGGCAAAAGGCAGCAGTGCCAGACCAACCAACCACATGCGGCCAACAAACTCTAGCCAGTGACTAACGACATAGAACAACGACTCTCCGGTAAAGAAAAGTGGGAACTGCTCAGACATCACAAGGTTAATAATCCACATCAGGAAATCAGCCGAGAAGACTAACATCGAGCAGATTAACGGTACCACAAGCAGACCGAAAGCTAACTTGACTGCGTGGATGTTCAAATCAGTCACCGGCATACTACGCCAGAACATCACGCTGCCCTCCTGACGCTCTTTACGCAAAGTTTTCGGGAAGTAGAGACTGGTCAACAGTATCGATAACAGACCCGAGAAAACCAGCACCATATGACTCAGTTGCTTACCCAACTCAAAACCAGATTCAAACCCATCATTCTGGTAAGTCAGTTCAAAAGTCACATTACTCTGAATGGTCGAGTTCATTAACAGACTCAGCAGAAAAACAACACCACACAACAAGAGTACAACCGGGATGCGTGTAATGATTTTGTGTTCCAGCCACTCTTTCTCAAGCATATAAAAATTAGCGTTCATTACACCGCCTCCTTTTGCAGAGCCAAAAACAAGTCCGCCAGTTTTACATTGTAAATTCGGTCGACATCCTCCAACTGCTCCGCTTGCTCTGCTCGTAAGAGCCAACGGGTGCTGCCGAGTCCCTGTTCACTGGAAAGTGGCTGGAGAGCTTCGATTTGCGCTGCCTGATAATGTCCAGTTTCAACAATCACATAATCTTCAGCAACCTGCTCCATTGATGACTGCAGCACAACCTGACCATGTTTCAGTATCACGACATCAGTCAGTAAGTGCTCAATTTCAGAAACCTCGTGACTGGCAATGATCAACGCTCGTTCACCATCGTGGAACCACTCAAGCAAATGGCGGTAGAAAGTGTCTCGATAAACCAGATCCAGACCTAATGTCGGCTCGTCTAAAATCAGTACCTTAGTATCTGTAGAGATAACTATCGCCAGATGTAATTGCACTTTCATCCCTTTAGACAAGGCTTTGATTTTGCTGCTTGGCTTGATGTCTGTTTTAGCGATCACTTGCTCTGCTTTAGTCTGATCAAAGCTTGGATGAACACCCGAGGTATAACGGATTAGCTGTTCAACCGTCATCCAATCTGGCAATACGTTCACATCTGAAATGTACGAGAGATGCTGCATCACCCCTGCGCGCTGTGTGACAGGCTCAAGACCCAACACCTTAATATCACCCCTATACTGGTGGGCACCCAGCAAACTTTTGATTAGGGTAGATTTACCAGCACCATTGTGACCCAGCAAGCCTAGTACCTGCCCGGCCTTTAACTCGAAACTGATATTTTTTATTGCTTCGCCCTGACCTTTCACACGACCTGAGTACTGTTTACTCACCTGGTGAGCATTGATTAATACACTCATTGTTTACCCTCAACGTGCAGCGTTAACCGTTCAATAAATTCATTCAATGGAATATCTAACTGTTGTAGTTTGGTGGCGATAGATGGAATTTGTTGTTCAATGAAATCTTGCTTTTGAGCCGCCTTAAGACGATCCAGCGCACCAGAGGCAACAAACATTCCCTGACCACGCTTTTTCTCAACCAAATCTTCATCCACCAGCAACTGATAGCCTTTCATCACTGTGATGTGATTGATTTTTAAATCACTAGCCACAGACCTTACGGAAGGCAAAGCCTGCCCTTCTAACCAAACACCCTGCAGAATCTGCTCGATGATCCGGTCGGCTAGCTGACGAAAGATAGGCTGTGTTTCGTTCCAATCTGTCATGAAGTTTGCCTTATCACTTGCGCTTTAGTGTTATACATAGGTATAACACTAAAGCAATTAAGACGAATTGCAACCCTGAGCGGCAAGTTTTATACCGAACACTACAGCTAATAATGAGGCTGTGTAGCGATACACTCTCCGCCACAATGGCTAGATCCGCTACGATTTTTGACCCAGATTAATAAAAGGTTAACTAACGCCACAGGCTGGGGTTGAAACCCGTAGAATGCGTGCTCATTTTCGATATGAGTAAAGAGATTAGTAGTGACACGCGATCAATTTGAGTTGTTAGCACCTGGTGGAGATTTAGACTCAATCAAGGCTGCGATTGCCGCTGGCGCAGATGCAATATACTGCGGACTAGACCGCTTTAATGCCCGCAACCGAGCAACCAATCTGACTCTGGACAACTTGAATGGGGTGCTCCATCTCGCTCATCAGCACAGCTGCAAAATTTTTCTCACTCTCAATGTCTTAATTCTGGAGAGTGAAATCCCAGCCATTGTGCGCTTACTCAGTCAGTTGAACACCACTCAGATAGACGGCGTTATCGTTCAGGATCTTGGCCTCGCCTACATTCTGAAACATCATTTTCCAGATTTAGATGTGCATGCATCTACCCAGTTGAACACGCACAATGAAGGACAGATCCTGTTCCTCAATCGGTTAACAGCCAGTCGGGTAAATCTGTCACGTGAACTGAACATCAATGAAATTAAACATCTGGCTCAATTTGGCCGTCAGCATAACGTGATGATGGAAGTGTTTGTTCATGGCTCGTACTGCATTGGTTTTTCAGGTATCTGCTATATAAGCTCAGCGCGTAACGGGGCATCAGGTAACCGGGGTCGTTGCAGCCAACCATGTCGCGAACAGTACCAGACAACCAAAACCGGCAACAACTATCCACTAAACATGAAGGACAACTCAGCCTTCGGCGATCTGGAAGCTCTGGTAGATGCTGGGGTTTACTCACTTAAAGTAGAAGGGCGAATCAAGAAATCGCATTATGTTTACACAGTCGTAGATAACTGGCGTAAGCAGATTGACCGCCTGTGTGATGGTGTCGAACTATCCAGCGACACTCGCGAGCTCTACACCGTATTTAACCGCGACTTCTCCAATGCCTTCTTACAGGGTGACTTTGGTAAAGCGATGTACATCGATAATCCACGTGACCATGCAGTAAAGCACTTCTCGAAAATCTATCAGTGTCAGACGGCTGAAGATGTTCAACAGGTTAAGAAGAAGCTTTACGATGACAAAACCGCCATCATAGAGAAGGTCGCTAAGGTAACTGAAGGTTTTGATATCAGCAGTGAACAGAGCTCTGGTCGCAGCCTCAAAGGCGCGGTGGACGTACCGAGTTTACCCGCGTTGCCTCAACCACAACCGCGCCTCGGCGCCGCAAAGCTTTCAGTACTTATTTCATCACCACAGGAAGCCATGCTGTGCGAAAACACCAATGTCGATGTCTACCTCCAACTTCCGATGGGTCTGGCTGCAGAACTCGATACAATGATTGAGCTGTTTCAGGCTAATCCAAATCTTAAACCGTGGTTCCCGGCGATTTTAATTGGTGATGATTACCAGGCAGCAGGAGCATTTCTGGAAGCCATCAGACCTGCGCTATTGATTACCAATAATTCTGGCGTTGGGATGCTTGCCAGACAGCTTGGATTGGGTTGGGTGGCAGGTCCACAGATGAACACCGTCAACTCATACTCCTTCAAGTGTTTACAGCAAGAGTTTGCCGCTAGCGGAGCCTTTATCTCTAACGAGTTGAATATGAAGCAGATGCGCCACATTAAACGTCCGCAAAGTATGCGCAGCTTCTACAGCATCTATCATCCGAATACGCTACTGACCAGCCGTCAATGTCTGTTCCAGCAAACGGAAGGATGCCGCAAGATTAAAGTCAATAAAGGTTGTCTGAAGCGTTGTGAAAAACGCACTTCAATCATTAATCTAAAAGATAACCCTTATGTGGTGCAGAAACACAAAGGCAGCCATAACTCGCTTTACAGTGAACACAATGTCTTGAACCTACAAGTACTGGAAGATCTGCCGCAACTGTTTACTGATGTGTTGATCGACCTGCGCGATATTCAGACTGAAACCCATGTTTCACTGAGTAAGCCGGAGTTGATAGAGGCGTTTCTAGCGCTACTTGAAGAGCCCAATCAGCAAAGTATCCAAGAACTAAGCTCAGTGATAACACCAACGAACAATAATCAATACTTAAAAGGCCTTTAACGAGTTATAAGGGAGTGACCCGCCTCACTCCTAACTCACTCTTCTAATCGAATAACCTTGTCGAAACGATGCAGATTACTCTCATCATGAGTCACTACCACCATTTTTGTTTCAGCCGATAAGCTGTCAAAAATCATTGTCCATAGTGACTGCTCACTTTCGCTATCAAGTCCTGAAGTTGGCTCATCCAATAGCAAGAGTTGTGGGGACTGAATATAGGCTCTCAAAAAGCAGAGTCTGCGCTTTTCTCCACCACTCAGGTTCTCGCCATTTCCTTGCAGATGAGAGTCAATTGTTAATCTTTTTTCCAGACCAACACCCGCCAGCTTCCGCTCTAACCAGTTACGATCAACCTCTTTACCTAAGGTCAAATTGTCATACACGCTACCAGAAAAGATGAAGTTATTTTGCTCAAGGTATCCGGTGGAAAAATGGCATATTGACTCTGAAGTAAGCAACCCAGAAAGAGTATCAAGCAATATTGTTTTACCACGACCACTTTCACCGACAACAGCAATGGTATGAATATCTGGCAAGTTTAGCTCATCAGTTACACAGCTCATGAGTTCGCTCGGGGACGTTGTTACAGTGTTTTGGTCGAGGATCTGTTTGAGCCCGGAAAAGTCCTCACGGCTTTGATCCAGCAGTCGGTACACATCCAGTAAACCAGTGAAAGAGCGCGTAACACTCGACGATAATAAGAGAGCAGTAACAAGAGTCCCCGCATCCGAAAGCTTGCTCGGAATCAAGTGCGTGACGAACAAGACAATAATGGCCAGAGACATGACACTGATGGTTGTAACAGCGACACCATCAAAAAGACTTCGACTGACAGCCAGAGATACTGTCGCTTGCCTATAATGCTCAAAATAGGGAGCTAATCGATGTTCAAAGAACCGTTCAACACGATTGGCCTGAATAGTGCGAATACCAGAAAACACATTCACGACCTGATCCAGTATTTCATCTTCTGCACTATTCACTCTGGCGATGTGTGGTCGCCTTAACTGGATGATTAAAGTCTTGAGAATGGCTGCCACCACAAGGATGAATGCTGCCATTCCAAAGGTCAGCCAGCCACAAAACATGACTAAAGCACCGCTCAATACCAATAGCTCAATCGTCAATGGCACCCCACGAGAAACACTCAGGTTGACAAACTTCTCATATGACCCAATTCCGCGCTCAAATTGGCTTGCCAGAGAGCCAACCTCTAATTGCTTAAAATGGCCAAATGGTTTACGAATCAACTGACTGAACAAGGACTTAGACTTGCTTTCTACGTTTTGCTGTATCGCTTGCTCGAAGAAATAAGTAAAAAACGGAGAGACGATAACCGTCACCAGAGTGGAGAGCAAAAGATAGACCAGAAGGTGTTCTGCACCAAGAAGTGAGACTGACTGGGAAACCTGATTGATCACCTTACCAATCAGATAAGATGGCAGCACAAGGTTGAGTTTGAGTCCCAGCAAGACAAGAAACAATACTAGATACTTCAGAGAGTTTGCCATCATCGCTATCCCAGAGGCGTCACTGAGATGCCTTTGTCTATGATGTTGAAGCGTTCAAGACCGGGGATGTATGTCGAGGTAAGCCAGATATTGTTCTGGCCAAAAGCGGTGCGTGTCAGCAGATCATAACCCTGAGTCCTAACCGAGTCGACCAAGTTGTAAAAATGCTCATCAAACGAACGTAGCTCAGGCTGCAAATAGGATAAATCCACACTATCAAGCCCACTTAACTCTGATAGAGCAGCAATAGGAGTCAGCTTTTCATAGCTGTTGAGAAACTTAGCCGTCGCGGTATCTTGCCTCAGTTCACCCACATCAAACCTGTCCATGCATTGCGCTAATTCTGAAATCGCTCTCTCTATGGCATGATATTTAGAATAAGAGATACCAGCAGCCCGCATAGCGATTGGACTCATTCGAGACTCCTGAAAACACATACAAAAATAACAGCCAAATTTTGTTTCCGATAAAATCACCGTTAAGGGAGAGACAGCCTCCAGATACGGCTTGTATTTCTTCACCAGATCGCGTGGAGGTAGAATACGGATAAATTCACCTGTGCATTCAGTGTAACCAATCAACTGCTTATAGAGCTCACTTAAATAATGGCGCTCTATCACTTCATTCGCTCCATGCAATACCGTTTCTTTAAAACTCGAACCTGACGCCCAACCGCTGTTCGAGGAATACCTCTTCAGAAAAGCGATCGCTTCACTGTTCTTGAGAGGCTTGTGATAGAAAGGATTCACCAGAATATCGGGGATTAGATAGGAGTCAGAAGAGTAAAAGGATTGATAGTGTATCAACTTAACCAGTTCGCTCGGATACTCCCTGAGCGCTTGTGCAAAAATACATTGGTGAGGCACTTGATTGGACGAAAGCCAGCTATCTAGCGATAAGACTTCACTATGGGATGAGATAAAGTGATGCTCTAACATCATATGTTCGAACGCTTCGAAGTATGCCCCCGCAACAGCCCAGATTCCCTTTCCAGAGCCAGTCGCTAGGGGCAATCCTGCCAGCGTTGTGAGTTCTACATTAGCAATACATTCATGATTAATGCCGTCAATCGAGGAACGGATACCATTTTGCGTAAGCCACTTCTTCATATTTTCAACCGCTTGATGAATCGGATACTCGCGCTCCACAGGCACCAAATCCATACTCTACTCCTCGCCTTGAACCCTTGCTTACTGAATTAAGAACGCAATGAAATCGCGTTCCTTACTGCTTCTTCGTACCTCTGATAAATCAAAACTAATTGTTACTCCTTCCGTTGGATCATCGGGTTGGTTGATTTCAGAACGTTTCTTGCCCATATATATACCCCTATCAGATTGCGGGTTAAAAGGAAGGCACAGCGATGATTCACTTCCCTCTTGGTTCACGGGCAAGGTTATGGTTCGAAGAATAAAAGGTTAAGTAATTTATGGTTAATAAGTATCTATTAGAGATAACTAGCCGGAAACAAAGAGAGGGGGAAGTTAAGTATTCATTGTTTCGGCCTATTGAGGGCAATGACATCAATTTCGCTGCAAAACGTTCAAGACTTCTTGATTGAAGATTTTCGACTGACTACAATAACGCACTTTTTTTACGGACTTCAAGGTCACAAACATGACAGATACAGCTAAACCAGCTCTTCCAGATCGCCTATCAGGTAACCCACGTAGCCCTTTCTTTGTGAAAGAGTGCTTCGATCACCAAATCGGTATTCGTTTCAAAGGTAAAGAGCGTACTGACGTTGAAGAGTACTGCGTTAGCGAAGGTTGGATTAAAGTCGCTTCGCCAAAAGCAAAGGACCGTTACGGTAACCCTATGCTTATTCAACTTAAAGGCGAAGTAGAAGCTTACTACGTTTAAGCTGAACCAAGATTTACACTATAAAGCTCGAGCCTGACTCGAGCTTTTTTGTATCTGCATTTAAGCAAAGCCATAAATCCTTTTCCTGCTTTTTACGTATAAGTGACTAACAATTGGCGAAAAATAACGGTCTTTGTTCAACGCCTTGTCTAAAATTTGATAGAACTTAAAACAAGGATAGCTGCCAAAAGTAGCACTCTCCGAGATGCAGGAACAGGAAATGGAAAGTCCAATCGTCGCACTTAAAGGTGCCAGTAAAAGCTTTGTTGATGGCAAGGAGATCCACCGTGTTCTGGAAGAGGTCGACTTTACCTTAGCGACAGGGGCTAGTGTTGCATTAACGGGCGCGAGTGGCAGCGGGAAAAGCACGCTGCTCAATGTCATCGCCGGCTTTGAGCCACTTTCTGCGGGTCAGCTATGTCTGGATGGCGACAACGTTTCAAACTGGAAAGATCCACAATGGAGTCAGTTTCGCCATCAGAAACTTGGAGTTATCTTCCAACAATTCAATCTGTTAACGCCGCTCAACGTTAAACAGAATATCGCCTTTCCTCTTCATTTGAATCAGCAAAAATGGAACAGGTGGTGCGACTATCTGGTCGAGACTTTAGAGATCAATCAGCTACTAGACCGACATGTCTCTGCCTTATCTGGCGGCCAACAACAAAGGGTCGCGATAGCTCGCGCATTGGCCCATAAGCCTAAGCTGCTGCTGGCCGATGAACCCACCGGTAACCTTGACCAGAACGCCGGTTTGGAAGTGATGAAGCTGCTCAGCGAGATCACGACTCAGGGCAATACTGCAGTGCTACTGGTCACTCACAGCCCAGAGTGCGCTGGCTTTATGCACACCCAACTTCGCTTAAATAACGGCTATCTGCATAACGGTCACTCTGCTGATGAGCAGCAAATCTATGAGCTGCGCTATGAAGCAAATTAGTTTCAGTCATACCCGACTCTCACTCCACTTGTTTGCCGCCCATTATCGACAGGCACCATTGCAAGCAGCGGCTATTTTGCTTGGTATCGTACTCGCGGTCACCCTGTTTGTCGCTGTTCAGGCCATTAACCTTAATGCTAAGCGCAGCTATGCAGAATCCACAGAGCAGCTCAGCGCGCAGGCAACGAATCTCGTTATTCCATCAGCAGGTCACAACTATTTACCGGAGTCCCTTTACTTCACCCTGAGACAAAACGGGCTGAGTGCAGCACTTCCTGTGATTGAAGGGCGGGTAAGAGACGAACAAGGCCGTCGCTGGTCAATACAAGGTAGCGAGCTGATTGCTGCCCTCTCTTCCAGAGCGCGTTATCCGAGCAACGACCATCATCAAATCTCCCTTTTCAACAGCGCCCTTCCACTGCCACAACTTCTGGCAGGAGAGCCCATCGTGATGATGAGTCAGTCCCAACATCGTAACCTTGGCGAGATAGAGTTTCTGACTCTCGACAATATCAGAACCAAAGTTGTTGCCCTGCCTGATGATTGGCAGCTGGGAAGCCGAATGCTGATGGATATCGGCTTCGCTCAACAGCTACTGAATAAACAGGGACAGTTGAGCTATATCGCGGTATTTAGTCATCAGGGCACACAAGCCCAATGGCACAGCCTGATCGGTGAGCAGGGGCAGTGGGTAGTGAATAACCAAAGCACCGACCTTGGCTCACTGACCGACAGCTTCCACCTAAACCTGACCGCGATGAGTCTGCTGGCATTTCTGGTCGGTCTGTTTATCGCTTACAACGGTGTGAAGTACAGCTTACTTAAACGTAATCGGCTGTTAGTGCAGCTCCAACAAGCGGGGGTAGCGCCAACTAACCTCTTCTCTGCCTTGTTAGTCGAACTGGCTGTTCTGGTTACTCTCGGCGCTTCGCTGGGCTTTGTGTTAGGTATGCAGTTAAGTCAATGGCTCCACCCAACCGTTGCCCTGACTCTGGAACAACTTTATGGGGCGACACTACTACCCGGAAGCTGGCAGTGGCAATGGTGGATGCAGGCGTTATTGCTGACGTTCGCCGCGACGCTTGTCGCTTGCTGGCAACACTTTAAGCAGCGCATACGCCAGCCGCTTTCATCCCATGGCGGCTTTTATCAAGCACCGGAAGCCTCGAATGAAAATCAGCTTTTAGCGATAGGTGTCGTACTGACGGTTTTGGCACTGGCAGGGTTATGGCTCAGTGTCCATCATAGATTGACCATGGCGTGGCTTGGTGTACTCATTATCTCCATTCCGCTGTATCTGCCAAAAACACTCAGAGTACTGGCCAACTGGAGTGAGCAACGTACCACATCCGGCCTGATGCAGTACCTGTTTGCTGAGCTGCGCGAGCTGATCTCTCCTCTCTCACTGGCAATGATGGCACTGCTGCTCGCGATCACCGCCAATATGGGCATGAATACTCTGGTTGGCAGCTTCGAATCCACCCTGAAACAGTGGCTTGAACAAAGGCTGCATGCGGATATTTACGTTAGTCCGGCACAGGGAGACATGGCGAACGTAGAGCAAGCACTGGAGCAGTTTGACAGCGTCGAGAAAGTCTATAAGCAATATTATGTCGACGTGAATGTACAAGGGTTACCGACCCAACTGGGCACCAAAGATAGAGATACCTTAGAGCAGACGATGGTGTTCCAGTCGCACGTCAGTAACTTCTGGTCCCGTTTTTATCAGGGCGAGTTGATCGCTATCAGCGAACCAACCGCCGTAAAACTTGGACTGACATTACAAAGTAAACTCAGGCTCGATACTGTACTACCGGGAAAAACGCTCACTGTCGGAGCAATTTTCCATGATTACGGCTCCCCGAATGGCGAAATCTTACTCTCTCCCCAATTGTGGCAACAGAGTGGCTTTACTGATTTACCCACCAGCCTGGGAATGAAAGTTTCGGGGGACAAGCAAAAGGTTTATGACCAGTTGCGCACTCAGCTCAATCTGCATCCGAGTCAGCTCTACGATCAGGCACAAATCAAGTCTATCGCTCTGGAGATCTTCTCACAGACATTTGCTATTACCCGTGCCCTTAATGGTGTGACCTTGTTGGTCGCGGTTATTGGGCTCTTTAGTGCCTGCTTTATGCTGCTCGACGCACGTAAAGCGGCGATTGCCCGACTATATGCTCTGGGGGTTAGTCGCCGCAAACTGATGGCAATGGTGATTGGGCAAATCGTAGCCTTGGTCACTTTTACTCTGATTATCGCTTTACCATTAGGTGCGATGGTTGGCTACGTTCTGACGGATATCGTTACCTTACGTGCTTTTGGCTGGAGCCTGAACTACCTATGGAGCTGGAGTGATGCCCTGACTATCGCCACAATTACCATCCTGGTCGCGGTCATAGCGACTCTGATTCCACTATGGCGTTTGGTTAGCAGACCAGTGGTATCCAGCTTACAGAGCGAGGTACTGTGATGAATCGAGTGTTACCAGCCGCAATCCTAATCCTGACCACCTTGTATCTGCTTGGTTGTGAAGAGACAACACCACAAAATATGGGCTCACTACTTGGTGATAGTCAGGCCAATGTTCAGGACTTTACACCTGTATTGCCCGGGGTCGGGATTAGCTTTCCTGCTGACCATAAGGCGCATAGCGACTTTCGTCATGAATGGTGGTACTTAACCGCCAACTTAACCGATGAAGAGGGTAATGCACTCGGTGTGCAATGGACGCAGTTCCGCTTTGCTGCATCTCCAACGCAAAATGACGCCGAAGAGAACAAAACCGTCTGGCAAAGCCAACAGATTTATATGGCTCATAGTGCTGTCACTGCTCAGGACACTCATTACGCCGATGAAAAATGGTCTCGAGATCAACGCCAACTCGCGGGCGTCGATGTCTCTCCATTTCGTGTTTATCTCGACGACTGGCAGTGGACCTCTTCCAGTGCAGACCTCTTCCCCGCGACACTCAACGTCGATTCGCAACAGTTTGGCTACTCACTCACACTGACCAGCAGTGCACCCTATCAGAAACAAGGGCAACAAGGCTTCAGCACTAAGAGTGCCGATGGGCAGGTTGCCTCGTATTACTACAGCCAACCGTTTATTGATGTCTCCGGTCAAGTCACCATTGATGGTGAAACCCATCAGGTCACAGGTAAGGGCTGGATAGATCGCGAGTGGAGTTCACAGTTCCTGCTTGACTCGCAACAAGGCTGGGATTGGTTTGCGCTCAGACTGAATGAGGAAACCAGTCTGGTGGTCTTCCAGCTACGAGATTCAAAAACCGGACAAGCCAATTACTCGCACGCAAAATTGATGTACAAAGATGGCTCGGGCGAAACCGTTGAGCAGCAGGATATTCGCTTGCAAGCAACCAAACAAACTCAAATCGAGGGGCGCCCTTACCCAACCGAGTGGCAGCTCTCTCTCCCCGACCATCAAATCGAACTCACGGTTTCGGCGCTCAATCCACACGCCAGGATGCCGCTTTCAGTGCCATACTGGGAAGGTCCGGTTATCATCAAAGGCTCTCATTCAGGCAGTGGCTATATGGAGTTAACCGGATATTAGGCGTGAGTGGTTGATTGCTAGTTCAATCGTGCTAAATCCAATGCTAAACTCAGCCTCAATTCATTCGATTGAAAAAAGGAAACATGATGAATCCGATTCTTGCACTGCTAAAAGAGAGCAACATCAGCGACGAACAAATCAACGAGATTTTCCAGACGCTAACGCAAAATCCTTTGGCAGCGATGGCAACGATCAGCCAACTAGGCCTGCCACAAGACAAACTTCAAATGCTGATGGCTCAGGTAATGCAAAACCCTGCGCTAATCAAAGAAGCCGTTGAAGAGTTGGGATTGGACTTCTCAAAAGTTGAAGAAGCGAAAGAGAAGCTTCAGAGCCAGAACCAGGTTAACTAAGCACTTGATACAAAAAGGCCGTTAAACCCGACCAAGGTGTTTAACGGCCTTTTGCTTTATCAGCGGTTTAATGCACTGAACTGCTCGGCAGTAATGCCGTAATAGAGCTTGTCATCAAAACCTTGCTCAAGCTTATAGTAGTCTTTCTGGCGTCCTTCCTGAACGAAGCCACACTTCTCAAGAGTTTTGTAAGAGCCGACATTTTCCGCGTAACAATCTGCACTGACCTTATGTGCGTCCAGTTCGGTAAATCCTAGCTCAGTCATCATCTGACATGCTCGGGTTGCGATACCCTGCCCCCAGGCGCAAACAGGCAGTTGGTAACCTACTTCGTAGTTGCCGGTTAAAAACATCACTTGCGTTATCGCTGTCATACCCATGTAGTTATCCTGATGGTCACGAATAACAAATGTTGGATTATCGGGCCAGAGTCCGTCTTTAATCGCCTGCGCTGTGTTGTCGATGATAGGACCAAAGAAACCTTGGTACAGGCTGTTTTCGGCTGGAGCAAAGAACAGGTACGGATTGACCTTATCATCGTTAAGCATCTCGATAATATCGGGCAGATCAGATGCTTGAATCAGCTTAATATTCAGTGACTCGCTAAACGCAATAGCTTCACCCTGTTTTAGTTTTTGATATGACATGTTTTACCTCGTTATCTGCCAGAGATATTAGCGCAGCAGCCGAGAGAATAATTGGATTTTTGCGACAAGCTGGATTGGTGCGATTATTCAAAGTCTCCGTAGATATCTATGGTCAAGTCACGTCTTTTCATATAGTTGCCCGGCGTTTTTCTAAGCTGCTGTTTAAGCGTTCTTATCAGATGGGATTGGTCGCTAAAACCAAACTGCTGGGAGAAGTGGGTCCAGTCAACCGTGCTTTGTTGCTGATATAGCGTCAGAATCATCCGCTCTAAACGTGCCATTTGCTGGTATTGCTTCACGCTTAATCCCACCACCTGCTTAAAACTGCGCTCAAGAGTACGCCTAGAGCAGGCACATTGGCTGGCAAGCGCTTCAACATCCAACATCGTGTCAGGTGTCATTGCAGTTTGCTTATCCATCTCATGAACCGCTTTTTGCACTGCGATAAACGAGTTGCTTTGAGGTAGAGATAGAGACAGGGACGCAAAATGGCTCTGTAGATAGTCGACCAGTGATTCTTTGGTATTCTGTTGCCAAAGCCCTTGCTGAAATTCCGCGTTAAACAGTGGAGTCAGCCAGTCAAACCACTGACATTGATTGATTGCGCTCACCGGTTGGTCGAAGTTAATCGCATGCTGAAGGATAAACAGCCCCTCGGGACGAAAGGTGATACCAATACGTTTGATCGGTGGATTGTCATCGAGTAAGAGTAAGTGTTCACTAGCCGCCAGGAGATGACTGCCTTTACCTGAAAGTAGAGTTTCCCCACTATCATAAGCGTAAGGTTGCTGCTGTGGAGTAAGCAGTAGATGAGCGCGAGGATTAGGAATAAGGTGCGGTTTAGGCTCGATCACTTCACCTGGATCCACCTCTAGATACCAGACTTGGTGAATCAGCCATTCATACCCTGCTAAGTGCTGTTTCCAAGCGATCATGATTGTCCTTTTCAACGACGAAATTAAGCTGAAGTCTGAAGCAAAATGTCGAGACACGCTATACATTTATACAATCATAGCTTTGAAACAAGCTGTCTGTGGGGTAGGCTCTTTAGCAAGTAAAACAAGGATGTACCAACCAATGCGCGTTGATTATAAAAAACGGCTAATCCCAGTAATTCGATATCTGGAAAGACACTTTAACCAGCCTCTGAACCTGCCAGAGGTCGCCGCCTTGGCGAACCTCTCTCCTTACCATTTTCACCGCACATTTAAAGCGGTTCAGGGTGAAACTCTGGCTGATTACATTCGTCGTTTAAGACTGGCCGCTGCTGCTGACGATCTGTTTAAATCTAAGCAACCTGTGCTCAATATTGCCCTTGAGTATGGTTTTTCCTCTTCGCAAAGTCTGGCAAAGGCCTTTAAGCAGCACTATGGCGTCACGCCAACCGCGTTCAGAGATTGTGAGAACTATCAGGAGTTTTCTGAGCTCGCACGAAACAGCAAGATTGGACACACGTTGCGCAAGAATGGAAACGAAGAGCTAAACAGCGATCCATATACTGGCTCTGAACCAACAATATGGAGCAAGACAATGGAACTACAACAATTTGATGCTACTAAACTCGCTTACGTTCGTGTGACAGGCCCTTACGGTGAAGGTTACGAACAAGCAACTCAACGTCTCTATCAGTGGGCTGGAATGAAAGGTTTAGCTGGCAACACCTGTATTTTTATCTATCACGACAACCCGGAAGTCACACCGAATGATAAGTGCCGCACCGATATCTGCTTAATGGTGCCTGAAGATACTGAAGTACCAAACAATATCGAGCTGCAAGATTTTCCTGGTGGACAATACGCCGTGATGCGTCAGAAAATTACCGAACATAGCCAGTACTCCAGAGCATGGGATGATTTAATGGATAACGTGGTTGGCTCAGGAATGGAAAACGATGATCGCCCTTGTTTCGAGCTGTACCACAGCTATGACCCAGAGACTCAACACTCAGATGTGAGCTTCTGTACTGCGATTAAGCAGTAATCCACTCCGTGGAGCGAACGACAGACCAAGCCTTCATCTATCAAGGTTTGGTCTGTTCTAACTCATTATCACACCGATAATAACGGTATCACCACATGCTGATAGCCGATAGTCGCCGACACATATACCAACAAACCAGCCATCAAGATATTAAATACTTTGAAGTAGCGCGGATCAGAAATACGCTTACCGAGCAACAGCCCTGTCAGTGAGTATCCCGTGGGTGCCCCAAAAGCCAGCAGCGCCAAAATCACAGACCAAAAAATGATCGCTGCTCCACTAATTCCAGCACTGGGGAACTGAATGGTGGCAATCGGTAAGGTCGCCACCAGAGCCTTGGGGTTAAGCAACTGCATTAAAAGTCCATCGCGAAAACTGAGCGAGTTTTCCTTGCTGTCATCAAGACTGACGTTGACCTTAGCTTGCAACACCTTCCAGGCAATATACAAAATATAACTACAGCCCACTAAACTGATAAAAGGCAGAACCGCAGGGTTAACCAATTCCTTTCCGACAAAACCAAGCGCAACAAACAGGATAAACATCGCTATCCCTACACCTGCAAAAAATCCCAAATGGGAACGGGTTTGTTTGTTGATCCCACAATGTAAACCCAATAGGTTGACCGGCCCAGGCGAATACATTACGCCAAGGGCATAGGCTAAGATCTCTGACATGATGGACTCCGACTTTCAGTATCAGTGGCTTAATCAGCGCACCGTTTGAACTTGAAATTGTTTTGGTGTCATACCGAATACGCGCTTAAAGTTACGGTTAAGGTGGCTGGCATCGGCGAAACCGGACCCTAGAGCGGCTCTGGTGGCACTATGTCCTTCAAGCAATTGCCTGCGCGCGACATTGATACGACAGTTCAAAACATATTGATGTGGAGTGATACAAAAGTGCTCGCGGAAGGTGCGAATAAAGTGAAACTTAGACATACTGGCGGCCTGCGCGATATCATCAATAGAGATGTCATTGGCGAGGTTAGCCATAATGTATTCTTTCGCACGCAGCAGCAATTTATCGGCTCGAGTTCGATAGCGCGGTAATTCGAGGCTGCCATGCAGTCGAGTTAAGGACTGAGCAAGTTGAAACAGACTCGCATCATGTTCAATCTTGGAATAAGACTTACCCTGAAGACGCTGCGACATATCATAGACCTGATGACGCAGTATCACGTCATCAAACAAGGTATCTTCAAGCCGTAAAATGGTATCCTTTTTATGCCCCAGCGCCTGAAACAAAGGCTTAAGCTCATTAGGATGAATATAAAGCATCACGTATTCCAGGTTCTGCTCTCCACCAGAATGACCATCATGGATATCTTCTGGATTAAACAGCATCACGCAACCTGGCTGGCTTTTATAGAACGCATTACGACAGAAAAAATCCTGCCTGCCTTGCATGGTCAAGCCGATCGAATACTCTTCATGAGCATGCTTGCTGTACGAGAAATCACTCATGATCGCACACAGCATCGATACCTCGTCCTGCTGTAAACTGCTAGTATAAGTAAAGTGATTCTCCTGACTCACGCCTTTCTCCTTGAATGCCGAGTAATTTTGTATCATTCGTCATTGATGATATTCAGAGAATCAAACAAAAACTTGAACAAAATTGCTCATCTCCAACCTGTGAACTAACTAGATTGCTTCCATGTGCACTTAGCAATCTAGCAGTCTTTGCTGACAAACGACAAGGTAACAGTTGTCAGGCCTCATCACATTTGTTAACTCTACAAGCCCGGTTGGCTAACCACGAATAGCGCGACAACAGCCAAACTAGCGCCAAAGCATCGATTGATTGCCACCATCTTACGAGGCGATTCAATAAATCGGGTCAACATCGAGCCAAAGTAAGCCCAGACCAACATACCAATCACTCCGGTCACCACCATGACACTAATGATAAAAATAACTTGAGCCGTATAGCTTCCGGTTGGCGAGACGAATTGAGAAAATACTGTGATAGATGCGACCCAACTTTTTGGATTAAGGATCTGCACCAATATACCGGAGAAAAAGCCAGATTTTTTCACACTGGCGTCCCTGTCGAGTTCCATATTGGCAATTCCCCATGCCATGTACAACAGATACGCGGCACCTAGCCATTTGAGAATCAGATACAATGTCGGATAGAGATTCAATAGTCCGGCAACCCCGACGCTAGCCCCGACAAGTATCACGATCACCCCAACCGCATTACCAATAATGAAAGGTAATGTCGCCCCAACTCCATAACGGCCAGACAGGCCAATTAAAGCAATATTCCCCGCACCTGGAGTCATTGAAATTGAAATTGCGAACAGCATAAAAGCTGTCATTAACTGAGCACTCATTGCTCACTCCCATAAAGTCATTGTTGCGATATGAGATCCAGTCTACCTATCTCTACAGGAATAAAATTGCTATCTGGGTTATGGTAATCATTAAATTGAGCAAATTATTTCCATTTAAGCCATGAAAAAGAAAGAATCCACCAACTTTGAGTTAGACAGTACAGATTTTTCCATTCTTGAACGTATCCAGAAAGATGGCCGCATCAGCAACAGCAAGCTAGCGGAAGAAGTTAATCTGAGCGAAACGCCATGCTGGCGACGCTGGAAGAAAATGGAACAAGAGGGCTACATCGAAGGTTATGCCGCAAGACTGAACCGCAAGAAGCTTGGCTTTCAGGTTTCGGGCTTTACTCTGGTGACTCTGGGCAGTCATGAAGTGGAAAATACTGACCCATTTGAGGACTATGTAGCGGAATCAGACTGGATCACCATGTGTCACTGTATAGCTGGCGGCGCAGATTACATCGTCCAGGTAGTCGCAAAAGACTTAGATGAATACTTTGACCGCATTAGTTCAATGAGACGAGTTAAAGGCGTGAGCGCGATTCAGTCCAATGTATCGGTTAAAGAGATTAAGAGTACTTTTCAGTTGCCGTTAAGTTAAAGATAAAACCCGGCTACATTGAGTTCACCGATATCCACTCACCGAAAACTTATCAGTCCATTCGGGTAATAAAGGTTTGCTCATCATCGACAAAAGCGACAAAGCCACCGTGATAGATAAACACCCGACCACGTCCCTCAACTAGGCAGGCAAGCTGTGGGTTCAAATCTTCTTCGTTATCCTGACTTTGAAAAGTGCCAGTATCAGTGATTACTCCGCTAAATGTCGGAAGGTAACCATAAACGCGCTTAGCTTGATCAATCAGGCTCAATTCACTGGCAGTAGAGAAGCAAGAGGGGATCGCTCCAGCGTCTTCGATAAACATGGTTTTCAGTTCTTCAAAAGCGGTAATCACCAGCCAGTCGATACCATTAACATGATGGATAAACATAGAGTTTCTCGATAATTCTGATGCTCAGATTGTATCACTATCCGATGAGAACGTAGTAGAGGTTTAGTTGCCAACGTCAGTCGCTCCGTGCCATTAACGGCTATTCATTGGCCAACCTGAAACACATTCAGAGCATCGAAGGGGAAAGACTTTATGGTGTCTGTCCCTTTAACTTTTATGGTGTCTGTCCCTTCAACGTTATTAATTCAACCAGCCGTTACTACTCCAGTTAAACCAGACAGAGTATTGACAGATTTATACGATTACACGACGACATACACAGTGTGAATCTGATTCCGTTTTGGTGACATTGCCATCAATATTTGAGTTCTACAACTTTGAAAAACTAGACTTAGGTCATTATTTAATTCACGCTTAGAAATTATATTTGCACCACTTTTCGCTTGTTCCATTACTTACTGAACTTAATACTAAAATAAGGTTTCCAATGTTTAAGAAACTGTCACTTAAAAACAAACTCGCAATTTCTGCGAGTACTGCCATCATAGTCGGGGGACTACTGGTCGAAGCGCTTTCATTTAATGCTTCACTCAGCCGTATGGATACAGAGGTTGAACAGCGCCTTGAGAGTACAACGGCATCTTACAATCAATACGTAACTGACTGGTTGCTATCTAAAGAACGTGCGTTAACTTCGCTGTCTCAAGAAGTAGATAAAGCCGCAATTGTTACCCACCTAAAACAAGTTAGTCATTCAGCTGCGTTCGACAACGTCTTCCTCGCCTATCCAGATGGTAGCCAGGACAATGCCAACGGGGTGGTACTACCGCCAGGTAATGACGACCCACGCAAGTGGGGTTGGTACATCAATGCTGTCGCAGACCCTAGTAAAGTGTTTATGGATAACCCAACCGTTGCCGCCGCTACTGGCGCAAATGTTGTTTCACTGGGTAAGGCACTCAATCTACATGGTCAGCAAGTGGTACTGGGTGCGGATGTAGAAATCACCGATATTCTTAACAGCATGGATAAAGTGATCCTTCCTGGTGATGGCTACATGTTCATTGCCAACGAGAAGGGCAACATCTTTACCCATAAAGATACTAAACTTCTCAACCAACCAGTTAGTCAGCTAGGGTTAGACTTCAGTACCATTCAGAACGCCTCACGCAGTGGTCACGATGAGTTCATTTCGATCGCTGGTGAAGAGTATGTTCTGTATGCTCAGAAAATAGATGGGACAACTCTAACAACAGTCACGCTGATCAACTACGGCTCTCTGGTGGCGCCTTTATTTGATGCAGTCTGGGGGCAAGTGCTAGTAACAGCCATCGTAGTTGTTATTTGTACACTGCTATTCAACCTGCTGTGTAGCATCCTGTTCAGGCCATTAAATAACGTTTCTCATGCGCTGGAGCAGATCGCCAACGGTAGTGGTGACCTTACTCAGCGTATTGAAGTGGAGAGTGACGATGAAGTAGGTCGTCTGGCGAACAACTTCAATACTTTTGTCGGCAGTCTGCAAAAACTGATTGGCCACATTCGTGAACAAGCACATCTCATCAATGAGCAGTCAGACAACAACACGCAGCGTTCGAACAACGCCGTTTCTGAGATTCACCAACAGCAGCAAGAGATCACTATGGTCGCAACTGCGGTGACAGAGTTAGCAAGCGCTACCCGTGAAATTGCCTCTCATGCAGAGCAAACCGCTGAAGCTGCACATGGTTCAACGACGAGCACCAATAACGGTCAGTCTTTAGTTCAGCGTACTAAGGGCTCTATTAATAGCCTTGCAACAGAGCTGACCGAAGCGAGCTCGGTTATCAGTGAATTAGATCGCCACGCGCAAGAAATCTCAACGGTCCTTTCAACCATTCAAGGCATTGCAGAACAAACCAACCTACTGGCTCTAAATGCAGCAATCGAAGCAGCACGCGCTGGTGAGCAAGGTCGCGGTTTTGCGGTAGTGGCGGATGAAGTTCGAGTATTGTCACAGCGTACTCATGCATCCACTGAAGAGATCAAAGCAACGATTGATACGCTTCAACAAACCACAACACGAGCAGTAAGCTTAATGGATAGCAGCTCTAATCTGGCGAACACGTCAGTATCGGATGCTGACCAGGCAACGAGTGCTTTGAGTGAAATTCATCAAGCGGTTTCACTGATCAGCGATATGGCAACACAAATTGCCACCGCAGCAGAAGAGCAGACACATGTAACAAGTGAGATCACGCAAAACATCACCTCAATTAAAGATGTAGCGGATGAACTTGTTATCAATGCTCAGGACAGCTCGCAAGAATCAGGCAAGCTCAAGCTGCAAGCCCAAGAACTGACTGACAAAGTGGCAACATTTAAACTTTCGTAATAATCGTCAGTGTTAGATAAACGGCGAGACTCAATGTCTCGCCGTTTTTTGTGGGATATCGTTCCTGAGGAACATTAACACACCCGTTATTGGGCATTCACGGCTAAACACTAGTAACCGACTGTTTTAAAACTATTTACCACGTGGTGCAGAGCGCTTAGCCTTACCCTGAAACTGTTTAATACTCTTCTTGCTGTTGGTGCGACGATTGGCTTTTTTATCGCGAGGAGCGCGTTTGCTTTCGCCAGTTGACGGCTTATCGGTCACCGGAAAGCCTTCCAGATCTGCCAAAGGAAGTTCGCGCTGAGTCAGAACCCGAATTGCATTCAGTGCTTCCGTTTCACCATGACATACTAATGAAAGCGCTATCCCCTGCTCTCCTGCCCTGGCGGTACGACCAACGCGATGGACGTATGTTTCAGCATGCATTGGCAGTTCAAAGTTGATCACTGCTGGCAGCTGTTCAATGTGGACACCGCGAGCTAGCAGATCGGTTGCAATAAGCACCTGACTCTGACCTGATTTGAACTGAGCAAGAATCTGCTCTCGTTCAGTCTGATCTTTGTTACCGTGTAAAGCCTGACTAGCGATACCTGCTTTATTAAGCTTCTTATTGAGTCCATCTGCGTTCTCTTTTGCACCGATAAACACCAGCACCTGCTTCCATTGATGCTGCTTAATCAGTTCTATCAATGCCTTGGTTTTACTGCCTTTATTGACCAGATAAAGACGTTCAGCAATATCTTTGTTCGTGCTATTATTCTGATGAGCGCTAAGCTCAATCGCACTACGCATCAGAGTGCCTGCCTGCTGTTTAAGCTGTTCAGAAAACGTGGCGGAAAACATCGCAGTCTGGCGTTTTTGAGCAGTGTTTTCAGCGATAGTTTGTACATCAGGCCAGAATCCCATATCGAGTAAACGATCCGCTTCATCCAACACCAGATACGCCACTTTGCTCAGACTCAGACCGTCGTTAATGAGATCAATCAAACGACCCGTTGTCGCGACCAGTATCTGTGGTTGTTGCTCCAGCGCTTGTTGCTGTTCAGCTTTGTCGACGCCACCGCACAGGCATACCGCAGATAAACCCAGTGGCGAAGCGAGCTGGTTGATCACCTGACTCACCTGCATGGCTAACTCACGGGTCGGAACCAGAACCACCGCTTGTTGTTCGGAATTTGCCTTGAGTTTCTCCACTAGTGGCAATGTATAGGCGAGCGTTTTACCGCTGCCAGTATTCGCCAGAGCCAGTACATCTTTATCCGCCAGCATCTGTGGGATAACCAAAGTCTGAATATCCGTTGGCTTGATGATATCTTCAGGCAACGAGTTGATAAGCTCAACACTAAGTGAAAGAGAACTAAATGGCATGGAATAACGACCTTAAACAACAGGGAGCAACGGCGATAACGCCAATAAAAGTGTGATAGCTCACAGGAACAATTGGCCAGAGAGTATATCATCAAAAACCGCGTCAAAGCGCGGCTAGATAAGGTAGAGCGGAGAATAATATGATAGTAATTACCGGTGCAAGTAGTGGGCTTGGCGCTGCACTTGCCAAACAGTATGACAAAAACGGTAACCAGCTTTACCTGACAGGACGAAGTGAGCAAAAGCTCGCCAGTCTGACGCAACAGCTTTCTCAACACGCCGACTATCACCCATGTGATATGGCCGATGCAGATCAGGTTGAAGCCCTGTTCGATGGGCTGAAGAGTGCCCCAGAGATGGTCATCCACTGCGCTGGCAGTGGCTATTTCGGTCTACTGCAAGATCAGCAGCCTGAGCAAATTGAACAACTGATCAGCAATAATCTCACTTCGGCTATCAACCTGCTTCGTGAGCTGGTTAAGCGTTATCAGGATCAAGCTGTCAATGTCGTGGTGGTAATGTCAACAGCCGCCCAACAAGCCAAAGCACAGGAATCGACCTACTGCGCCGTCAAATGGGCAGTCAAAGGCTTGCTAGAGTCGCTGCGTCTTGAACTGAAAGGCAAACCAATGAAGCTGATTGCGGTATACCCGGGCGGTATGGCAACTGACTTCTGGCCCACCAGCGGGAAATCGCTTGATACCAGTGGTTTTATGCTGGCAGAAGATGCAGCAGTGATGATTGAAGGCGCATTAACTAATATCGGTAACGGCTATATTTCAGATATCACAGTCAATCGTAGTTAAATCAGGTAGCAACATGGATACACAACAAGAGGATCTTGGGTTTAGTTACCTCTCCAGTGCCAATAACGTACAAATTCGTCGTGATAACCTGACCGTCACCACTTTACGTGGCAAAGCGGCACTTGAGTTCGTCGCTAAGATCGCCAATCTGGATCTGCCTCAACAACAGCAGTTGATGGCTCGTGTCACTGGTAACTACAAACGCGGCAATGAGAAAGCCGCCAAATCAAAACAGACAAACAAGTATCGCTGATACACTTAATGCCAAACCATTGGCAATATCAGCGATATTATCGGAACGAAAATGGAATCAAATCAACCGCTAAATCAGGCAATTAACAATAATCTAATCTGGTGCCAAACCGTGGCTAAACTTCATCAGATTAACGGGGAGCAGCGACAAGCGTATTGGCAAGCCAGTGCAACAATGCCAACATTTTTCCCTAATCTAGTCACACTAAAGCCTCAACTGACCAGTGAGGCATTAATCGCTGACTTACCCAAACAAGGCACTTTTTTCATTAAAGACAGCTTCGCTCAATTGGATCTCGAAAGTGCCCAGTTTATTAAGCTGTTTGATGCAATGTGGTATTGCGCGTCGCAACTGGCTAACCTCACTAAATCTGACACCGAAACTAAGGTAACAGCAGTGACCGACGCCGAAGGTCTCAAGCAATGGGAGCAACTATGGCGTGGTGAAGAATCCTTTGAGCCTGTCTATCCTGAAGTGTTCTTAGACGATAGTGCGATAGGTTTTTTGTTCGCAGAAAACGACGACAAACTGGCTGGTATTAGTTACTTTTTTGATGGCCAGTCAGTCGGCATTTACAATCTATGGGGCGAGCAGACACTGTTTGCTGAACTGATTGCTTACATCAGCACACTCTACCCAGAAACTCCTATTGTCGGCTATGGTGATGAGGACGAACTCTGTCAATTGCAGCCACTCGGCTTTGAACCGTTAGCGCCACTGTCGGTATGGGGTCGATTTGAATAACCGTCATTTTGCGCTCAATAGAATTTATACATCCAGTCATCAGGCTGATTAAGGACACACTATGTCTAGCATTAAACAACAACTCGCAGATTTAAAAGTCATTCCAGTTATCGCTATTGATAACGCTGAGGACATCATTCCTCTGGGCAAAGTTCTGGCTGAAAACGGCCTTCCTGCAGCAGAAATTACCTTCCGTTCAGATGCAGCGGTTGAGGCGATTCGCCTACTACATGAATCTCAGCCAGATATGCTTATTGGCGCTGGCACAGTGCTCAACCGTGAACAGGCCATCGCCGCCCAGCAAGCTGGAGCAACCTTTATCGTTGCGCCAGGATTTAATCCGAACACAGTAAAAGCATGTCAGGAGATTGGTATTGATATCGTCCCGGGCGTGAATAACCCAAGCACAATAGAAGCCGCGTTAGAAATGGGCTTAACCCTGCTGAAGTTTTTCCCTGCAGAAGCCTCAGGTGGCGTGAACATGGTTAAAGCGCTGCTTGCCCCATATACCGATGTGTCACTAATGCCGACAGGTGGTGTTAACCAAAGCAATATCAAAGATTACCTTGCCGTCCCTCGCGTAGTGGCTTGTGGCGGTACCTGGATGGTTGATAAGAAGCTGATCGAAGCCGGAGACTGGGACGAGCTCGCTCGCCTGACTCGTGAAGCTGTGGCGCTTGTTAACCAGTAAACACCGGCTCGAAGTTTTATAAGATCAAAAAGCCCTCGCTAGTTGAGGGCTTTTATTCATTCAAAGTAATTCAATCACTTACTATTACTTTTTACGCCACAGCCTTTGATAACAAGTTGGGTCAGGAACTCAGCCGCTTGACGATAATCCTCGTTATCAAGTTGCTCTTTCTGCATCACGTTACAAATCTGCCAGCCAAAGTCAGCGTATGTCTGGGTCGCAGCCCAGATGGTAAACATTAGGTGTTGAGGGGGAACATCATCCATAAATCCAAGCTGAGACCAGGTCGAGAACTTATCCATCATCATTCGAGCCTGCTTAAATAGCTCATCGCCAATGTCTTCCGGTAACGCTTTCGCACCCGACATCACTTCATTGGCAAACACTTTCGACGCATGAGGATGGTCTCTTGAAATACGCAACTTGGCTTCAATGTATTGGCTAAGTGCCTCTACAGGATCACTCAGCTCTTCAATAGGACGAGAGGCTTCAAGCAATGGCTGAGTCACGGTTTGCAGCACTGCGTAATAGAGCTTGTCTTTGGAACTGAAATAGTAGAACACGTTCGCCTTAGGGATATCAGCGGCCTTGGCAATATCGATCATTTTCGTCGCAGCGTACCCTTGAGTCGCAAACTGCTCACTCGCCACTTCGATGATCAAGTCCTGATTTTTCTGCCTAATGCGAGTCATTCGAGTTCCTTATGATAGTTCCGCCATTCAAGTGTAAACATTATGTTAGCGAAGACAAGCCCTAACGGGTGACACACATCTAACGATTAGAATTCTAGTGTTTCACCATCCATTGGGATCAAGACTTTATCAGCCAGTCCATACTTCTCAATCGACTGACGAAGGGTATCGCGGTCAACCGGACAATGATTTAGCGCTTCCATATGATTGGCAATCACTTTCCCCGGAGAGAGCTGGATAAACTCCATCACTTCATCAGTTGCCATCAACAACGGTTGACCAACATCCATCTGCGCCTGACCTGAAGCGACGACTGTTATGTCGGGTTTCAGTTCGAGCAGTGCACGTTTTACATCATCAGTTAACACTGTATCGCCACTGACATAAATGGTCGGTTCGTTTGGCAAAGCGATAAAGAACCCTGAGCCGTTTGCCATCATTTTATGAATCCAGCCATGGCCATGTTGAGCAGGTACAGCAGTGATTTCGCCACCGAGGAACTCCATGGTTTGCCAATCCTTGACACCATGTGAAACCGTCATTCCATGCTTTTCCAGATAGGCTTGATCTTTATATGGCGTAGCGACAGGAATAGCCCGACCAATAAGCAGCTTTTCTCCGGCATCATCTAGATGGTCGGTATGCTGAAAAGTTTTCAAGCCAAAGGTATGACTATGGGTCACTATCGCTTGGGTCACTTTACTTAGCACTTGAGCTGCATTGTCCGGTAAGTCGACCGTGGGATTGCGCTGAGACTTAAAACGCAACATCGAAAAAGGTGGCAATGTACCTTTGTCTCCTAACATAGGATCGATAACAATGAAGTGCTGACTTGATTCAATAACAAAAGTCGCGCTGCGCAGATGATGTATTTTCATAGTGATGACTACTCAATAAAATTGATGTCGCTATTTTGCTGGTAAACCAATCTGTGTGACACTGTCCATATGGACACCTAACGATAAAATCGGGTCATTATGAGTTCTCCGTCAATGCAAAAAATCGCTGTAGTTGCGTTCGAAAACATCAGTGCATTTCATTTGTCCGTGCCCTGCATGGTATTTCAAGATGCTTTTGTTGGTAGCCAGCCAAAATTCAAGCTTGAGATTTGTAGTTTAGATCGAGCTGAAATTACCACTGGGTCAGGGTTTGACGTTATTCTTGCTCAAGGTCTTGAGCCATTAGATAGTGCAGATATCATCGTCATTCCTAGTTGGCCTGACTCTCTGCCTAACCCTCCTCAACTCTTGTTAGACAAGCTAGTCGCAGCTCACCAACGCGGAACACTGGTAGTCGGTCTGTGTCTCGGCGCATTTGTGGTAGCTGAAGCCGGATTGCTGGACGGCAAAACCGCTACGACCCATTGGGCTTTCGCTGAAAAATTTGCTGAGCGCTTCCCTAATGTAGAGTTTGATAGTGAGCCATTGTTTGTCGACCAAGGGTCAATCATTACCTCTGCAGGGATAGCAGCTTCGATTGATTGCTGTCTGCATATCGTACGTCGACTATGCGGCAGTAGTACCGCAAATCAGCTGGCTCGTGTCATGGTTACAGCACCTTTCCGTTCGGGAGGACAAAAACAGTACATCCCCAGTCCAGTTGCTAACCGCCCAGAGCAGGTCACCAGCTTAACCAAGGTGATTGACCAAATTTCAGAAACCATAAACCAGCCGCACTCACTTGATAGTTTGGCCCAGCGCTGCGCGATGAGTCGACGAACCTTTACTCGCCAGTTTAAAGCATCATACGGATGTACTTTTAGCCAATGGTTGCTGACTCAAAGGCTCAAGCTTAGTCAGCAGCTACTGGAGAGCACGCAATACCCCATAGCGCAAGTCGCCGAGCTGTCAGGCTTTGGTTCAGAAAGTGGTTTTCGCAAAAACTTTAACGCTGCCTTCGATATATCACCTTCACAATGGCGAGCACAGTTTCAGGGAAGCAGTAAAGAGACTTAATCAAATCTAATCACCCCGATATACCACATCCCCCTGAACAACGGTCATCCAAACCTCAGTGGCTTTAATCTGCTCCGGAGACAGGTCGGTAATGTCACGAGACAGGATGGCAAAGTCAGCGGACTTGCCTACCTCTATCGAACCAGTAATGTCATCAAGGCCCAAGCTACTCGCAGCGTTAATGGTGTAGGCGTCAATCGCGTCTTCTACGCCAGGCAAGCCTGTTTTCCCCATGGTCAGGCTATTAGCAATACCGACTAATGGGTTGATGTCATGCACATTCCAGTCACTGCTTAAGGTGACGTTAGCACCTGTCTCAAAAATAGCTCGAAGGTTCATTAATGCGCGTGCTCGCTTGGCGCCTAAGAAGGCTTTCGCCCACTGATGGTCACGGTATGCCACGTAGTCCGAACCAACCTGAAAATCTGCACTGACATCTAGCTGAGCAAAACGGCTGATGTCTTTAGAGTTGACCAGTTCAACGTGAGTCAGAGTGTAAGACTTGTCGCCTCCCTGCTTTCGCACCGCTTCAACGGCATTTAATGACTCTCGAATCGCCCCATCACCAATGGCGTGAATGTGTGCCCCATAACCAATACTATCCAGAGCGACCAACCACTCTTTCATCGCCTGAGGAGGAATATAGTTGATGCCATAAGGGTGCTCGGGGATATAGGTATCCAGATAAGGCGCCAGTGTTTTAGCGGTTCCATTGATAAAGATCCCGTCACTGTACATTTTTACCTGATCAACCAGCAAAAGCTGAGAAGGTTCAGAAGTAAATACCTTGCGCAAAAAAGGGAGTTGCGACTCAATGCTGTCAGTAGGATAAATCCACGGTCTGAGAGATACACGAGCAGTTAGATCACCTCGCTGTTGCGCCTCTTTCCACACTTCATACCAACCGCGTTTCCAGTACATTCGACCATCACCAATAGTGGTGATCCCGTGCGCTTTTGCTTCATCCAAACCAGCAATCAGCCCTTGGTAGCTTTGCTCGAACTGTTGCTCCAGACTATTCCACGCCAGCTCCATAACAATATCGCCAGCATTATCGAGCAGAATACCAGTTAACTCTCCGCTATCAGGATCCTTGAGTAACTTACCACCTTGAGGGTCTGCGGAGTGTTTGTTCAGTCCAGCCTGTCGCAAAAGCGACTGAGTTGACCCACATAGAGTGGGATGTCTGCTCCATAATAATCACTGGTTGATCAGGGAAAACGGAGTCAATCACTTGCAATGGCGTTGTGTCCGTCTGCTCTGAAAGCAGAGCTTCTAAGGAAAAGCCATAGCCCATCACCCATTCACCCTTTGGGGCGTGCTGATGGCACGCTTTAAGCAGTGGAATCTGCTGTTGTATGCCAGCGTCAATACTCAACTCACACTGGCCTCCCGCTTCTGAAGCCGCTTCAAATACGTGGTTATGGTTGTCGATAAACCCGGGAGCGATGAAGCCTCCTTCTAAGTCAACGACTTGTGTAGAGGAGTTTATGTATGACTCAGCTTGTTCACGATTGCCAACAAAGGTTATCTTCCCCTCGGTCACTACGATCGAATCAGATGATGGATGACCATAAACAGCACCATTGGTTAACACCATATCCGCGCTTTGCGCTGCGAATGCACTCGCCATCATCAGCGAGCTTACTGCCAGAGTTAGGGGACGTTTCATTGACCAAATCCTTTCGCAATATACAACAGGCTAAGTATAGAATTTATTGATGGTAGAGTAGCAAACTTCAACAGTTTCAATGAAATAAAAAACGGCCGCAGTTTAGCGGCCGTTTTTATTTTTATATCAGGTAGGATTAATCAAACTTCATTGCTAGCGCAGCCGCAATATTACGTGAGGTCATTTCAACGTTAAATGCCGCTTCTTTTAGCGCCGTCGGTAAGTCCGTCGCACCTAAAACGACACTGTACACCGCATCTAGACCATGATCGTGAACCACACGGCAGTCCTGCGCGGTGCTGCCTGCGATACCAATTACAGGTAAGTTATACAGCTTAGCGGTACGAGCAACACCAATCGGTGTTTTACCATGGATTGTCTGGCTATCAATTCGACCTTCACCAGTAATCACAAGATCCGCGTCCTTAACCACTTCAGCCAGATTGACCGCATCCATTACAATGCTGATTCCCGGACGAAGCGTCGCGTCAAACAAACCCAGTAGTGCAGCTCCTAAACCACCTGCTGCACCAGCACCAGCCTGGTTAATGACCTCTTTACCATTGGTTTGACGAATCACCTCAGCATAGTGCGCAAGGTTTGCATCAAGCTCAGTCACCATTTCTGGCGTCGCACCTTTCTGTGGGCCAAAGATATGTGACGCACCTTTCGGTCCACACAACGGGTTATCAACATCACAAGCCACTTCCAACTGTACCGTCTCTAAACGCGAGTCGAGCCCCGACAAGTCAATACTGACCAGATCAGCCAGAGCGCCGCCACCAAATGGTAAGTCAACTCCGTTTGCATCAACCAGTTTTGCCCCCAGAGCCTGTGCCATACCCACACCACCATCGTTGGTCGAACTGCCACCGATACCGATAATGATATGGTCGACACCTCTATCAAGTGCCGCTTTAATCAGCTCGCCGGTGCCATATGTGGTAGTAAGTAATGGGTTTCGCTCATTGGGTTCAACTAAATGAAGACCTGATGCTGCCGCCATTTCAATAACGGCAGTCGAACCATCACCAAGTAGTCCGTAAAAGCCTTCGACTGGCTGACCAAGAGGCCCCGTCACTTCAACCGTTACGATATCGCCTCCAGTCGCGTCAACTAAAGACTGCACTGTGCCTTCTCCACCGTCCGCCATAGGCAGTTTAATGTACTCTGCGTCTGGCATGATTTCTTTGAAGCCACTTTCAATCGCAGTCGCCACTTCCATAGCAGTTAGACTTTCTTTGTAAGAGTCTGGAGCGATCACTACTTTCATATATGTTTCCTATTTTGGCTTGTTACAGAAGAACAAGACTTAGAATGTAAACCAGTGTCATTGCTGTCACGCCCTGAACCAGAGTTGCCATGGTTTGTGCGCGGTAAGCGAGTCCAACCGACATGCGACTAAACTGCGAAACAACCCAGAAGAAGCTGTCATTTGCATGCGATACCGTCATTGCACCTGCACCAATCGCCATTACTGTAAGCACTCGTCCCATTTCTGAGTCTAGACCGAGTTGAGCCAACATTGGCGCGACCAACGCAGAAGTTGTTACTAGCGCAACGGTTGACGAGCCTTGAGCTGACTTCAGTGCCGCTGCAACGATAAATGGCATAAAGATGCCTACACCCAACGCTGACAGCGTGGTACCCAAGTAATCACCCAGTGGCGTTGCTTTAAGTACCGCACCAAATGCGCCACCAGCACCAGTAATCAGCAGAATCGGCGCTGCAGCTGTGATGCCCTGACTAATGCGCTGACCAAATTCTTCTACTTTGTTGTCGCTCTTTAGCAGGCGAACTGACAGGAACAGACCAATCAGTAGCGCTGTCAGCGGCTGACCTAAGAACACCAGAACGTCAAACAGTGCACCGTCACCCAGAGGTAAGCTAGGGAACTTAGCAATCGAACCGAAACAGATCAGTAAGATAGGCACAAAGATTGGGGCAAATGCCTGACTCGCTGTCGGTAGTTCACCATATGATGCTTTAAGTTCTTTCCAGTCTTGTTTGATTTCGTCAGCCTGTTGATCCGCATCAGGTTCAACATGCTTAAATCGATTCGCCCACAACATACCGGCAATTGCTGCTGTCGCTGCAACAAAGACACCGACGCCAATAACCAGACCTAAATTAGACTCAAGACCCAGGTTACCCGCAGCTGCAATTGGACCTGGTGTTGGCGGCACAAAGGTATGCGTCGCATATAAACCCGTCGCAAGTGCGACACTCATTGCCACGCTGGATGTTTTCATACGGTTTGCCAGCGACTCTTTTAGTGAGTTGAGGATGACAAAGCCTGAGTCACAGAAAACAGGTACCGAAACAATGTAACCGATGATGCTCATCGTCAGAGTCGGGAAACGGTCTCCAAGCACCTTGATTACCGTATCTGCCATAGTAATGGCGGCACCGCTCTTCTCTAAAATGACACCAATGATGGTACCGAGAACGATAACAAGGCCGATGTAGCCAAGAATACCGCCAAAGCCGGATGCGATGGTTTTAGCAATACTGTCAGCCGGTAGACCATAAGCAAATGCAGCCAGAAATGCCGCTACGATGAGTGCTAAAAAGGGGTGTAACTTAAACTTGGTTGTAGCGAGGACGATAAAGGCTATCACCCCCAGCAGGATTAGGATCAGACTCATGATAACTCCGTTTATTGTAATGTTTGCTCTCTACGCCAGAATTCATTTCCGGCATTGAGGGTGTCAGTAGGGACGGTGTTATTATTCAGTGATTCAACCATCATTCCTTTATGCAAAGTGACAAATTTTCGGCTATAAAACCTCACCAATATGTCAAATTGCACAAAACACATCATTAAGTCACAGACATTTAAGCGCCAAATATAACTGCACTTTTTGGTCTAAATTATTGATTTTTAAGTTAGTAGTCTCTTCAATCTTATCTAAGCGATAACGCAGGGTATTTCGGTGAATATGTAGGGCTGCACAAGCTTGAGCTGGATCGCAGTCTTGATCAAAAAATACCCGTAGTGTCTTGAGCAACACACCTTTACTGTCTTGTTGCTGCAATTTTTCGAGCGGTTCAGTCAACTGGGTACGTCGCCACTGATCTTGTTTTAATCCGCCGACCAATACCGAAAGCTTATGATCCTGATAGAACAGGATTGCCTCTTTACTGTTTCCGGCACTGGCAAGCGTCGCTTTCGCTGTCTCGTAAGAGCGTGCTAAGCCTGACACACCCGCGAAGTATTGGCCTAATGCAATCTGGATTGAGAAGTCCGCTTCCTGAGCGATGCGCTTGAGTAATCTTTTCACCCGCGCCTTCTCTTCGGTCTGGTTCCAGCTGCCTTCAACCAAAGTCACCGGCTTTAACACCACCACCTCATTCATCGAGACAGAAACAATACCGACAATGTTGTCTCGCTCGGGGTAATCGAGCAGATGAACCAGCTTCTGTAAATGTTCCAGTGTCAGTGATTGCCCTTGCTTGGGTATCACTTTTACTACCGCAGCAATTCTCGGCTGCGATAAGTTCAAATCTAATCGTTCTGCAATTGACAGCAATTGGTTTTCGTTCAGGGTCGACCCCTGAATCAGTTGCATCAGCAACTCTTCCCGATGACGTTTGTTCCATTGAATCTGAGCCATCAGGGCTTCTTGTTCAACAATCAGTTCCGCAGTCATCTTTACCAGCTCACCGTAACTTCTGACGTCGTCCGGCTGACCTGATATTCCTACCACACCTATCACGCTATCCTGATAGAGAATGGGTAGGTTAATGCCCTCTTTTACACCAATCAGCGTACTGGCAACCGTCTGGTTGATTTCGATAGTTCGATTGTCATGAATAGCGAGTAGCGCCCCTTCATGAGTTCGGTGTAAACGCGTTGGGTCACTTGATCCAATGATCTGACCGTTCTCGTCCATAACGTTAACGGGAAACTGGATAATTTTCGTCGCACGTTCAACGATTTGACGAGCGATTAGGGTATTTAACTGCATCTCTTTTGCCTTGTGATGTCAGCCTGTCGGCGTACTTGATTAACATATCACAAGCCTTGCCCGGTGACTGAAGTGCCGTTTTGCACAGCTCACAGAGAGAGAAAAAATCCCGAAGTAAGTACGCCAGGTGCCTGCTAAGACGGAGCCCGAGAAGTGCTCCTACCTTTTGCCTTACAACGGGAACGCGTATAAAAGGAGACGGAAAAACTACGCGATTTATTAGCAATAAATTTAGGGTTCATGCCAAACCCCAGGAACAATGAAGGGAGAGGAATCCTTCACGTCCCGAATGGAATTAATCTCTGATTGAATGACCTGAGCGTTTCTCGATCGCTTTAATCAAAGCAGAGTGATCCCAATCCTGACCGCCCAACGCGGCACAATCTTCGAATAGCTCTTGAGCTGTTGCCGTATTTGGCAGAGCAACATCCAACTCTTTAGCCCCAGACAGCGCTAGATCCAGATCTTTCTGGTGTAGCGAGATTCTAAAGCCCGGATCGAATGTCCCTTCGATCATACGTTCACCGTGAACTTCAAGAATCTTCGAGCTAGCAAAACCGCCCAGTAGAGCCTGACGAACACGCGCAGGATCAGCTCCCGCTTTAGAAGCAAACACTAGCGCTTCTGATACCGCTTCAATGTTAAGAGCTACGATGATTTGGTTAGCGACTTTACACGTTTGACCTGCACCGTTTTCACCCACCAAAGTAATGTTTTTACCCATCACTTCAAACAGTGGACGAGCTTTATCAAACGCCTGCTGTGAACCGCCAACCATGATGCTCAATGCGGCGTTAATCGCGCCCACTTCACCACCTGAAACTGGCGCATCCAGATACTCTGCACCACTTTCGTTGATACGTGCCGCAATCGCCTTGGTTGCCATTGGTGAAATCGAGCTCATGTCGATAACCAGTTTGCCTTCAGCGCCGCCTGATGTCAGGCCAGCTTCAACACCTTTGTCACCAAACAGCACATCTTCAACCTGAGGAGTGTTTGGCACCATAAGGATGACGACATCTGCTACGCGTGTCGCTTCTTCAGGGGAATGACAAACAATCGCACCAGCTTCAACTAAATCTTTTGGCGGTGGGTTGAAATGGTCTGATACTACAAGGTCATATCCCGCTTTCTGTAGGTTGGCAGCCATCGGTCTGCCCATGATTCCTGTACCAATAAATGCAATTTTCATATTCTGTTCTCCGTAACTTGAGCCCACCTTATTCAGGTGGGCGACACCGCCATTAACGATATAAGTTGATCCAATCTAAACCTTCGGTTGTGGTGGTTTTTGGCTTGTATTCACAACCAACCCAACCTTGGTAACCGAGGTCATCTAAATGCTTAAGGACAAACGGGTAATTGATTTCACCCGTACCAGGTTCATGTCGTCCCGGGTTATCAGCCAGTTGCACGTGAGCAATCTGACCAATGTTGGCTGACATAGTTGGTGTTAAATCACCTTCCATGATCTGCATGTGGTAGATGTCGTACTGAATGAACAGGTTGTCACTACCTACTTCTTTAATCACAGCTTTGGCTTGCTCTGTGGTGTTGAGGAAGAAGCCCGGGATGTCTCGGGTGTTAATCGCTTCAATCACCAGACGAATACCCGCTTCCTTCAGAGCTTGCGCTGCATAACGAAGGTTGATCACAAACGCTGCGTGAGCATCATGCTGGCTCACACCTTGTGGAACGATCCCCGCAAGACAGTTGATTTGGGTATTGCCCAGTACTTTGGCGTATTCGATCGCGGTTGCGACTCCTGCCTGAAACTCTTCAATTCGCGCTGGGTCCACCGCGATACCGCGCTCGCCCGCTTCCCAGTCACCGGCCGGGAGGTTGAAGAGCACTTGGGTAAGTTGGTTTTCATCAAGCTTTTCCTTAATCTGCTGTGCTTCCAGTGCGTAAGGGAAAAGGTACTCTACGCCAGAGAAGCCCGCTTTTGCCGCTGCTTCAAAACGATCTTCAAAGTCCAGTTCGGTAAACAACATCGATAAATTTGCTGCAAACTTAGCCATTTTGATTTCCTTATTCTGTCGTTGTTAGCTGTTATGAATCAGCGCTGTTGGTGCGTCATCAGCACTTTCTGCCAAAGCTTCAAACTCATTGATAGAGTCGATTTCAACACCCATCGCAATGTTAGTTACTCGTTCAAGAATCACTTCAACCACAACAGGTACCTTGTGCTTGTTCATCAGCTCTTTCGCCTGGGCAAATGCCGCCTGCATCTGGTCAGGGTCAGTCACTCTAATCGCTTTACAACCCAGACCTTCGACAACGGTTACGTGGTCAACACCGTAGCCATTGAGTTCTGGAGCGTTCTGGTTTTCAAACGCAAGCTGAACACAGTAATCAATGTCAAACTGACGCTGAGCCTGGCGAATCAGACCCAGATAAGAGTTGTTCACCAATACGTGAATGTAAGGCAGGTTAAACTGAGCACCTACCGCCAGTTCTTCAATCATGAACTGGAAGTCGTAGTCACCAGAGATAGCCACGATATCGCGGTTTGGATCTGCAGCGCGTACACCCAGTGCAGCTGGCGTAGTCCAACCCAGAGGACCAGCCTGACCACAGTTAATCCAGTGACGTGGTTTGTAAACATGTAGGAACTGAGCCGCTGCGATTTGCGACAGGCCAATGGTGCTGACGTAACAGGTATCGCGACCAAATGCTTTGTTCATCTCTTCGTAAACACGCATTGGTTTAATTGGCGCATCGGTGTAGTGTGTTTTACGCAACATAGTTGCTTTGCGCTGCTGACACTCGCCAACCCAAGCGCTGCGATTTGGTAATTTTCCGCCATCACGCCATTCACGCGCCACTTCAACTAACAGCTCTAGCGCGGCTTTAGCGTCAGATACGATGCCTAAATCAGGACAGAATACTCGACCAATCTGAGTCGGCTCGATATCTACGTGAACAAATTTACGGCCTTTGGTGTAGACATCCAGTGAACCTGTGTGGCGGTTTGCCCAACGGTTACCGATACCAAATACAAAATCAGATTCAAGTAACGTTGCGTTACCATAACGGTGCGCAGTCTGCAGACCTACCATCCCTGCCATTAGCTCGTGATCGTCGGCGATTGAACCCCAGCCCATTAACGTAGGGATTACTGGTACGCCAGTGATCTCTGCGAATTGCTGTAGCAACTCTTCTGCGCCAGCGTTAATGACACCACCACCAGAAACAATCACTGGATTCGCTGATTCACACAGCATTTCCATCGCTTTCTCAACCTGAGAGCGGGTCGCTTTTGGCTGATACGCTTCTAACGGTTCATAAGTATCGATATCAAATTCGATTTCCGTTAGCTGCACATCCAGAGGCAGGTCGATAAGAACCGGACCCGGACGACCAGAGCGCATTAGATGGAACGCCTGCTGGAATGCACGTGGCACCTGAGCTGGTTCAAGTACTGTTGTTGCCCATTTGGTGACAGGCTTAGCAATCGACTCGATGTCAACTGCCTGAAAGTCTTCTTTATGCAGGCGAGCACGAGGCGCCTGTCCTGTAATACACAGGATTGGAATTGAATCAGCCGACGCTGAGTAAAGACCGGTGATCATATCTGTACCCGCCGGGCCAGATGTACCGATACAGACACCAATGTTGTCTTGGTTAGTACGGGTGTAACCCTCAGCCATGTGCGACGCACCTTCCACGTGACGCGCTAGAACATGATCGATTCCACCAAGCTTTTTCATTGCTGCGTACATTGGGTTGATGGCTGCGCCAGGGACGCCGAAGGCAATGTCTACACCTTCCTTCTTCAACACTTCTACCGCTGCTTCAATTGCCTTCATCTTTGCCATGCGAACCTCCATTTCGATTGTATACAATTCAAAGATACTTTGTGTACTATGAATCAAATTCAGAATTTGGCAACCCCCAATTGCAACATTTTTTCAACATAGAGCATTTACTTTAAGCGATCACTTACCCCGAAAAGCCTAGAAATCATTGCTTTATATAAAATATCTTTACATAAAAATAATTGAACAAGTGAGCAAATGAAAAATAAATGTTAAATACCCTTTGATTGTTTACATGAATTGAAATATAAGTATTCGTGAAAGATAAATTTTGTACACAAAATCATTCGATATTGTTTAAAGGAGACAAACAATGAGTGTGAACGATGTAGCAGAAAGAGAAGAGACTGCCTGTCTGCGCGTAGTTGGTAATACGGACAACCCAGAATTCCAAGCCATCCTTTCAAAAGAGGCACTCTCTTTCCTAACCAAACTCGTAGAGAAATTTGCACCTCGCAGAGATGCACTACTACAAGCCCGCGAACAACAACAACAGCGTTATGATGCCGGAGAACTGCCTGGTTTCCGCACTGACACGCAACAAATTCGCGAAGACAAAAGCTGGAAGGTAGCCACGCCGCCACCTGAGCTATTAGACCGCCGAGTAGAAATTACCGGCCCAATCGACCGTAAAATGGTCATCAATGCGCTAAACTCGGGCGCAAAAGTGTTTATGTGCTGCTTTGAAGATGCTTCTTCCCCAACCTGGGGGAACATGGTTCAAGGTCAGATCAACCTGCGCGATGCAAATGCTCGCACCATCAGCTATCACGATGAAGCAAAAAACAAACATTATCAGCTCAGTGATGATCCTGCGTTACTGATTGCCCGTCCGCGAGGCCTGCACCTGCCGGAGCAATCAATTCAATACGCAGATAAGCCGATCCCCGGTTGTTTGATGGATTTCGCCTTGTACTTCTATCACAACTACCTGACGCGCGCCGAGCAAGGCCTTGGTGTCTACTATTACATTCCGAAGCTGGAAAGCATGGAAGAATCACAGTGGTGGGACGATGTGTTCTCATTCACTGAAGAGTACTTTGGCGTGAAACGCGGCACGATTCGCGCGACCGTGCTGATTGAAACTCTGCCTGCTGTATTCCAGATGGATGAAATGCTGTATGCCATGCGCGACCATATCGTTGCCATGAACTGTGGTCGTTGGGACTACATCTTCAGCTACATCAAAACTCTGAAAAACCACGCAGACCGAATTCTGCCAGACCGTCACGTGGTCGGTATGGATAAAGAGTTCCTTAATGCCTACAGCCAACTGCTTGTGCGCACCTGCCACCAGCGCGGTGCATTAGCGATGGGTGGTATGTCAGCCTTTATTCCTGCCAAAGATCCAGCAGAAATGGAGCGAGTAACAGCTAAGGTTATCGAAGATAAAGAGCGTGAATCACGCAATGGTCACGATGGAACCTGGGTTGCTCACCCGGCACTGGTTGATTTGGCAATGTCGATATTTGAGAAAAATCTCGACGGTAAGCAAAACCAGCTCGACTTTGTTAGCCCGACTCATGAGATTGGAGCAGATCTGCTGCTTAAGCCATGTGAAGGTAGCCGTGATGAAGCGGGCGTTCGTAAAAATATTCGTATCGCGCTCTACTACATTGAAGCCTGGATTCAGGGACACGGTTGTGTACCTATCTATGGTCTGATGGAAGATGCCGCAACCGCTGAAATCTCACGCGCCAATATCTGGCAATGGATTCATCACGGCGTTGATCTCGATGACGGACAAACATTCACTAAAGAGCTTTTCCACCAATGGTTGTACCAAGAGCTCGACACTATCAAACAGGAAGTGGGCGAAGCTCGATTCGCAGCTGGCCGCTTTGAACAAACCGCTGACCTTTTCTTCGAGCTGTCGACAGCGAAAGAGTTCGCCACCTTCCTGACCTTACCAAGCTATCAGCTTCTACAAGGAGCTGAGTAATACCTAACTGGCTCACATTGTGTGAGTCAGGCTGGTAAACGTTAACAGGAGATAACATGGGAAGTTTAACTCTAGAACAAGCACTGTCCGTCATTGACGGTACCTTTCAGGCAGGATCTAAGAACAAAAGCGCACCACTTACGGTCGCTGTTCTCGACAGCGGGGGCAAACTCATCTCCCTGCAACGCCAGGATGGCTCTAGTATGATGCGACCAGACATCGCAATTGCTAAAGCCTGGGGAGCGCTTGCGCTCGGTTGTTCGTCAAGGAAACTCGCTCAGGATGCAGATAATCGTCCTGCGTTTATCTCCGCTGTTAACGTTTTAGCTCATGGCAACATGGTGCCAGTTCCCGGCGGTCTGCTGATCCGCGATGCTGAAAAGAACATTCTCGGTGCGGTCGGTGTCAGTGGTGACCTTTCAGACATCGACGAGAACTGTGCTCTGGGTGGTATCGATCACGCTCAGCTCTACTGTGACGAAGCCATCTCTTAACTCGCTCTCCATAAT